>JALQYJ010000088.1 GCA_023254175.1 Runella sp. | reverse complement strand
TTAAAGTTTTCGGTTTAAAATTTTTTGGTTTCACCTTTGCCTTTTCAATCGCGTTGTGAGGGACTTTTGGAATAGCGGCCAACTGCCAATCTGTCAGTTTTGAGCGTCGTGGCAAAGAAATTTAGGGATTTGTAACTACAAAAAGAGCATAAAAGGTATTCTTAAAAATATGACAACTGAGAACGAACCAATCCAAAACGAAGAGATTGTTGCAGAAGAAACTACGTCTACACCAGAGGCTACCGAAATAGCGCAGGAAACAGAGGTGACCAAAACGGAGAAATTGGAGGCAGAAATTACGGAATTGAAAGATAAATATCTGCGTCTGTACGCCGATTTTGAAAACTTCCGTCGCCGTACTGCTAAAGAAAAACTTGAGCTTATTTCAAGCGCTAACGAGGAGTTGATGAAGGCCGTATTGCCAGTAGTGGATGATTTTGAGCGTGCGATGGCATCCTTTGAAACAGTAAGCGAAATTGCTCCCTTAAAAGAAGGTGTTGGACTGATTTACAACAAGTTCTCAAAAACACTTGAAGGAAAAGGCCTGAAGCCAATGGTTGCTAAAGGTGAAGTGTTTGACGCCGACTTGCACGAGTCGATTACGCAATTTCCTGTGCCAAGTGAGGATTTGAAAGGGAAAGTAATTGACGAAATTGAAAAAGGATATTTCTTAAACGAAAAAGTGATTCGCTACGCAAAAGTAGTAGTAGGTAGCTAAGGAAATCATCCGCTAACGCACAAAACAATGGCACAGAAAAGAGATTATTACGAAATTCTTGGCGTAAGCAAAGGGGCGTCAGAAGATGAAATCAAGAAAGCCTACCGCAAATTGGCTATCAAATATCACCCTGACAAAAACCCTGATGACCCGTCGGCGGAAGAAAAATTTAAAGAAGCTGCCGAAGCCTACGGAGTGCTAAGCGATGCTGATAAACGCAAACGCTATGACCAGTTCGGGCACGCGGGTATGGGCGGAAACGGCGGCTTTGGCAGTGGTCAAGGTTTCGATATTAACGATATTTTCTCTCAATTTGGGGATATATTTGGTGATTCGTCACCGTTCGGGGACATGTTTGGCGGCGGCGGTGGTGGCGGTGGGCGCCGTGTACGTCGTGGGACTGACCTCCGCATCAAACTTAAACTAGATCTTCGCGAAGTAGCTGAAGGCGCCGAAAAGAAAATTAAAGTAAAGCGTTATGTAAGTTGCAATACCTGCGGTGGAAACGGGGCTAAAAACGGAGGGTCGCTCAAGACATGCCATACTTGTAACGGAAATGGACAAGTGCGCAAAGTAGTAAGTACCATGCTTGGCCAAATGGTATCGACTAGCACGTGCCCTACTTGTAATGGTGAAGGCAAAATTGTGACCGAACGCTGTGAGGCTTGTGCAGGCGAAGGGCGGGTACTAGAAGAGGATTTGATTAGCATCAAAATCCCTGGAGGTGTGGCCGATGGTATGCAGCTTTCGATGAGCGGTAAAGGAAATGTGCCGCCACGCGGAGGAGTAGCAGGTGACTTGCTCATTGTGGTAGAAGAAGAAGAGGATGAGTTCTTGAAACGCGATAGTAACAACCTTGTGTATGACTTGCACATCAGTTTTGTGGATGCTGCTTTGGGAACAACTGCCGAAGTTCCAACCCTTGATGGAAAGGCTCGTGTGCCGATTGAAGCGGGGATTCAGGGAGGTAAAATTTTGCGACTAAAAGGAAAAGGTATCAAGGAGTTGAACGGATACGGTCGTGGCGATCAATTGATTCACGTGAACATCTGGACTCCGAAGCAACTCAGCAGCGACGAACGGGCTTTGCTCGAAAAGCTCCGTAACTCGCCTAACTTCCAGCCTAAACCTGGGAAAAATGAGAAAGGATTTTTTGAAAAAATGAAGGACTTCTTCCATTAAGATTTTCATATGTAGAACACAAAAACGGGCGCTGAAAGGTGCCCGTTTTTGTGTTCTACATATGAAATGTGGCTAACATGATGTTTTTTGAAAAATTGTATATTTTTAAAAAATATAGTAAAATAATGAGTTATGTCGGGAAATATTAGCCTCGCCCGAGGCTTTTGAGCAAATGGAGGAACTCAATAAGGCACTATTGGAAGAAAAAAACGCCATTTTAATGCGCAATGATTACGAACCTGATTTGGTGTTTTTCTCAAAAGAAAAGTACGATAGCTGATTCTACTTCATTAAAAAACTGGATAATAGAAGAAATCATTCAAAAAAGCCCTCTTCGTATGCCTCACAGAAAGCGAAATAATCTTGGTGAACTTTGTTGGGGTACTTGCGGCAAAAGTTGAGTAGGTCTTGCTGCCACTGTGATTGTTTCGCAAACTCAATCAGCTCATCAGCAATCGACGAACCTTGCCGCCCTGCACTTCGCAAGTGCCCCGAGGCAACAATAACGCCCATTGTTCGTACGAGGTCTTCGAGCGTTTCCAATTCGCCATCCCACAAGTGAAAATCCAGCTTGTCTTGTTCGGGTTGGAGTTCTTTTAATACAAACGATTTTTCGTGACCTGCTACGTTACAAAGTAGAGTAGGGAGCACATTATTTACCCGACCCTGAATATCTACAATCCTAGCGGCCTCGCTGAGCCAAGTGGGCTGGGGGAGGGGTAAAAGCGGCGCAAGTGTGGAAACTCGGGCTTCTTTAAGGTCGAGTAAATACTGTTTTTCTTTGGTATTTTCTACCAAAATCACATAGCGCTCCAGCCCCAAACTAGCCGTGCCCGTAAGCCGAACACCGATGTCACAAATGCGATTAAAAAATGGATTGGGGTGCTGTTGAAGCCAAGTAGTTAGCAATGTTTCGATTTCTGAACGCTTTTGCGCTGAAATAGGCAACGCTTTTCCATTTTCGAGGTCGAGTTTACGTTCGCCATCTACTTTGATGGTGCGCTCTTTGATAAAATCCTTGCGGCGGCGTTTTTCGAGTTGGTCAAAAAAAACGGCCAACATCCCCGTTGCAGTACGCCTTTCAATGTCAATGGGTTTTCCTGAAACAAGGGTTTTAGTATAACTGCTCAAAAACGCGAGCGCCATTTGTTCGTTCTCTTCGGGTTCCAAATCTAACTCTTCGCCCGCTAAATAAATACTGGTGAGCATTCGTGCCAGTTCCCAAGTCGCAGGGAGTAGAGCGGCGTCATCAAAATCATTAATGTCGAAATACACTAAGCGGTTTTCGGCTTTGTAAGTGCCAAAATTCTGTAAATGCAAGTCTCCACAGCCCCAAACGTGAGTTGGGTCGGTGGTGGAAAAATGCTGGGAAAAGTCGTGAAAAAAGACGGAAGCGGTAGCCCGAAAAAACAGAAATAACCCCTCCGACATGCGTTCGTATTTGTATTCGACCAATTGCGGATTACGGCCTAGGTTCGACTGTTTGATTTGTTCAATGACTGACATGGGAAGACAAAGATTAAGTTTTCAAAATGGGGACATCCATGCAAAAGCGTAGAGCCGCAAAGAGGATAGGAATGCTAATATTTTTCGTGAATTTCGGTCAAAATTCGCTCTACTTCTGCGCGTATTTCGGCTGTTTTTTTGATGTAAGCACCGTTCATTAAGCTAAAAACGAGCGTTTTTCCGCTTTTGGTACGAAGATAACCACTCAAACAATACGTATTGGCCAACGAACCCGTTTTGGCAAAAACAAAAGGCGTTTTGCTTTTGTACTGATTCCGAATGGTTCCTGCTTTTCCACCAATAGACATCAGTCCAAAGAGGCGTTCTTGTTGAGGAACTTTCGCATGAATTTTTTGTAACAATTTCACTACCGAACGAGGCGTAAACAAATTGTAGCGTGATAAGCCCGAGCCATCTTCCCAAATAGGTTCATCGGGAAGGTCAGCTAAAAATTGTTTTTTGACGTACTCAATGGCTTTTGCAGCGTCGATACCTTCGTTGTTAGGGTCGAGTTGGGAGGCGCATAAGAGTAAAATTTGCTCAGCAAACATGTTATCGCTCACCTGCAACATACGGCGGTAGAGGGTATCAATAGGCAAGCTGTAAAGTGTTTTGAATTGTGGCCCAAGGGCTGTTTTGGGAAACAACCGAACTTCTTTTTTGAGCGTATCCGAAAGCAAATAGGTCATGGTGGAATTGACAACGCGGAAGGGTAAATCTTCAGTGAAAGATTTGGTAGGCCAACCCATCGAGTAAAAATTGTTGGCAAATTCGTCGCGTGTTAGTTTGAATTTGTCTGACCAAGTAGCCGTACGCAAACTGTCTTTGAACGTACGCGGACTTACGGTGTTGTTGGTAAAGCGTACGACGTTGCCGTACAAAGGCAGCGGGGAAATTTCGGCTTGGTAGTAGTCGGCGTAATCGGCCCACGACCAGCCCGCTCCGAAGCGCTTACCTGTGTAATTGTGAGGATAATAAAATAAGTGCCCGCGCCAGTTTTTCAAAAAAGCAAAAACGTTTGAGGCTGGCATATCGGGATGAAGCAAGCAAGGGTCTCCCGTTCCCCAAAAAATCAACGAATCGCCTTTAGTGGTATAGCGCAGGGCAGGAATAGAGTCGCCGAGCATACATAGCCCCGCGTAGAGGGTAAAAAGCTTGGCGTTGGAGGCGGGTGTAAAATAGCGGTCGGCTTGGTATTCGGCGACAGTTTCTTGTTTTTCGAGGTCATATAAGGCAAATCCCGTATGATTTTGACGAAAAACAGTCGAATTGCTTACCAGTTCGCTCCACTTGTTGGAGGCGTTTGAGGAAGCTGCTACGGCCGTAGATTTGGTTTGGGAAGTGGCACAGCTTGTAAGTAGAAGACTGTAACAAAGAAGTAGAAAAAGGGTTGGTAGATGACGTAACATAAAATCAAGCTTGTGGGTGGTACCTTCGCGAACTTTGCCAAAGTTGGGGACTTTGCCAAAGGTTTTTACATAATTTCCTCAAAACTTTTTTAGCCAGCCGCCGTTTATACGTATAAGTTCCCTTATTTTGGGCTTCAAAGCTTTTTATTCTTATCTATAGCATGACGTTTCAACCTTTCTTAGAGGCCATAGGCAAGCAAGTCGATAACACCACCTACGGAGCAAATCCCATTGAATTATACGAACCTATTCAATACATTATGTCGTTGGGTGGTAAGCGTTTACGGCCTCTTTTGACAACGCTCTCGGCCCACCTTTTTACGGACGATTGGCAGAAAACCCTCAAACCCGCCGTGGCCGTCGAAGTGTTTCATAATTTTACCCTCATGCACGACGATATCATGGATTGTGCTCCTTTGCGCCGTGGCAAACCGACGGTGCACGAAAAATGGAACGCCAATACCGCTATTTTATCGGGAGATGTCATGCTGGTCAATGCCTATGAGCTTTTGTTGGAGGTGGAGCCTGTTTATTTACCCAAAGTGATTAAGCGTTTTAATCGGACGGCGGCAGAGGTGTGTGAAGGGCAGCAGTTTGACATGAATTTTGAGACGCGCGCCGACGTATCGCAGGAAGAGTATATTGAAATGATTCGTCTCAAAACTTCTGTTCTATTGGGTTTTGCTATGGAATTAGGCGGAATCATTGCAGGAGCTGACGACGCTACGACCCAAGCCCTCTACGATGCGGGAGTCAGTATGGGACTCGGTTTTCAATTGAAAGACGATTTGCTCGACGTCTATGGTGACCCCGAAAAATTTGGCAAACAAGTAGGCGGCGATATCATTGCTAACAAAAAAACGTTTATGCTCATCGAAGCCCTTTTGTTGGCGAAAGGAGAAACCCAAAAACAGCTTCATCACTGGCTAGCTCAGGAACAAGGCACGTATGATACCGCCACCAAAGTAGCCGCTGTAACTGATATTTATACCCAATTGGGGATTGACAAAATCGCGCAAGCCAAGGCCGATGAGTATTTTGCGCATGGGTTTGAAGTTTTGCAAAACTTGCCCGTTGCCGAAGAACGCAAAAAGCCTTTATTAGATTTTGCCGAATTTTTGGTAGGGCGCGAAAGTTGATGTGCTTTAAGTTTTAGTATAAATGATACTGGGCACGCTTTTAGCTAAAAGCAACACTTACCATTGTAACCAATGAAACCAAACCTTTCTCGCCGTGTCGCTCTCAAAACATTGGGAGCTTCGGCGGCTACCATTCCTGCCCTAGTCTCTAATTCGGCTGAAGCGCATGCACCCCTCAAATTAAAAGGAAACATCAAGCATTCGGTGAGCCGCTGGTGCTATGCCTCTATCCCCTTCGAAGAACTTTGCCAAGCTTGTAAAGACATGGGTATTGAGTCCATTGAGCTAACAGGTCCGAAAGAGTGGGCAATTATGAAAAACTATGGCCTCACGTCAGCGATGGGCTGGGCAGACCCTTGGCCTGAGAAAACAGGCTTGATGAGCTTTTTGAACGACCCTAAAAACCACGATGCTATCGTAAAATGCTACGAAGAGTTGTTGCCACAAGCCCAAGAGTTTGGAATTACCAACGTGATTTGTTTCTCAGGAAACCGCCGTGGTTTGGGAGATTATCAGGGACTACTCAATTGCCAAAAAGGGCTTAAACGCCTGATTCCTTTGGCCGAAAAATACAACGTAACTCTGACGATGGAGCTGTTGAGCTCGCGCGCTAGCCACCCTGACTATCAAGCAGACAATGTAGAATGGGGAGCAGTGCTGTGCGAAATGGTGGGTTCGGAAAAATTCAAACTCCTGTACGACATTTACCATATGCAAAGCATGAGTGGCGATCATATTCGCAACATTCAGCGCTATGGTAAATATATCAGTCACTACCACACAGGCGGACACCCTGGCCGTAACGAAATCGACGATACCCAAGAAATTTTCTACCCAGCCATCGTGAAAGCGATTGTAGCGTCGGGCTACAAAGGCTACATCGGGCAGGAGTTTGTACCTAAAGCGAAAGACAAAGCAGGTATGCTGGAATCACTGAAAAAGTGCGTGCTTATTTGTGATGTATAAATCGCCTGTTTTATGGAGGTATTTGACGAAAATGCCAAAATGAGACACCCAAAGCAAATTTGTTTTCGTTTAAGTATGGCAAAATAAAAATAGGTATATAAACTATCGAATAGTTTATTTAATTAAAAAGGAACGTTTTTGTAAACGTTCCTTTTTTTTGTAGATTACCCAAAAAAAAGTTTCATCCACACTAAGTATTTTAATCTTGTTAATCGTCTATGCCTTAAACTGACCCCAAAAAAAACCAAATGGAGCAACCAAAGCCGAACTCTGAACGAACTCCTTTTTGGCAATTAACCAATGATGAAACCCCTAAAAACCTATCGCTAGAAGTAGAGGATAGGGTAAGACAAGCGTTCGGCCAAAGTGTCGATGTGGGCATTGCCTTGTTATTTAGACTGTATTACACCCCCCTTTGTAGCCATGCGCTGCGATTTGTTTCTTCAAAGGCCATTGCCGAAGACTTAGTGTCGGATATATTCTATGAATTTCATAGCCAACAACTCTACAAAAAAATAGACACCTCCTTTAGAGCCTATCTATTTACTACCATCCGGCATCGTTGTTTTGATTATGTGCGGCGGGAAATGCAACGTAAAACCGCCCTCGAAAATGCGGCTTCTGTGAGTGCCAACGAAGCACAACATCCCGACTCCATCACCCAGTACGAAGAACTTTACCAAGATATTCAGAACGCTATCAATGCCATGCCCATCAAGCGGCGCCAGATTTATCTGATGAATCGGTTTGATGGCAAACGAAGCCATGAAATAGCCGAAGAGTTGGCCGTATCGTCACGTACTGTCGAAGCCCATCTATATCAAGCCCTTAAACAACTCCGCGATACCCTCCGCGATAAATGGTCATAATAAAATGCAATCCACAAACATCCACATATCCGACGACACGTTGTGCAAATACCTCGCAGGTAATGCGACGGTATTTGAGAAGCAACAGATTGACGAATGGGTGAAGTATTCCGAAAATCTAGAGAAATTTTATGTTGCTGTTGTTCGATGGGAGCAACAAAATCCACAGTTTGTTCCTGATGTAGAGGAAGCACTTCAATCTCATTTTGATCGTATTCAAGAAGATAATGCCCCTGTCTCGAGCCCCCAATCCCTCTTCAGCCCTCTGCAATGGATGGCGGCTGCTTTGGTAGTAGTAGCATTAGGATTTACAGCGTGGCTGAAGCAAGATACGATTCGGTATAAAACCTATCGCACTGCTTTTGGGCAAACTTTGTCTTTTCGCTTAGACGATGGAAGTCAGGTTACGCTCAATGCCAATTCCTCACTTCGAGTACCTCGTTTTGGCTTTGGTGGCCATACCCGTGAAGTATTTTTACAAGGAGAAGGAGCGTTTTCGGTGGTCCATACTGGTATTAATCAGCCTTTTATTGTTAAAACTAACCGCCAATTCGAAGTCTTGGTGCTGGGTACTGAGTTTACAGTTTTTAGCCGCGAACGAGGTGCTAAAGTAGTATTGAACAAAGGGAAAGTACAGCTACGCTACTGTCAAGGTTCGACTCCTAAAGAAGTAACCATGAAACCAGGTGACTTGGTGATGATTGACCCTCAAAACCAACTGAAGCAGACCGTAATTCGTGAACCTGAGAAATACGTGGCTTGGAAAGAACACCGCTTTGTGTTTGACGAAACCCCTCTGTACGATATTACGCACTTATTTCTTGAAAACTTTGGCGTAAAAGTCCGTATCGAAAACCAAGAACTGAGCGCTTGGACAGTGTCGGGGTCGTTTACGGCTCAAAACGCTAGCGAATTGCTTGAAACACTTTCGGAAGCGGCCAATTTACGGTATCGTAGAAAAGGAAACGAAATAGTTATTTATTCAGAAACAAATTTATAACCAATTAATAATTAGTGCCTTATGAAAAAATACTTACCTATGATGCTGATGGTAGGCATGATGCTAGGCGCCAATAGCCCTACTTCAGCTCAACTGCTTGCCCGCGCACAAGCAAGCCCGCCCATGAAAGTAACTGCGGTTGCTGCGCAACGGTCGCTTAAAGAGGCTCTTCATGACTTGAAGAACCATTACAAGAGCGATATCTTGTTTTTTGATCGAAACGTAAGCACGTATTCGGTATCGATGGATGCGATTAATTACAGCCGCAACCTCGAACATAACCTCAACAAAGTTCTCCAGAATACCAATCTTCAATTCAAAAAAAGCCGTAATGGAAGCTATATCATTGCTCAAAAAGCCGAAAAGGGAGCAGCGATGAATGTAGGTGGAGCAGCAGCACCACAAAATACGGTGGTTGAAAGCGCGGCACCGATGATTGAAATGGTGCAAGTAGTGGATAAATTGATTTCGGGAAAAGTTGTGGATGCCGAAAAAGGAGAAGCGTTACCTGGTGTGAGTATTGTTCTCAAAGGAACGAACCAAGGGGTAGTGACTGATGCCCAAGGACAATATAAAATCAATGTTCCTGACGCTGGCGGAACGTTGTCATTTTCGTTCGTTGGCTTTGCAAATCAGGAAGTTGTGGTAGGTAGCCAAACCCAAATCGACGTAAAATTAGTGCCGAGTGTGCAGTCATTGAACGAGGTAGTGGTATCGGTTGGTAGCCGTACTTCGAAGCGTACCATGACCGATACGCCACTTCCGATTGATATTCTTTCAGCGGCCGATTTGCGTAGTACGGGTCAGTTGACGTTTGATAAAGCGCTTCAATACCGTGTGCCTTCGTTTAACACCGTCAATACCCCCGTTAATGATGCAACATCATTGCTTGACCCTTACGAAATTCGTAATATGGGCCCAAGCCGTACGTTGATTTTGATTAACGGTAAGCGTAAAAACACCAGTGCGTTGATGTATATCCAAACCTCTCCTGGACGTGGAGAAAGTGGAGCCGATATTTCGGCGATTCCTCAGCAAGCCATCAAGCGTGTAGAAATCTTGCGTGACGGTGCGTCGGCTCAATACGGTTCGGATGCGATTGCGGGGGTAATGAACATTATTCTAAAAGATAAATTTGATTATGGTTCGGCTACACTTACCACAGGTATCACGCACGAAGGCGATGGGCAACACATCGGGGTGGCGGTAAATAATGGAGCCAACTTTGGCAATGGGTACATCAACTACACCATCGATTTTAGCCGTACTGCCTTGGCCAACCGCCCTGGCACAGTTAGTGCTGAAGCCGAAGCGGATGGTAACTTAGGCTTTGGAGCTGATTTGTCGACAGTAAAATCATTTTTGGCAAAATATCCAGATGCAGGAAACGTCAATGGCCAACCTGAAAATACTGCCGCGAAGTTTTTGGTAAACGGAGGAGTGCCTATCGGTGAAAACTCGGAGTTTTATTTTAATGCTGCTTATGTTTACAAAAAAGTAAACAGTTTTGCCAACTACCGTACTCCTTACTGGCGTACGACCGATGACGGGCTTCTTACTCCTGCGGGTCAAACTTACGTAGGTTATGTGCCCACCTTCCAGGGGGATTTGAACGACTATAACGGAACAATGGGGGTGCGTAGTGAAAGAAATGGCTGGAAAACAGATTTGAGCTTCACAACGGGAGGCAACAAACAACTCTACACGGTATCTAACTCGCGTAACCGTAGCTTAGGTAAAAACTCACCAATCTATTTTAAACCAGGTGGGTACGCTTTCTCGCACAACGTAGGAAACATTGACCTGTCAAAACAAATTTCTGACAAACTTAGCTTTGCTATTGGGTCAGAGTTTAGAATGGAGAAGTTTACGGTGTTTGAAGGAGATACATCTTCGTACGTAGGTTCTGGTGCGGACTCTTTCCCTGGTATTACCCCCAACAATGCAGGCTCGAATACGCGTTTTAACTTCGGTGGATACGTAGACTTAGGCTATGATATTACTCCCGACTTTTTGATTAATGGTACGTTCCGTGCCGAGCGATACAGTGACTTTGGAAACGCAAATGTCTTCAAAATTAGTAGCCGTTATAAATTCAATGACGACAAGGTGACGATTCGTGGTTCGTTTTCAACAGGTTTTCGCGCTCCGTTGTTGCACCAAATTTACCAACAGTTAGCTCAAGCGAGCTTTGTACCAGGACAAGGTATTCAAACAAAAGGTATCGTAAACAACGTAAGTCCACAGGCATTTGCGTTGGGAGTTCCTAAGCTTACTCCCGAAAAATCGACCAACTTTACACTTGGTTTGGGCTTGAATCCTAATAAAAATTTGAGCATTACATTAGATTATTATAACATCAAAGTGAAAGACCGTATTGTACTTGGTTCTGAAATCACAGGTACCGCAGCAGGAAATACCGCCCTCGATAAAATCTTGACTAGCAACGGTATTGTGGCGGTAAGCTTCTTCTCAAATGCCTTAAATACAACTACATCGGGACTTGATTTTGTTATTTCACAACGGAACTTGCTTGTTGGCCCAGGAAAGTTGTCGGTTAACTTGGCAGGTAACTACACGTTCGAGAATAAATATACGTCAGTAAAAAATACAAAGCTGATTGCGGATGCAGGCAAGTCGGTGTTTGACCGTACTCAAGATGCTCTTTTGTTCTCGTCACGTCCTAAGTACAAGTCTATTCTTGGCTTTGACTATTCGCTCAAGAAGATTATGTTCAACCTCAATAATACGTTGTTTGGACCTACTCGTTTTCACCAAAACGGATTGGATGAGAATACTGATACCGAGTTTGTACCAGCGGTTGTTACTGACCTAAGTATTACAATTCCGTTTAATTCAAAAGCAACGTTGACGCTCAATGCCTCAAATTTGTTTAACGTAATGCCAAAGTGGGATTTTGTTGACCTCAAAACAGGTACTCGAACTCGTTTTGATGTAAAAAATAACGTGCCATCGGCCAAATATTGGGAACAGTTCAACTTGATTACCTTCAACGGTCGTTACTCAAATGTGACGTACGATGGTTCGCAGTTTAGCCAATTGGGGGCTATTTTTAACGCAAGCCTTAACTTCAAGTTTTGAAGAAGGTTAGTGATTCGTAAGTCAATAAAATAGTTGGGGTGTGCGCAATTAATTGCGCACACCCTGATTTTTTTTACCCCAAAACGTTTTTACTTTTTAATGTAACTGTTTAGGTAGTCCATTGAAAAGAGCCTTGTAGGACAGATTCGATGTTTTGAATGATATTCCGATTCATCTTTCGAATAGTAGAAATGAAGCCAGCGATACGTGCGT
>JALQYJ010000074.1 GCA_023254175.1 Runella sp. | reverse complement strand
ATCCCATTTGTTTTTGAAATCCGCGACCTCTGGCCTGAATCTGCCATCGACACGGGAGTCTTGGCCAACGACGTACTTATCAAATTTGCTTATTGGTTTGAGAAGTTGATGTACCGCAAAGCCCGTCTTATCAATGTATTAACCCCTGCTTTTCGTGATAAATTAATTACCAACAAAGGCGTTTCTCCGTCAAAAATCATTTTAATTCCCAACGCAGCCGACTTTTCATTGTCAGAAGAATTGCGCCAAACGTTTGATGTTGCCGCCTTTCGCCGTGAACAGCAGCTGGAACAGCACTTTGTAGTGAGCTATGTAGGAGCACACGGAGTGGCCAACCACTTAGTGCAGGTGCTAGATACAGCCGAATTACTACGCGACACCAACGTTTTGTTTTTGCTGATTGGAGACGGAATGCTCAAGGCTGAACTAAAAGCCGATGCCCAACAACGTGGCCTGACGAATGTTCGTTTTATTGATTTCGTTCCCAAACGAGAGGCGTTTAAGTACATTTTAGCTTCCGACGCTGGCACATCGGTACTAAAGAAAGTAGATACGTTTAAGACCGTTTATTCCAACAAAACCTTTGACTATATGTCTTGCCAAAAGCCTATTTTAATGGCAATTGACGGCGTTTCGAGGCAGTTGTTGGAAGACGCCAATGCGGGTTTGTACGTCGAACCCGAAAATCCAGCCGATTTTGCCGCCAAAATTCGTGTATATTTACATAATCCATCGTTGGCAAAAGAGCACGGACAAAACGGCTACCGCTACGCCCAAGCTCATTTTGACCGCGAAGTAGTAGCGCAAAAGTACCTAGCAGCATTGCAACAAGTAAAGTAAATCATTCTCCACTCACAACAACTTCATGACTAACGAAACCAATCCACGTTTAGAATTTTTTCGTTCTCAAATCGGTCAAAAAATGACCAAAAGTCCGTCGGGGCTTGGGCGCTGGCTTAATGGAAAACTCATTGATATTCAAGCCAACTCCATGACCGTAGAGTTTATCGTACGCGAAGACATGACCAATCCCATGATGACTCTCCACGGGGGGGCAGCAGCTTCTATCATGGACGATATTGTGGGGATGTTGGTCTTTACCCTCGGTCGCGAATATGCTTTCACGTCTGTCAATCTTAACTGCGATTTTCTCAACGCTGCTCGCGTCGGGGATGTACTCACCGCTTATGCCGAGGTGATACGGGCAGGCAAAAACGTGATTCATTGTGAAGCACGTATTACGAATGCCGACAAGAAAATCATTGCAAAATGCAATACCAACTTGATTCAAACTGGAATGAAGTTAGCGTTTTAGGTGCCCCTAAACCTAACGTAGTGTATGGAAACTTTCCTCATTGTATTGTACCTCCTTCCCACCTGTGTCCTGTTTTTGTACAGTTGCGCACAGCTCAGCTTGGTCTGGAGCTATTGGCGTCGTCACGCTCCAACCAAGGAGCTGACGCCGCTCACTAGCTTGCCAAAAGTTTGTGTGCAATTACCTATTTACAACGAACGATATGTGATTGAACGCCTCATCGACACCGTTTGCGCGTTTGAATACCCCAAAGAATTACTCGACATTCAGGTTTTAGACGATTCTACGGACGAAACCGTTGAATTAGTTGCTCAAAAAGTGGCGTATTATCAATCATTAGGTTTCGTTATTTCGCACATTCGTCGTCCTCGTCGTGAAGGTTTCAAAGCAGGAGCATTGGCCTACGGTCTTACCCTTACCCAAGCTGAATTTATTGCGATTTTTGACGCAGATTTTATCCCTACTCCTGATTTTCTACCACAAACATTACCTCATTTCACTTCGTCTTCAGTAGGCGTAGTACAAACCCGCTGGGGGCACCTCAATGAATCATATTCGTTACTTACTCAACTTCAAGCTTTTGGATTAGATGGGCATTTTGTGGTAGAGCAAGGCGGGCGAAATGCCGATGGGCATTTTATCAACTTTAACGGAACGGCTGGAGTATGGCGCACCAAGTGTATCAACGACGCAGGCGGCTGGTCGTCGGATACCCTCACCGAAGACCTCGACCTGAGCTACCGCGCCCAACTTCGGGGTTGGCAGTTTGTCTATTTAGAAAAAGTAGAAAGCCCCGCCGAATTGCCCGCAACTATGCCCGCGTTTAAGTCACAGCAATACCGCTGGATGAAAGGCGCTGCCGAATGTGCCCGCAAAAACTTATGGAAGGTATTCCAAAATCAAACCCTTAGGTTTTCCACGAAAGTTCATGCCGCGTTTCACTTACTCAACAGCGGCGTATTTGTAGCTGTCTTTGCTATGACGCTTCTGAGTATTCCTGCGCTCGTTGTTACGCATTACTCACCACAATATGGTTCGGTATTGGGGATTTTTCAGTTTTTCCAGCTAAGTGTATTTATTCTCTTAGGGTTTTATGGCACGACCCATTACGGACGAAAATCACTTCTTGAACTAGCTTGGCAACTTCCCCTCTTCCTAACGGTCATTATGGGGCTTTCTCTGCACAATTCGATAGCAGTTATTGAAGGTTATTTAGGCAAGAAAACACCTTTCGTACGTACTCCTAAATGGGGTATTGTGCAACATCAAGGGAAGTGGCAAGAAAAAAAATACCTCATTCGTAGCCTAAATTCACTTACTTGGGTGGAATTAGGGCTGGTACTATACTTTAGTTTAGGAGTAGCCTTAGACCTATACTGGCACACCTATTCGCTTCTTGGGCTACATACGATGCTTACGCTTGGCTACGGATTTGTAGGTTATTACTCAGTCAAGCACTCTCTCGCGTAGTTTCTATTCAGGAAGGCAACAAAAAACCCCGCCGTCGCGGGGTTAAGTCTTTTGCAAAAGAAGTCGTTATTATTACAACGCACCTATTTCCTTCAATACTGCTTCGATACCTTTTTTGTTCACTGTACGAAGAGCTGAAGTAGCCAACTTAATTTCTACCCACTCATTCAAAGAAGGAATAAAAAACTTCTTTGTTTGCAAGTTTGGATAGAACTTACGCTTGGTTTTATTGTTAGCGTGCGATACGTTATTTCCAACTCGTGTTCTTTTGCCCGTAATTTCACAAACTCTGGCCATGACAATTGTTGTTTTTCAGAATGAGGGTGCAAAAGTGGTAATTTTTTCAAAAACTAACAAGCCTTTTCTTAAAAAAGACTAACCAAAGAGGTCTCCCGTCCGAAATTTGGGCACAATTCCTAAGTGTTTATAGGCTTTTTCAGTGGCTTCTCGTCCACGCGAAGTTCTTTTAATAAACCCTTCCTGAATCAAAAAAGGCTCGTAAACCTCCTCAATCGTCTCGGCTTCGTCGCCACAGGCGGTTGCAATGGTCGTAATTCCAACCGGCCCTCCTTTGAACTTATCAATAATGGTACTCAAGATACGAATATCCATTTCGTCGAGGCCATGTTGATCTACATCAAGGGCTTTGAGGGCGATTTCAGCAATTTCAACAGTAATACGTCCCTGGCCTTTTACTTGCGCAAAGTCGCGGGTACGACGCAACAAGTTGTTGGCAATACGCGGGGTACCACGACTACGGCGAGCAATCTCGAAGGCACCGTCGTCATCGATAGGTGTTCCTAAAATAGTAGAAGACCGTTTCACAATCGACGAAAGTAACTGGGCATTGTAATATTCTAAGCGGCAGTTAATCCCGAAACGCGCTCGTAGAGGAGAGGTAAGCAATCCTGCGCGGGTCGTAGCACCAATGAGCGTAAAGGGACTTAGGCCAATTTGAATACTACGCGCGTTAGGCCCCGAATCGAGCATAATGTCGATTTTGTAATCTTCCATCGCCGAGTACAGGTATTCCTCCACAATTGGGTTCAGGCGGTGTATTTCGTCGATAAAAAGTACGTCGTTAGGCTGTAGATTGGTTAATAAGCCCGCCAAGTCGCTGGGTTTATCCAGTACAGGCCCTGACGACGTTTTCATAGTTGACCCTAATTCGTTGGCAATGATATTAGAGAGGGTCGTTTTTCCCAAACCTGGAGGGCCGTGGAGAAGCACGTGATCGAGTGGTTCACCGCGTTGTTTGGCCGCTGTTACAAAGATTCGAATGTTTTCCAGAATCTTGTCTTGCCCCGCAAAATCGCTAAACGACAATGGCCGAAGGGCCTTGTCAATTTCTTTTTCAATGGGCGAAAGTGGCTCTTTATTTCCTGAAAGATAATCTTGACGCATAATTTAGATTCACACAAAGCGGCAAAAATAGGCTTCTAATAACCTTTTTACTCATAACCGATAAACAATTTTTTGAATTCCGTCTTTTATCAAAGGTACGTTAAAATTGATTAATGGCCCCAGTTTTATTCCTACTACACAACACCATTTCACAAAGACTACACTGTTATTTCATTGAGGCCTTTGTGCAATTGCGTTACATTATTCGTATTTTTAATCAAATCCTTTTATCGGATAAGTGTAACAGCACCTCGCTGAGAAATACGAGGGCGGTCGGGAAAGAATTTTGATTTATAAGACACTACATACGGGTATGTCATCGGAGGGTATATCGCATCGCGGTATTTTCCATCCCACTTTTTATTCATATCATTGGTATGGAAAATAACTTCCCCCCAGCGATTGAAGATTTTTAACTCAAAATCACTCAAATGATCGCCATAGACATCCAATAAATCGTTATCTCCATCACCATTCGGGGTGAATGCGTCAGGAATAAATACACGAGGCTCACAACGTACGACCACTTTTACAGTATCTATTACTTCGCAGCTCAGAGGGGCACTAATGCGTACAGGATATACACCGATTCTATCAACAATTACCCGAGAGGTAGTCATTTCTAAAGGTGGTAACCAAAAATAATTGACGCTCGGGATAGAAGAACGAACAATCAGCGTAGCTTTTGCTCCTAGGTCGAGGTCGCACAAACCAACATCACGGTTCAAATCATAGACAGGTTTAGGAGCCAATGAATATACAAAATCGTCGGTATCGGTACAGCCCGTGACTGAGTTTGTAACAGTCAAAGCATACGTACCTGCCCGACTTACAGTGATGCGATTCGTCGTTTCTCCCGTATTCCATTTGTATTGATTTCCTGCGATATTGGGTAATGAAGCCACTAGCAACGCCGTATCTCCAATGCACTTCTCTCGGTCGGGACCAAGGCTCAAAAACTTATCTGGAATGACGCCTACCGTAATATCACGTAAGGTAGTATCACAGCCTCCTACATCCGTTACCTGTACATTGTACTTGCCAGGGAACAAACTACTGAGTATCGGGGCATTTGTCCCAACAGTAACGCCAGTCGCATTGGTCCAAACGTACCTCGTAGGCGTACCTGACAAAGTCGAAAGGTTAATGGCTCCCGCATTAGGAACGGTACAGCGCGCATTGACCACAGTGGCTTGCATTCGAAGATTTTTAATAACTCGCAGCGTAAAAGAGGAATCAGTGGCGCACACCGTCGGGTTGCCTGTCAGTCGGACTTTGTACGTGCCTTCGCTTAAACTCGCCAACGTATTTCCTGTACCCGTCAGTGGTGTATCATTGGGTTGACCAAACCAGCTGAATGTATAATTTCCCGCAGGAGTAGTGCTTCCGATGATAATCCTACCGTCACGTGTAGTGCAGCCTGTTGGCAGCGTAAGAGTGGCTTGTATTCGTGCTTTGGGAAGAGCACGTACTGCGATGGTATCTTCGTTTACACAGGCTTGAGGCGTACCTGCATTGATAGTCACTTGGACAGAATAACTGCCAGGTCTATTCACCGTAATTGTTTGAGAAGTTTCCCCCGTGCTCCACTGAAACTTATTCCAGTTAGTAAGCGATGGTTTTGCATCTAGTACCACAGTCCCTCCTCCTACACACAAACTCGTATCTCTCAAAAAATACGCAGGTGGTCTTCTCATCGTAACTTGGGTACTTCCTTGCACTCTACACTGCCCTTCTATTCCATTAGCTGCAATCACCCGATACGAACCAGAGCCACCATTGGGCTGTAAAGTAATGGTTTTCGTTCGAGCAATGGGCTGTCCATTCCTCAACCACACATACTGCTCGGCCTGCACTCCCGCATCTAGTACTAGCCGATTGATGCAGGTATCTATGGGAGACTTTAACTTAATCGGGTCAGGTGTGGCAATAATTGTGATGCGTTGGGTAATGGTCGTATCCTTACAACGATTCACCAATCGTAGGCTCACCGTGTATACACCTGCATTTTTATAGGTATGCTGCACCTGCTGATTTTGTCCTACAATAGGAGCGGAACCATCCCCAAAATTCCACGTGTAGCTATCTTTGATGGGGTCGCAGAGCGGGGAAGCTTGAAAGTTAGTGGCTTGATTGGAACACGTATCGGAATAGGTAAACCCAGGGCCTGATGCCTCTTGGGTAAAGTTAAAAACGAAGTTGGGCAAACCTAACTGACTGGTCTTCCCTCCTAAATCAATTCCATTCTTAACAAACCGTACTTCGTCTTGAGAGTCTTCGTCGGGCTCATAAATAACACCTAGGTATTTACTATCTTTGATGGCCATGTAAATACGCCCATCAGAGCCTATTTGTAACGCGCCATATACCTCCGTTTTTGAGCTATCAATTTGTATCTTAGAATCGGCTATGCTTGCCGAATCTCGCAAACTAATATCATACAAGTATAATCGTGAAAGCGTGGTATCGCTGTCATCTTTTCGCAAAGTAACGTACATTTTTGTCCCATCGGGCGAAAACTCCACCCCATACGCCTTTGGGGGAGCAGGGCCTAAGTCGATGGTGAGTGGTCCCGAGAGCCGACCAGACGAATCGCTAAATGTGTAAATTTGCACCAAGTTTCTGGGTGGCCCTGGCACAACCATCGCCAATTTTCGAGCCCCCGTGCTGTCAGGAATCGAAAATTTCATATACCCTTCTGCTTGGTTAGGAGTATTTTGAACAGTACCTAGCGGATACGCCTTTGGCCCTTCGATACCCGCTTTGGTTACGTGATAGACCTTAAACGAATTGCTGTTGTAATCGTGCGTTACGACCCAGTAGGTTGAATCTTGGTCGTTCCGTACAGAGGTAATACGCTCGGTGGTGTTATCCGATAAGACTTGATTTTTCTCAACAATCTCGCCTTTCCCGCCGTTCCGACGCATATCAACAAGGCTATAGCTCAGTTGCTTCTTTCCGTTAATTTCTGACGTCGTAAAGACATAATACAAATACTCGCACCCTCGGCAGGTCGGTTTTGGGACAATTAGCGCCGACTGAGTAGAGTTGGGACTTCCTCCTAGAGGCGTCGCTATTCCGTCGGTTGAAGGCATAAGCCCCCCGCCTTTATCGTAGATTTTGAGCCCATCAGTGTAGAATAGGAGCTGCCCCTTAGAATTAGCAATCGAGGATGTACCTTCGGGTGTATTTAGCTGACCGTTTGTGAGTGGGGTCGGGTTTCCACTTGAGAAATCCAGCCCTGCGTTGTTTCCAAAATACCACTTCGCCCCTTCCTGATTGCTTTGCTCCATACAAACCTTCACATTAATTCGGTCTTCGTAGGTACAGCCATCAGCATTAGTGACTTCCACCGAATAGCAGCCCGAACTGTCTACCCGCATAGTTTTAGTGGTATCGCCATTAGGAAACCACATATACTTTACTCCTGAAGGAGCATTGGAAGGGTAAGGGTTCAGGATTAGTTTCCCCAAATCTTCCTTACAAATCATCGTATCGGGCTTCCATCCTTGAAACTGTGGCGGAGGCACCCCAATATTAATGGTTTTGGTAACGGGTGGTTCGGATACCCCATTTACTGTTCGCGTCAATGTGACCGTATAAGAGCCCGGCGTTTGGTACAAGTGCTTGGCACTGACTTTGGTAGAGGTATTTTGAGTACCGCTGCCTGGGTCGCCAAAATCCCAAAGCCAAGCGGTGGATGTTTTGAGCGTATCCGTAAATGTTACCGAGTCGCTTTTGCACTCCACATCGGGGATACACAATTTACCCTTTACCTCAAATTGGCCATACACGTAGGTAGGCAAAGCCATACACAGCGCCCATAAGCCGATGATTACAAGAAATATGTAGGGTTGCTTTCTCATTGGTTTAGTCTCTTTCTCCTCTTCCTCAAATCTTGTGCCTAATGTCAACGTATTTTGTTGCTATCTTGTTTTACGCACAATAGGTCTTTTGCGCTGCATTTCTGAGTAAATTCTAATGTAAAGGGGGGTATCCTGTCTAAAAACGAAAAAACCTTACCGAAAATTTTGTCTAATTTAACGGTAAGGTAATAAAATATACAATGCCACTTGCAGTCGCTCAGTTCATTCTTCGTAGTTGAGGTCTTTGGTAAAGGTTTCTTCCAAAAAATACAAAGAACCCAGCGAAATTAGGACGGTAGTTGCACCAATCAATAAAGCACTATTAATGATACCCAAACTCGGTTTGAGCGCAACAAAGGCCGATGTCAAAATGATGGCAGTACCTCGTACAACATTGGGGACAGAAGTAGCGACCGTCGCACGGAGGTTTGTGCCAAAAAGTTCGGCTGCGATGGTGATAAAAATCGTCCAGTATCCATTACAAAAGCCCAATAACACACAAATCACGTAAAAAGAATCAGTGCTTTTGACAGGAAAAAGCAAGTAGGTAAGCATAAACACAAACGAAAGCACAATGAATAACCCCATGACCTTTTTGCGGCTTTTGAGATACTGACTCACCAAGCCGCTGACGATATCACCGACAATCTGACCCGAAAAGGCAAACATCACACATTTACCCGCCAAAATCGGTTCAGTAAGTCCAACGGCTTTGCCAAATTCAGGCGAAAATGTCATCAATACACCCGTCACAAACCACAGTGGCACTCCAATCAGAATCGATAATAAGTACTTAGTAAAACGGCGTTGGTTGTTGAACAGCATCAAAATACTCCCCTTTTTCACTTCCTGTGATTTAATCTTTTCAAACAGTCCCGATTCAAACACATTGAAGCGTAAAACCAAGAGTATCAATCCCATACCCCCTCCTACAAAGTACGAAGCGCGCCAATCGAACCAATCGGCCACAAAATTGGCCATGATGGCGCCAAACAAGCCCATTGTAGCGACCACTGTTGTACCATAGCCTCGAATTTCTTTGGGTAATACTTCCGAGACGAGCGTGATTCCTGCACCTAGTTCTCCCGCAAGGCCAATACCAGCAATAAAACGTAAGAAAGCATATTGGTCTACGGTTTGGACAAAGCCGTTGGCGATATTGGCCAATGAATACATCAAAATTGAGCCAAAAAGAATAGAGAGACGGCCTTTTTTATCTCCCAAAATACCCCAAAATACGCCTCCTACAAGTAAGCCCGCCAACTGCGTATTGAGCAAAAAAACCCCTTGAGGTAAAAGTTCCTCGGCAGACACACCCAAGGCTTTAAGGCTATTTACCCGCACAACACTAAACAAAAAGAGGTCGTACATATCTACAAAATATCCCAATGCAGCAACAATAACGGGAATCTGGAGAAGGTGTTGTAAAGTGGATTTTTGCGACATAGTTAAGGTTTAAGGCGAATGTTATAGTTAAATTTTTATACTTTGTCAGGGACAATAAAAGGAGCGCGGTATTTACGAGAAAGCATCGCGTTGGCCTCTTTGTCTCCAACGAACTTTTCGGTAGTTGGGTCAAACTTGAGTTTGCGGTCGAGGCGGTAGGCGATATTGCCCAAGTGCGCCAACGAGGCTGACAAATGCGCCGTTTCCACGGGGCCATTCAAGAGTTTTTTATCGTGGGCACGCACGGCATCAATAAAATTTTTGTAGTGGTCGCCACCTTCTTTGCGGGCAGGACCTGGCGTACGCTCCCGCCCCAGATACGTTTTATAGTCATTATAACCATTAATAACCATATAGCCTTTGTCGCCGTAAAATAGGTTTCCGACTTCCACCCCATCTTCTTTGTTGGTCATCCACGGGCGTACTTCTACCTCAATCACCTTTTTTTGTTTAGGGTAAATATAGGTGGATGTCAGCGTTTCGGGCGTTTCTTTACAGTCATTCCACAAAAACTTGCCACCTGCCGACGTGATTTCTTCGGGCAAGCCCACATCCAAGCCCCACATAGCGAGGTCGGTTTCGTGAATCCCTTGGTTGCCAATGTCGCCATTGCCATAGTCCCAAAACCAGTGCCAATTGTAATGCACGTAATTCTTACTGAAAGCGCGAGCTTGGGCAGGGCCTTGCCACAAGTCCCAATCCAACCCCGCAGGCACAGGCGACGTGGGCTGATTGCCAATATCGGGTCGCCATTTGTAAATCAACGCCCGCGCCATATAGACATTGCCAATCAGCCCTTCACGGAGGTGTTTGATGGCCTCTTGAATGGCCACCGAACTGCGCAACTGCACGCCATGCTGCACAATCCGATTGTATTTGGTTGCAGCTTCTACCAGTTTCCGACCTTCGTAAATATTGTGACAACCAGGTTTTTCGACGTACACATCTTTGCCTGCTTGGCAGGCCCAAATCGCCGCCAACGCGTGCCAGTGGTTGGGCGTAGCGATACTGACGGCATCAATATCTTTATCTTCATAGACCTTCCGTAAATCTTGGAACGTCTTAACTTTTTTGTTGTTCTTTTTCTCAAAATCGGCCGCTCTTTCTTGTAACACCACGTTATCTACGTCGCACAAGGCAGCCACTTCTACGTTTTCTAATTTTGAAAAACCTGAGATGTGGTCTTTTCCGCGGCCATTGATACCGATAACGGCCACGCGCACGCGGTCATTGGCGCCAAAAGCACTGGCAGGAATAATCGTTGGCAACGACAGCGAAGCCGTGCCCACCGCCGCCGTTTTAATAAACGAACGACGGGAAAAAGGTGTATGTTTCATTGGAAGTCAAGGGTTTAAACTATTTTTTAGGAATAAAATTCATCAAAAAACCTACTGTATATCACTCCATTCGTACTATCGAGTTTACCTCAATCCTCATTTTTCTACAACCGTGCTAATGTCAACCCTCCGTCGATAACGAATACTTGACCCGTTGAGTACGGGAATGTCCCTTCGGCAATGGCTGCCACTGCTTTGCCTATGTCGTTGGGATACCCCCAGCGAGGCTGCACAGTAAGGCCCTCGGCAATAAGTTTATCGTATTTGGCTGCTACGCCCGACGTCATGTCGGTTTTGATAACTCCTGGGCGCACTTCATAGACAGGTATGCCTACCTCACCCAATCGAGCAGCAAAAAGCTGCGTCATCATTCCCAAACCTGCCTTCGCTACACAATACTCACCACGATTGACCGAAACTACTGTTGCCGAAATCGACGAAATGGTAATGATACTTGCTTCAAAATCGGGGGAGGCTTGTTTTTGTTCAACCATCCAATTGGCTACAGCTTGCGTCAGAAAATACGTTCCCTTTAGATTGGTATTGAGCACATAATCAAAGCTTTCTTCAGTAGCTTCCAAAATATCGGCTCGTACTTTGGGCGCAACCCCCGCGTTGTTGACCAATACATTGAGTCGTCCAAAATGGGTACTAATTTTTCCCAGCATTGCCGCCCGTGCCTCTCCCGAAGCAATGTCACCTTGGCAGTAAATTACCTCTGCCCCCAAAGAACGTAGGTGGTCAAGCACTTCTTTAACTGCCGCTTCTTCTCGTACGCCGTTGATGGCCAAGTCAAATCCTTTTTGGGCCAAATGCTCCGCAATTCCCAACCCTATTCCACGGCTTCCTCCCGTGACAAACGCTACTTTTTTCATTTGACCTTACGGCTTGCCGTTAATTGTTATTCGTTAACCGTTAATTAGTTGATTTATATTTTTGTATTCCCCCTCCCCTATGCTCAACGACCTTTGCCACCTACTACAACCCTTCCTTTATCGCTTTTAACTCCTCGGCTTCGGGGCGTTTTTTGTAATAAGGATCTAGCGGGAAGCAACCTGAGATTAGGCCGTGGCGCGGCGCAGTAGTGCAATCGGAAAACGTACGACAAATGAGATTGCGAGTGAGCGTTTTTCCTTGAAGCATATCGTCGGGCATGGATGGATACGAAAGTACCATCCGCCCAAAACCTACGCTATCGGCCATGCCATTACGAAGCACGTATTGCGCCACGTTGGGCAACCATTCTTGCAGGTAGGAATAGCCCGAACCAATAATCACCAATTCAGGAAATTCAGCTTTTAAGCCTGCCGTCACTTCGATTTGACGTTTCACACCCACAAAAGGCTCCTCAGGCGGCAAATAACCATCCGACGGCGGAAACAAAGCGGGGCGTGTCAGGTGAGGCGTGTAATAAGGGCTTCCCCCCGTTACGCATATCAACTGAATTCCCAACTCTTGTGCCAAGCTCAAAAAGGCTTTCGGCTCAGCCAAATCAATCGAAAGACCATCTTTTTGCCCTCCAAACGCATACGGATAGGTCTCCATTTCTTCGGGTTCACCTTGGTCATTAGTGCCTTTTTTGAACGGTATAAAATCGAAAGCGCTCAAACGAATCCCCATTTCGAGCCCTGGTGCAGCCTCTTTGATACCCGCCACAATGTTACGTAAGTAGCGCGTACGGTTTTCAAAGCTACCTCCGTATTTTCCATCGCGGTCGATGGCACTCAAGAACTCATGTCCTAAATAGCCGTGGCAATGCTTTATATCCACAAAATCATAGCCCGCTTTTTGGGCCAATACTGCCGCTTTTACGTACATGTCAATGATTTCATCGACTTCATCATCCGTCAATACGGGATGGTCCACTTCCATACCAAATTTTTTATTCAAGAATGGATGCGAATACAAAATCTTTGATTCAAATTTTTTGTGGCTATTGGGTTTGCAAAAACGCCCCGAGTGCGTGAGTTGCAGGCCAATGACCAAGTCGTCGGTAGTACCAAATTTTTCATAATGTTTATCCAAAATCAATTGACGTAATTGGACAAACTCTTCAAAATTTTCCTCGTTCATGACCAACTGATTTGGATTGGCTTTGCCTTCGTGGCATACCGCCACGGCTTCGCAGCCAAACAGCAATTTGGCTCCGCTCACCGCAAATTTCACCCAACGATTTTTCGTAAATTCAGAAGGTTTTCCGTCGAGGGTTCCATCCCAGCCTTCCATGGGTAAAATACACAGGCTGTTGCCAATCGTTTTACCTGATTTGAGGACTATTTTCTTCCCAAAAGGGCTTTCGGAAGGGGGTAATAGGGTTTCATCAAATGCCAAATCAATTTGGCTATTTTCTAAATGTTTTTTCAAATCGGCCGCTGTTTTTAGCTGTGCTACTCGGGTATATTTGGGTTTATATTTTCCGCTGCTCATTGAAATATTGTTGTTCGTGATTGCTGGATTACCCCGTCAGACGATAATCAGACGGGGCTTGTTTCTTTATGTTCGTTTAAGGGCCGACTGCCGTCTGACATTATGCCTTTACACAGTTTAAAAAGGTGTAGTACGGCTCGTTATTGATGATACGCTGTAAATATAAAGCTGCTTCTCGAATGTGATAATCGCCCCACATACTCGACTCGCCATACGGGATTTTACTACCTTCTGGTACATAATCCCAACCGTTGGGACGGTGATAAATCGAATGTAGTAATAGTCCTTGGTGCTGAGGGTCGGTACTGAGGTATGGCGCTTGCAGCAATGTATTCATTACCGTTAATCCTGCTTGCCAATAACGCTGCCCTTCTACAGCTTCACCTTTGTCTGTCAAATATTTGCCCAAACGTAACAACCCTTGTGCGCCAATGGCCGCCGCAGAACTATCGACGGGTTCGTGGTCATTGATAGGCTCGGCAGGGCGGTCGAGGTAGTTGCCCAGTTTGTGTAAATTCGGGGCACCTGTATCCCAATAGGGCACTCCATCGGTAGGGGTATGTTCGATAAAAAAGTCGCAAGTAGCGCGGGCGGCTTTGAGCATCATGGCTTCAATAGACGCGCGTCCTCCCAGCAATTCTAACGCTTCGTCCGAAATATGATTAAGGGCTTCCAACTGCTCAGGAAAACCACACATCGCCCAAGCCAAGCCACGCGTCCAAGTACTGAACCCTGTGTAACCTTGTTGAGAATTAGGGCAACGATAGTTTCCATCTTTGGTATTAAAAACGCTTTCGTGCGCCGTACGTCCCCACATATCGTACGAATCGCGACCTTCACCGTAATACACCGCATAATCGGCCGTAGCTTTGATGTGTTGGAGTGCACGTTCGAGGAGGTTTATTTTAACGTCGTTTTCGCCTTGAAATACGTGCCCCAATTGATGGCTCACCACCAAGGCACGGCACGAGCGAATGGTATCGACAAACAACGAATGAGGGCCATTAAATGAGTGAATAAACCCGCCACTCGGTTCGCCGTCGCGGCCCTTAATGGTCGTCCAGCGGCTTGCTTGCACGGCTCCTGAGATTTTCAGGGCCAATTCGTAGAAATTTTTCTCCCACTCATTAAACGGAATTTTGCCTTCGTGCATCAAGCGCAGCAAGTTGCCATAGGTACTGACGTTGTTGAATCCGTGGTCGTGGACGCCAATGTGACTCACGTGAGGAGCCATGACCGAGAGCGTATTTTTGCGACCATAGTCTAAAAACGCTTCATCGCCCGTGGCGTCAAACTGCAAAATAGCCGACCCAAACTGGAAGCCTTGCGTCCATTCCGTCCAGCCACGCGTGGTATATCGGCCTTTTACGGTAAAAACGGGAGAGCCTTTGGCGGCGTCGTAGTGATCGGCGATTGAACTGATTTTTTGCGCCGAAAGCGCCCAGAAATTGTTTAGTTTGGGTGATAAATCAGAAGGGGTAAGGGTGGGATTAATCTGAATCATTCGATATAGTCAACGGTTAATAATCG
>JALQYJ010000055.1 GCA_023254175.1 Runella sp. | reverse complement strand
AGTTTTTCATGTTATTTAGGATTCGACACCCAAAAATAACACACTCGCTAACTCTTTTTTATACAATAAATCTACTCAAACAGTAGATTGCACTTGATTATTGAATCTAAGAATTTAAATCTTGACTATTACAAATCATCAATTTTTTATCTTGCATACATCAATCTGTATTCGATCTCCCGGTACAGGACGGCTATAATGGATAAATGATTGTAGTTTGCGGTAGCATAGGCGCACACTGATTTTGCGTCAATATGCGAGCAACCGTAGCTGGTGAGGTCTTAAATTGATGATTTTAGTTTTATTTAACATAATGTAAATTATATAACATATATTTTTTCAGTAGTGTAAAGGTATAGTAGGCTTACGAAGCCCGAAATTTATCTTGACTCAATCAGATGAAGCCACTATAAAAGCCAAAGTTCAAGCAAACCCACAAGAATTGAAAAGAGTTAGAGAAGAACTTAAAGAGGAACTCAAAAAAGAGTTTTCTCAAAAAACCTTGGAGCGATATTTAAAAAAACTTGTAATGCCTCTGAAATACACTCAAACGCAGTTGTATTGTTACAATACCTCTCTTCTACTCTTTTTTCTTTTTTTGGGATAAAAATAAGCAATTGAAAATGAGATAGTTATAAATTCACGTGGAACAATTGTGAAACATTTACGAAAATATTGTTTGTAACTATTTCATAATGAGACAGTTGATTACTTTGCAAGAGCAAATAGTCGAGCCTTAGTTTTTTGAATTTTTTTAAACTCGTCGATGGCTCCAGGTTGCTGGCGAACATTGTTATTTTTTTAATAGGTTTGTATATCGGCCAAGGTTTCAGTTTGGTCATCCAGTAAAAATTGGCGAAGTTGGGCGATTTGAACACTTTGAGGCTAATATAGTGAAGTTAGGTTAGCCCCCGCGTTAAGCATGAAAAAGTGACTCAAAAAAAGGCAGACTGGGTATAATGCTGGATGACCAATCTGCCTTTTTTTGAGTATTAAGAACGTCATTCTTATTGACCAAGTAATTGATTAATCTTTGAATTAGGATCTACAGGAATTACTTGCGAACTTCCATCGTCATAAACAATAGTTATAAGTACAGCCTTTCGGGGTTTAGGATTTTCAGTTGTAGTTGTATGACTTGTACTTGTAGGAATAAATTCTGGCTTTATTTGAATGGGACGGGCTTCAACGGTAGAGATAGATTTGGTAGTAAGATTTTTTTCACGCAATTCTGGGGCGTTAGGTGATTGAATTTTAGCACCTCCATACCCCTGATTTTCAATGAGTTTAGCTATTATTCTGTCCTCTTCTGGAGTTTGTTTTCGGAACCAATCAAAGCTGTATTTAGGATTCCAAGCAACTATTTTTTCTAAAATGTCCTGACTTGGTCGATTTCTATAGGCCAAAATATGAGAAATCGTAGAACGTTGTACATTAATGGTATCAGCAAATTGAGATGCGTTCATGTGATTTTCATCTAAAATTACACGAATTTTATTATTCTTTAAAAAACGAGGATCAGTAAAGTCTGAATATATACCCATACAAATGTAAATTTAAAATGTGTTTACAAATATATCTATCTGTAAACACATATCCAATACCTTATGTTTACAAATGTTAATACACGATAGATTATATGCTACTTATGTAAACAAAAGGTGTTCTGATAAATACATATGTAAACAAATGTAAACTTTGTTAACTTACTGATTATTAGAGCTTTTTGTTTTATATCTTTCTGTTATTTGTGAAAATATGTTGTTTGTAAAAGTTCGCAAAAATATTTTGATATAAATGTAAAAAGTGTTGATATTTGTAACAATAAATGCTGATGATAGTAGTAGAGTACACTTATTATCGACAGAGTTTGCTGACGACAGTAATTTTTTATGGGGTACTAGCACACTAAAAAAGCCACTGAATAAGTGGCTTTTTTGTTTTTGTGGTTATATGTGAAAATAGTACTTAAACGGCTACATTGTTTTCTCTGAGGGCATCGTTGAGAGAAGTTTTTAGATCTGTACTAGGTTTTCGTTTTCCTATAATAAGGGCACAGGGTACGTGATAAATGCCAGCTGGGAATGTTTTTGGATAACTTCCAGGAATAACAACGCAGTCGTCAGGTATATATCCTTTGTATTCTACAACAGTATCTCCAGTAACGTCTAGTATTTTTGAGCTACCTGTTATCGTAACCCCCGCTCCTAAAACGGCTCGTTTACCAACGTGTGCCCCTTCTACAACAATACATCTAGAACCTATGAAGGCGCCATCTTCAATAATTACGGGAGCTGCCTGTGGTGGTTCGAGAACTCCACCGATACCCACTCCCCCACTCAAGTGTACATTCTTACCAATCTGTGCGCAGCTTCCGACGGTTGCCCAGGTATCTACCATGGTTCCTTCATCAACGTAAGCTCCGATATTGACATAGGAAGGCATTAGAATAACTCCTTTTGCTAAGTAACAACCAAAACGCGCTACAGCTGGTGGTACTACCCGTACGGCTAAAGAGTCGTAGCCTGTTTTTAGTTTCATTTTGTCGTGGTACTCAAAAATACCTACCTCCTTCATTTCCATCTGACGAATTGGAAAATAAAGCAGAATAGCTTTTTTTATCCAATCGTTTACTTGCCATCTTCCCTCTACTGGTTCAGCTACTCGAATAATTCCTTCATTTAAGGCGGATATAACTGTTTCTACGGCATTAATGACTTGGGGGTCTTTGGTGAGTTCTCGGTTCTCCCAGGCAGCTTCAATTTGTACTTTTTCTTTCATTTGTTATTAAAGTTATACTTTAATTTATTTAAGTTAACTAGTTGATATGTTTGAAGTTAATAACTTGATTTACATACATATTTAAAATATAAAAATATACTTTTTTACGGTTTTATAATATTTGGTGGATTTATATCCCCTATAATCATATTCTTCAGTTGGTTAGTGTATTTAAATTTAATACATTCTTTGTGTCGTAAGTTGTGTTTCTATGTGTTTTTAATCGTTTATCTTCTAATTTACTAACAATTAGAATAATTTCCTACTTAAAGTAAGTAATTCTCCTCTCCTCTCCTACTTGTTACTGTTACTCTACTGTTTTTTGTTGTTTTTATAATTCAGTTAGTACCAATTAGTTTTTATTTTAGCAACCTATCTAGTATTTAGTAACATAATTAGTATTTTTAGTAATATTAATTCTTTTTTGCTAAGTATAATGACATTCATTTTAGTATACTAAAAAATATTCTCTCAATATTAGCAATATATACTAAATAATACTAAGAAAGGTGTTTTTAGCTATATATTTTACTAAAAAAGAATCCTTTAACAAATAAAAAAGAAATAAGTATCTTTGCAATTGAAAGTAAATAAAGAGTCCCATTAAACCACCAAAAAGTAAAATGACAAAAATAAAAGTAGCAATCAATGGCTTCGGACGCATCGGTAGATTAGCTTACCGTCAAATTTACAACATGGCAGGCATTGATGTTGTAGCTATTAACGACCTTACTAGCCCATCTGTTCTAGCTCACTTACTAAAGTATGATACCGCACAAGGAAGATTCAACGAAAACGTTACATCTACAGATAACAGTATCATTGTAAATGGCGAAGAAATTACAATTTACGCCCAAAGAAACCCCACTGAAATTCCCTGGGGAGCCCACGAAGTAGATGTTGTTTTAGAATGTACCGGATTCTTTACTGATAAATCCAAAGCAGAAGCTCATATTACAGCAGGTGCAAAGCGCGTAGTTATCAGTGCACCCGCCACTGGCGACTTAAAAACGATTGTTTTCAACGTTAATCACTCAATTTTGGATGGTTCAGAAACAATTATTAGCTGTGCAAGCTGTACAACCAACTGTCTCGCTCCTATGGCAAAAGCCCTTAACGATAATTTTGGCATCGAACTCGGTAGCATGACAACTGTACACGCTTACACAAACGACCAAAATACCCTCGACGCACCCCACCCTAAAGGCGATTTAAGAAGAGCTAGAGCTTCTGCATCTAACATTGTTCCTAATAGTACAGGCGCTGCTAAAGCAATAGGTTTAGTACTCCCTGAACTAAAAGGTAAACTTGATGGAGGGGCTCAACGTGTTCCTACCATCACTGGTAGCTTAACCGAACTAACCGTAGTATTAAACAAAAAAGTAACAACCGAAGAAATAAATGCAGCGATGAAAGCAGCTAGCAACGAAAGTTTCGGTTACAACGAAGATGAAATCGTAAGCAGCGACATCATTGGAACTTCTTTCGGAAGCCTTTTTGATGCTACACAGACTAAGGTTATAAACGTTGGCGATAAACAGTTGGTAAAAACAGTAAGCTGGTACGACAACGAAATGAGTTACGTAAGCCAACTTGTACGCACAGTTAAGTACTTTGCTCAATTGATTTCTCAATAATCCAACTTCCTTATACCCAATACCCATTGTTAGTGCTTTCTCTTTAGGGAGAAAGCACTTTTTTTACCTCTCCCCTCCTTCTACCATTTCAAATACAATCTTATAAGAAACTCATTACCAGTTGTTTATAATAAATAATGAATAAATATTCATATATGAAAATATATTCATTTTAAATGTATAAAAAAAGGAGAACATCCTTAATACTCCCCTTTTTCAATATTATTTCACCAAAAAACGACTCCGTAAATAATGAACAGGAAAACCTTTTTCAGTAAAAATTTGCTCAAAACGTGTCTTGATTCCGAAATGATCGGCGTGTAAGTCAGACTGATAAAGATTAAAAGTAGCCGTTAAATCTCTAACACCAAAGGCTTCTAACTCTTCTAAAGTAAAATCAAACAACTCACGGTTGTCCGTCTTTAAATGTAACACCCCCTCTTTTTGCATCACTACACGGTATTTTTCCAAAAAATGAGGATGTGTTAAACGGCGATTCACTCGCTTTTTAAGGTTGAAAGGATCTGGAAACGTAATCCATATTTCAGACACTTCTTCCTCCGAAAAAAAGGTTTGAAGAAATTCAATATTCGTCCGTAAAAAGCCGACATTTGTGAGACCTAAATCAGTTGCGCGTTGACTACCCACTGCAAGGCGATCTCCTTTTACGTCAATTCCAATAAAATTCTTTTCGGGGAACAATTGGGCCAATCCGACGGTATATTCCCCTTTTCCACAAGCCAATTCCAAAACAATCGGATTTTTATTCAAAAAAAAAGATTCGTTCCATTTTCCTTTCACAGCTTCGTAAAGAGGTTTTCCGACCTCTAACACATTGGTTGCCAGCGCATTTTTGGCAAAACGAACAAGTTTCTTACGACTCAAGATTTTAATATTTTAAAGTGAACAGTACCTGACTACAGTTTATGCAATTCTCAGGCAATTACAAAAGTACAAAATATCTGTTTTTTTGAACAAAGAATATATAATCTATAAGTATATTATGCAATACGATTATATAGACTAGTAATCATATTTCAGAAACAACGAATGTACTACCACCTACATAGATAAAGTCAGAATGTAATGCTTCGTCCTTTGCCGTTTGTAATGCTTCCCTCACCGATACATAGGATTTCCCTTGAAGACCTAAACCGTTTGCCAAAATCCTTAAATCTTCGGCGGGAAGCGACCTTGGCAACTCCGCAGCACAAAAGTAATATATCGCTTCTTTAGGAAATAGTTCTAAAACACCTTTTACATCTTTGTCTTTTACAAATCCCAAGACAAAACGTAAGCTTGAGTATGAGTATTGATTAATCTGTGTAAGAGTTTCTTCTAAACCTCCGTAATTATGGGCAACATCCGCTACCACCATAGGCTGTTCTTGAAGTACCTGCCACCGGCCTTGTAGCTGACTTAAAGGAATGGTATTTTTCAGCCCATTATGAACCTCTTCGTCACTTACCTCCCACCCGAGTTGATTGAGTACCTCAATGGCTTTTACTACTCCTAATACATTTTTTGCCTGATACTTGCCTAGTAAATCTAACTTTAATGTTCTTATATTAGTAGTACTGGTTTTATAACTTACCTCTCTAAACCTACCTACTAGCTTAGATTCAAGTATTTCAAACGATTGGTCTGCAAAATACAAAGGCGATTGAGTTTCCAGGGCCTTTCGTTTGAAAACCTCTTTGGTTTCAGGTTGGGTTTCTGAAATCACCACAGGTACGTTGGGTTTGATGATTCCCGCTTTTTCTGCCGAAATTTTTCCCAAGGTATCTCCCAACAAATCGGTATGGTCAAAACTAATGTTGGTAATGACCGACAAAATGGGGGTAATAATATTTGTTGAATCTAACCTTCCTCCCAATCCAACTTCAATAATACCAATATCTACTTTTTCACAAGCAAAATAATCAAAGCACAATGCCACACTGATTTCGAAAAAAGAGGGTTGTACTTCTTCAATTAGCGCTTGGTGTTTGGCCACAAAATCCACAATAGTTTGTTCTGAACAAGGTATTCCGTTGATTTTAAAGCGCTCCGTAAATGATTTTAGGTGGGGCGAGGTGTGTAAACCTACTTTATAACCCGCCGATTGAAGCACCGCAGAAAGCATGTGTGAGGTGCTACCCTTACCGTTGGTCCCCGCAACGTGCATGGACTTGAATTTCTCATGGGGATTTCCCAGTGCCTCGCAAAGGACTGTGATGTTATGTAAGCCAGATTTCATCGCTGAGGCTCCCACTCGATGAAACGCGGGTAAGCGCTGGTAGAGGTAAGAAATAGTTTCTTGATAGTTCATATTTATACAAAAATAAAGGGGCTTTTATGCCCCTTTCATACCCTTTATTGGGAGTTTTTAAATTAATATTAGCGACTTTTGATATTAAAGGTAATGGTTCCTTTGGAAGTTGAAGGAACGTTTTCCGATTTTGGGATAAGTTTCATTCGACTGACAGCACGCTTATACACTTCTACCACGGACTGACTAACCGTTGATTCTTTCACGCGAACGTTAATAATATCTCCCGTATCGTCCACCGTTATTTCAAAAACAATACGCCCTGATTCGTCCGAATCATCGTTTACTTGAGGACGAGCACCCATGCCCCAGCCTGATACGTTGAGGGCTAGTCCTGTTTTAGCACCGCCTGGTTTACCATACAAACTACTCGCATCGATACTGCCTTTCGGATTGCCTTGGTCACCTACCGTGCCTGGTTTATCACCGTTGTTATTACCTCCCGTCCCCGAAGCCGTTCCGTTAGTACCATTGCTTCCTTTCCCACTACCAGATGACTTTTTGAACAATGCACTTTCGTCAATTTTCTTTGGTTCTGGGGTGGGTTTGGCAGGTGCAGTTGGTACAGGAGTGGTTACCTTTGACTCCGTTTTTACAGGTTTTGTTTCGGCTTTCGTTTCTACAGGGCTTTCGATTTTACTTGTAATCGGAGGTTTAATGGGTGCCGTTTTTACAGGTTTTACGGCCTCCACTTTCGGAGTTGGCGGTGGCGTAACTTTGGGCGTTGAGGTCGTTTTTACTTTCGGAGTATCGTCCGATTTTTTTACATTTTCAGCCCTTGGTGAATCACTAGCTTTATTGTAGGTTTGAACGTTCCCATAGCCTGCCGCGTCGTTTCCAAAATTCACCTCAACGTACTCTATTACCCTCGTTTTGGGAAGAGCGTGATATATTTTTACAAACAATGTAAGAGTGACCAAAGCCGATGTTATAATGGTAGCTCCCGCAAGGCCAATCATTTGGTGTTCTCTGTCTTCTTTTCTATTGACAAGTATCGACATGGGTGAATTTGTGTAGTTTTTGAATTAACTAACGCAAAATAAAGGTAAAATATATATGCCCACAAAAAAAAGGGGCGATTGCCCCTTTTTTTATTTTAATTTCAGCTTAGTTATTGATGAATTACGTACGCCTTGGTTTTAGCAATTCGACTAACTTGTGCAATTTGAGCTTTGGCTTTGGCCGACGATTCGCACGCGATTGCAGCTACCACAATGAGTTTACCCTCCTCAGGTTCAGGATTCAAAATAGTTGCCCCTTCAAAACCCTGGCTTTGTAGTTTTGCCGTAAGGTTACGAGCATTTTCAATTTTAGAAAACCCTCCCGCAATGACTAAAAACTCACCATTGACATCTGAACTAACCGATGAAGAGGCATTTGCTTCTACTTTCTTAGGTTCATCAACGCTTTTATTTTCGGATTTTACTGTTTCGTTTGCAGTTACAATTTTTACAGAGATTTTCTTGTTAGACTCGGCAATGTTGTCTAATTTAACTACCTCATCTGCAACCATTTCTGGTTTTTGTTGGATAGTTTCAGTCGATTTTACTGAACTTTCTTTAACAGTGTTACCCTTTTTATCGGACGCTAACCAGCCTTTAACAGTCGTAACCAATTCAAATGGATTGAGGCTTGACTTTAAGCTTTCTGATGGAAGTTGGGTTAAGCCACCCACAAGGGCAGTACCTAGCAACAGAAAACCCCCGATGTATATTACTATTCGGGAACGGCGACGACGAGGCACCTCTACCTCTAGGTCTTCGGCAGCACGGTCGCCTGATGTCCAATCGACATTGGTTGTGGACTCAAGAACAGCGGGCGTTGCCGTAACCACTGCCACTGACTTTAAGCCAAACCCTTCAGCATAAAAATTGGTGTCAACGGTAGGCTCAAATTGAAATTTACCTTCGTCGTTGGCCTCTAGTGTACCAATACCTTCCAACAAAAAGCTTCCTTTTTCTTTGATCGTATTTTTGACTTCCTCTACAAATTGACGAATTCGCAATTGAGCTTCTTCACGTGTGATTTGCTCATTAATCGTCATGTAATGGGTCAACAGTCCGTCGTCAAGTTTTAACGCCTCATTGAAAGCCACGCGCTTTTGGGGAGCGTGGTAAAGAGCGTTGTGCTCACTGTAAAAAGCATGACTAAAATACGCCAAAAAACCTCCCAATTCGGGAAGTACGACGCAGTCATGTTCGTACAAGAGTTTACGAGTGTAGTCTAGGACAGAAATCATGTTAGTGTATAACCTGTTTATGGGGATTCGGATACTAAAGTACACAGAAGATAAAAAAAAAGCAATAGCCTAAGAGCCATTGCTTTCAATCATTTGATGGATGAAGGTTTAAGTGCTTCGTTTAGAACCTTCTGTCCTGAAAATTTTTTCTATGCTAAAACTGAAAAGATAATCCAGCCAGGAAGTTGAGGCCTTGTTGGGGATAGTAAAGGTAACGTTCGTAGTTTTTGCCTAATAAATTATTGATAGAGGCAAATACAGAAAAATTTCGTGTCAACAAATAATCTATCTTCAAATTAAGATCTAAAATAGGTTCCATCTTGAAGGTAGTCCCAGTTTGGAAGTTCTTGTTTTTTAATCCTCCAATGTAATAGGCATCGATAGTAGCAAACATTTTTTTGCTGAAAACAAACGAGTTATTCCACGTGACTGTGGAAGTTGGACGCCCCCAAGGTGCTTCCAAACGCTTGACGTTGTAGTCGTAAAAATCTCCGCGCAATGTAGAACGTACGATGTTTTGGTATTGGTAACCCACTTGTGCAGACACCGTCAAGACTTTAATGTAATCCGCATCATAAACGACGGCAAATTTGGTCGTATCCAACCAATCATTGTTAAAGCCGTAGAAGTTTTTGAAAGTTGCGTAGGATACTTTACCTTCAAACTGGAAACTGGCGCCTAATTCGCCTTTAAATCCTCCATAAATATCTCGGCTACGCTCTGTATTTGCGATGGTAACATTAGAACCCAACCAACGATTTTCGCCTAATAGCGACCGCAATGTGTTTCGATTAAGGTCACCCCCATAACCTGCAAAAACGTGTACTCCACTCAAAGGAACTACATCAACCTCCACTTGTGGAAACCCTACGGTGCGGTTGATAGCCAAGCGGTCGTCCGTTTCGTTGACCGCTTTGAAGGCCGCAGTCACCGTAAAGGCGTCGTATGAAAATTTAAACGCAGGCTTTACACTAAACAGGTTTCGTTTGAACGTTTCGGCGTCAGAGCGTTGAGACACGTACGCATCGGCATTTAACAAAGCAAAAATATTCTCGGTAATGGGTACCGAACCTGAAAAGTTAGTCCCCCAATCGGTTTCAGTCGCACTGTAACGGTCGCTCAATCGGTATAAGGATGTTTTGATATCGTAATCAATAAATTTATTGTTATCAATATTTTCAAAACCAACTTGTAGCCCGACAGTATTCAGGGTCTGGCGTATGTTCCCCTTTAAAACCTCATTCGTAGGAGTCGAACGATTAGCATAGAAGTAATAATTGTCACGGTCATAAAACACAGTTCCTCCCAGTTTGAAGGAGGTACCAATGTACTGGCCGTTTACTTTTAGGCGGTTTTCGCTATTGGCTGAATTTTTACCATCAACCGGCCCTGTTTGATTTGACAAATGTTTGAAATGAATGTCATAAGCCAAATCTTCGGTATTGTTTCCAATAAAAGTTTCGCCGTAAATTTTTCCATAGTTCCCTCCCCCTACTTTTACGTAGTTGTTCAAACTACCGCCTTCTTCTACTTTGTTATCACCGTTGACAGGCAACACATTTGGCGTAATTTTCGGTGTCCCTAAGACAAGTTTTGGGGTACGGAACTCGTAATTCAGTTTACGATTGTCTTCTTCGCTCGTAAATGGCTGAAGTTTATTGTATAGCCGATTAGCGGGAGGTAATTCAATTTTTTTCTTTTTTTCAATTTCAAACGTTTGACTGTCAATTTCTCCCGATTGTTTTTGCGCCAACGCAGGAAGCGTAAAACATCCTGCCACAACAAAGGCACTTAGTGGTTTTATGGATTGGAATTTATTCATTCTCTTGTTCGACTTTTTGTTGTTTCTCACAGAATTTTTAAACATGGGTGGGTTATTGCATCGCGGCAAGTTTCGATTTGGCCAATTCAATGGCATCCTTATCTTCGGCATTTTCAATCACTGACTGTAAAGTAGCTTTCGCCTGATCAGGGTCTTTGAGTCCTACATACACATCAGCCAATAAAATAAAGGCCCGTACCCGCCAGCGTTCATAGTCAGCAAACTGCTTGTTCAATTCCATGATAGATACCTGTGCTTCTTTGTATTTGCCTTGGCGGTACAACGCTTCAGACGCCCAGTACTTCGCTTCTGCCCCAAACTCGTCTTTATTAGCGGCCACTATTTTTTTTAATTCCGCATCCGCCGTTTTGTAGTCGGCTTTTGCGATGTACACTTTTGCCATCTGCATTTGTGCTTTCTTAGTCGAACCAGGGATTACATCACCTGCATTCATTACTTCGCGGGCGTAATGCATGGTTGAATCGTATTTTTTCATGGTAAAATACGTATCCATCAAACGCATCAGCCCCGTCACACGATCTGTCTTACTATCCGACTGTGCATACAAAAGACTGTAATTTCGAACTGCTTGCGGATAGTTCTGATTTTGGGTTTCGATATCCCCTGAGCGCAAAGCTGCTTTCGGTGAAAACTTCTGGTCACCTTCGGTGATAACAAGTTTAAAGAGTTTCAAGGCATTCGACAAATCGTTGTTACGATAATAGCTTTCTCCGCCCAAATAACGTGCTTCTGTCGCCAGTTTGCTGTTGGGATAATCGCGAATGAAATTCTGAAATGCTTTGATAGCTTGCGAATACTTCCCATCACCATAAAGCCCCTTGGCCGTTTCAAACTCCAATTTCTCGGTTTCGGTACTTTGTGGATTTTTCTTTTTATACTCCGATAGAACTTCTGACATTTCTTCCGAACGACCCGCGTTTTCGAGCGTCGCTTGCAAGCCTAATAACGCTTCTTTAGCAGCAGGTACATCCGAATATTCGGTCAGGATTTGTTTATAATCTCGAATAGCTTCTTCGTAGACTTGGATGTTGTTGTAGGCTAAGGCACGTTTCAACAAGGCAGGCGGAATCAAATAACTACGAGGTTTATCTTTCAGCAAACGTGTATAGGCCCGAATCGCCGCCTGGTAATTTCCTTTTTCTAAATCAATGTTCGCCGATTGAAACAAGGCATCATCCGCATAGCGGGAAGTTGGAAATTGGGCAATTACTTTGTCAAATTGAGCTTTTGCTTCCGTATCTTTTTCTTGATACGTCAAAATCAAGCCTTTTTGGTACAAAGCATAATCACGGTCTAATCGTCCGTCATTGATGGCTTTATCATACATGGCCGTTGCTTGCGCATAGTTTTTATCCGTCAAATAACAGTCGGCAACCCGAATCGTGGCATCTTCTATCGTTGGCGGTTCGCCTACACTTTTTCCTTTATTGATGTATTGTTGAAAATTGACAATGGCCGACTTATAATCTTTAGTGTTATAATAAGCATAACCTAACGAATATAAACTTCGAATGCCGTAAGGAGAAGTAGGATTGCTCCGAATCAATTGTTGATACATCCTAATAGCCTCACCGTAGCGGTTGAGTGCCGAAAATGCTTCTCCTTTTTGGAAAGTAGCCGCCGTTGCAATTTCACTATCGGGCGTGTACTTTAGGGATTTATCAAAATTCGCGATGGCTTGGGCGTACCGTTCAGCGTTAAAATCGGCAATCCCCAAGTTCATCGTCTGACGTTGGTAGGCGGCTTTGGTTAGTTCGTCCAATTTTTTTAGTTTTTCGATGTAAGCGACCGCTGCGGCGCTGTTATTTGATTTTGTGAGGGCCAAAATAGAAAGTTTAGTCGCCTCTGCTTCGTACTCACTGTTGGGGAAGTTCTTGATAAACTCCTGAAATTCAGTAAACGCGGCCGATTGATTGTTTAATTCTAGCTGCACTTTAGCATGATTAAACGACGCTTCTTCTTGAATAACTTTATTGAATTTCAATTTAGCCGCATTATCAAAACCCGTAAGTGCCGCTTGTGGATTTTTATTTTGCAAATGGCTGATGGCCAAAATATACGACCCAAACTGGCCTGTGGTATCTTTACGAGTAGCCACTCCTTTCAATTGATCTACGGCCGCAGTATAGTTACCTGCTTTAAAAAGCGAATGTCCGTATCGAAACTGAATGGGAGCTGGTATTTGTGTTTCCCTTCCTTTAAGTTGAACATACTGAGCGTAATATTTGGCGGCATCGTCATAGCTCCCCCGATTATACAAGACCTCTGCAACGTAGAGAGCCACATCGTTCAACTTTACCCCTCCCCCTTGCGAACGTCGAAGTAAAGGTTCAGCGTAAGCAATCAAATCATCGTAGCGCTCGGCTTGGTATAACGACGATACAATCCAATTAGGGGCATCCATTTTGTACTGAGGATGCGACTCAATGCTTTTAAAATTACGGTACGCTTCGTCGTATTTTTCGTTTTGGTAATTGATTACCCCCGAATAATAGGCCGAAGGCGCAAAATAATCGCTAGCGGCATCTTGCTGTACTTCCGTAAAAAACCGAAGAGCGGGTTGATACTGTTTTGTACTGTAATAAGACAAGCCTAGTTTATAACGGGTTTCGGTCGCGGCGTAATAGTTAGAACTACGTTCGAGGGCCTTGCTGAGGTACGTAATCGCATTGGCATAATCCCCTTGGTCGAAGTAATATTTCCCCAAATCGCTGTAAATGACGGCGGCTTTGGGATGTTCGGGGTGATTGCGAACAAAACGGTCAACGGCCAATTCTGCCTCGGGGGCATCGGCATACAAAGCGCATAGTGTGGTGTAGTACTCGGCCGTGACAGCAGTATAATCGTTGGTATTAAGCAAAGCAGGGCGTTTTTCTAAATAGTAACGAAACTCCTGCTTTGCGGCCGAATAATTGGATTTTTCAAAAAGTTCTATTCCGTTACGGAAGTGAACATCGGCCTCGGTGTAGCCGAGGGTGTTTTGGGCGAGAACCGCCTCCCACGAAAGGGCACAAATGGATAGGGATAGAAGGCTGCGTTTGAGAAACATATGATAATAGGAGGATGTAAAATCGAAAAGTACGATAAAAATTCCGTACAAGATTTATTTTTGCGAAAGAACGAAAAACAAACTTTAAAACGTATAAATTCTTTGGCTCTTTGCCCATAATTCGGTCTTCTCTGCTTACAAAACTCATAATGAACACGTTTCTAATCTTTTTTGGGGAATTATTGTTTCTGTTCTTTTCCTCAGCAGTACCAATTATAGATATGTATTAATAAAACTAGCTTGGTTATAGCTCCCCATTTACGACAATTTCCGCTCCAAAAAATTGCTTCTTTCGTAGAATAAGTCTATTTTTGCACTCCTTTTATCAAACAGAATACATTATTTTTTTTCATACAAACCAATGGCAAATCATAAGTCAGCACTAAAGAGAATCCGGGCCAACGAAACAAAACGCCTTAGAAATCGCTACCAACACAAAACTACACGTACAATGGTACGTAAGTTGCGTGACACCAAAGACCAAGTTGTTGCAGCTGAATTGTACAAAACAGTTTCTTCGATGCTCGACAGATTGGCTAAGAAAAATGTCATTCACAAAAACAAAGCAGGTAATCTCAAGTCAAAATTGGCGAAACACGTTAACCGCTTGGCAGTAGCTACTGCATAAATTGCTTTTTTTGCAAAGAAAAACCTTTAAAGCTGGTGCTTTAAGGGTTTTTTTGTATTATGCGCTTTCATATTCAGTACAATTGTTTGTAAAACCAGTTAACCATTACTTAAAACTCATGAAAAAAATGCGTTTGACATTGGGTGTGGCGTTGATAAGTGCTAGTGCAGCTATTGCCCAAAAACCCACCATTGATTTCAATGCTCGCGGAATCTTGGCCCTTTCTGACGGTGACATGGCGGCTTCGTCCGTAGTGGACGGAAAATTGATGAAAGAGGTAGGCGTGAAAGATGCCCTGACCGTGTACCCCCTTCCCTTGAAATTAGGCCAAGAAATTGGTAGCGCTCCCCTTCCAAACTCTGCCATAGGCTGGTCGCGAAATGCTGCTGTGATGTCGGATGGCCGTTATGCCTTCGTCATCGAAACGCGTGGGCAAACTACAGACAGCGTTAAGACGGTGAAAAGCGTAGCAACAGATTTTCCAGCGGGAAGTACCATGTACATTGTTGATATTTCCAACACAGCCAAACCTTCAACGCGTAAAGTTACCGTTGGTAAAAACCCCCTGGCAGTTGATATGTTGGGAAGTAATATCCTTATCACTTCAGAAGAAGCCGCTAAAGAGTTGCGCATGTTTGAAATCGGCGCAGGGGGATTGCCAACTCGTAACGTCCCGATTGCGCTTAATCTTCAAAACGCCCGCGCTACTGATGTGACTTGGCATCCAGATGGCGAGTTTATTGCCATTACGGTAGAAGAAACCAAAGAAATTTGGCTCTATAAAGCAAAACGTAATCCTCAAGGAAAAATCGCTACGTTTGAACCTTTCGGAACACCTGCCAAATTGAGCGGCAAACCTGGGATTGGTTCATTTACTCCTGACGGAAGTTTGTTCATTGTCTCTGACTTGAAAGATGGCTCAGCGGGGGAACTCGTTGCTATCCAATTCAACACAACTGCCGCTGATCCTAAAACCGCTGAACACAAAATTGTGGCCCAAACAGCAGTAGGTGCAGGGGTTGAAAGTTTTGCCATTAGCCCAGAAGGCTCAATGATTGTTACGGCAAACAAAGCCAACTCAATTCAACCTTGGGAAGGCAATGTAGGCAAGGCGAGCGTCTCGTTAATGACGTTGACGAAGGATGGTAAAGCAACTAAAGTGGCTGATTACGACATCGACGGTATTGCCCCTGAAAGCATTATTTTTGACAAATCAGGTGAAAACATAGCCGTCTCGGTGTACGAATATTTTGACTATGGTCGTCGCGATGGCGGTATTGAGTTCTTCAAAGTCAACAAAGGTGGTGCTCCTTCGTTGACGAAGCAAATGGCCAAAATTAGCGCTCCTAAAGGATGCCATACGGTTAAATTGATTCCTTAGCACTCAGTATATACTACACAAAAGCCGATGCCTGAAAAGGTGTCGGCTTTTTTTGTAATCACAGAAATTTTATCGACCTTCATCCATCACATATTTTTCATTTTACGCATGGAATTTTCACACATTCAAGAGGCAGTCGACTTTCTTAAAAACCAAACGCAAAATTTGCAGCCGCAAGTGGGCATTATTTTGGGTACGGGACTTGGCAGCCTTGTCGATGACATCGCCATTCAAGCAAGTATTTCGTACGAAAACATTCCTCATTTTCCTGTTTCGACCGTCGAGTCGCACAAGGGTAAACTTCTATTTGGAACACTTTCAGGCAAGAAAGTGGTATGTATGCAAGGACGTTTTCATTATTATGAAGGATATTCGATGCAACAAGTATCATTGCCAGTTCGGGTCATGAAATTGTTGGGAATTGAGCAATTAATTGTTTCCAATGCCGCAGGAGGACTTAATCCATCCTACCAAACCAGCGATTTGATGTTGATTCAAGACCACATCAGCTTGTTTTTACCTGAAAACCCACTCCGTGGCACCAACCTCCACGAATTGGGCGACCGATTCCCCGATATGAGTGAAGTGTATGACTCAATAATGCTTGAAAAAGCCGTCCAAATTGCTGAATCGCAGCAGATTCGTGCGCACAAAGGGGTTTACGTAAGCGTAACAGGGCCGCAACTCGAAACCCGTGCCGAATACCGAATGTTACGCCAACTGGGAGCGGATGCCGTAGGAATGAGCACCGTACCCGAAGTCATCGTGGCACGCCACATGAACCTTCCCGTTTTTGGGATTTCGGTCATCACCGATATGTGCATTCCTGAAACCCTCGAAAAAGCTGAATTGAGCAAAATTTTAGCGGCCGCTTATAAAGCAGAGCCGCTTATGACATTGATTATAAAAGAATTGTTGAAATAAGTTATTGGTGTTAACCGTTAATGCCTTTAAACCTAGTTCACACTTCTTTCCAATGACTCAAAGTTCATCATGTTCGTCCGTTCTTCTTTTTTACGAATCCCGAAGTTGTAAACCAAGTTTAGACCAAAACGACGTGTATCACCCCAGCGCATCCCTGAGGCGCTGATGCTACCTTGTTTCAAAGTAAATTCGTTACGCGAGGTATAAAAAATGTCATTTACCGACAACGTCACCGTCATTTTGCGGTTAAAAAATCGACGGTTTACGTTCATATTTAACGAACCAAAATTACTTAATTCATAAAACTGCAATTGACCTTTGAGACGAACAAACCCGTTAAAACTTAGCGTGGAGCGGTTGTCTAGTTTTAATTGGTGAAATGTAAAAATAGACCACGAACCGCGCTGAAACGTCAGCGGTTTACCCTCGTACAAGCCCTCGTATTTGTTGTGGTTAAATTGAGTACCTACAACAAAAAAATACGTTCCCCCTGGAGGAATAGCGCCAATGAGTCGAAAATACGTTTCCTCGTTTCTACCCAAATTATCGTACGTCCGAAAAGCTACACTTGGATTTTTAGGGTCTTGATAAACCACGTTGGTAAAAATATCGCTGGTGTAGTTTTTTCCAATGGCAAAAATAGGTCGTTCCTCCACGCTAACATTGGCTTCAATGTTTTGGGTAAACTGAGGACGAAGTGTCGGATTTCCTGCTTCGTACAAATACTGATCCAAATACCGCTGGGAAGGATTAAGATATTCATAAACAGGGCGCGTAATCGAACGGCGGTACACCAAGTAGCCACGTAATTCGTACCCTGCAATTTTGGTCAAACGACGGCTCAGGTACACATAGGGAAATAAATCAACGCGTTGTATTTTAAAGGTAGTATCGTTGGGGACTCGCTGATGACCGTTCATGTTGGTGGATTCCAAGCGAAGTCCTGCTTTTAACGTAATGGAATTGAACACTTTGGAACCCTGAAGGTAGGCCGCATTGATATTTTCTTGGTAATCGAAACGGCGCGTTCTCGCCACATCTACTCGACGAATATCAGACACGGAATTGAAATATTTTGTGTCATTTTCGAACCACTGAAAAGCAGCTTTCAACCCTGCTTCCAATGTCAATTTGTGAGAGAATAGGTATTTTAAATCGGTTCGGGCACTCAACGAATGGCGATCATTTCCCAAAGTTCCATCGCCACTGGTTCTAAATGTAGTCGGCAAAACAAAATCCGTCGAAAAAAGTTGGTTGCTTTGATTAGTCGAAAAACTGTAGGACGCTTCAGTAACCATCTCTGAGCCTAAGGTATCCAACTTATATTTTGCAGCAATGTCCTGATTAAACAAGAAAGCATTGGTTTTACTTTGTAGTTCGTTAATATTCTCAACCACTAATTTATCGGTGCTTAGGCTTTTAATTTCGTTATGGTTGTCGGCCTCGGAATGGTATCGGTTCCAAGAAATTCGGTCATCAAAATTTAATTCCCACTTTTTTGAAGGGGTAAACCCCATCCCAAAACCCGTATAAAATGCCTGGCTCGGAGTAGTTGTATAGGAACGTTGGCTTAAAAGTGAATCTAACGTAAATGGGCGATTAGTTTCCACTTGATCGTATGAGTTTCGACGGTTGTAATTTATTACTACGTACGAAGTTTTATTTTCGTTGTTATTATTGACGGTCACGCCCAAAAGTTGGTTTCCAAACCTTCCCTGATTCACGCCTGCATTAATACTTCCAGTTACACCAATTTTCACCCCTTTTTTGAGGACTACATTCACAACCCCTCCACTTCCGCTGGCGTCGAACCTTGCCGAAGGGGTGCGTAAAATTTCAATTTTGGCAATGCTGCTGGGAGGAAGGTTTTTCAATAGGGAAGCAATGTCAGCCGCACTTAATTTTTGTTCCCGGCCATTGATATAAACAGTCGCGGGAGTTGTACTGCTCAAATAAATATTCCCATCAGAATCCACAAAAATCCCAGGAATTTTTTCCATGACTTCCATCGCACTTGTGCTGCTATTGGCAATAGGCTCAGGGTCCACCACTGTTTTGTCGTCCTCTTGCTGAATCAGCGGTTTAGGTCCCGTCACCACAACTTCGTTCAGGGTGGTTCTATCCACTTCCATTAAAAAAGTAAAAGTAGACTGCGTTTGGGTTGGAGCAATTATTTTCCGAAGCGGTTTGAAACCGACCGAAGTAGCTTCCAGTAAAAACTGTCTTCCAACCACAAGGGAAAACTGGGCTTTCCCAGCGGTATCAGCCACTGCAAACATTTTTTTTGTAGAATCCGAGCGATCGGATAAGCGCAGAGTTGCCCCGATGACAGGAGCTTTAGTTGCGTCTAAAAGTTGAATTTGAAGTTTTTGAGCAAATATGCTATACAATGAAAAACACAAAAAGAACAAACAAAGAAAACTACGTTTCATAAACATTGGTGTTTAACTAATAATTATAATTACCTACTTGCCCCCCTAGATAGCCTAGCGGAAACACTTAAATTTCCATTAAAAAATCCTCGCCTTTTAACAAAGCGAGGATGAATGTTGATTTGTCTAACCTCTTACCGTTGTTGCTGCAACTGCGCCCTGATTTGATTGGCCGCCGCCACATTGCCTTGTCGCTCGTAGGCAATAGCCAAGTATTGTGCCGCATCGCGGTTGGTCGGATCTTGGCTAAGGACTTCATTCAGCATAAATACAGCATTATCGTTTTGATTCAAGTTAATGTATGCAATGGCCATAGTAGTCATTGCCCCTAAATATTCAGGAAAAATCTCCAGTGCTTTTTGGCTTTCCTGCAACGATTCATTGAATTTACCCACATTTACATACGCGTTGGCCAAATACAAGCGTACCACTTCGTTGTTAGCGTCGAGTTGGCGCGCTTTTTCTAAGTACGGAATCGACTCCTGAATTTTCCCCTGCTTAATTAACTGAACCCCTATGAAGTCATCTTTACTTACCCGTTTTACAATGAATCCAATCGGTGCCCCGTTAACTTCGATTTTATGGATAGTTCCCGCAGGAGGAAATACAGCAGGATTTTTAAAATGGCTTGGATTGAGATGACCCGTTAAGAAAACGCCGTAGTCCCAATCAAACTCTGAGCGTTGGTAATACCGACGATACGCCATTTTCAACTTTGGATAATCGGTAAAATAGTCTTTCAACGGCACAAAATAGTCGCTCGCAATGATAATCGAATCTTTTTGAATAGCGGGGATATTTATCTTCATCCAATCAGCGATTTCGCGGGTACTTACCCCAAAGTAGTCCATTTCATACTTTGCAAAAGCACCTTTGGTTCCTCCCGTAAGTTCGTTATAATACGTATATTGATACGGATGATTTTTAACCATAAACCAAAGAGGCAGTGCCATCGAGCTGGCAAGTATACCCACTAAGACTTTTTGTCCAATTCCATTAAAACGACGGAAGAAATACTCAAATCCCACCGCCGTCAGAGCTATCAGCGGAGGATAAATAAAAGTTGTATGGCGCCAGCCGTTGTAAAATGCAGAATGCTTTGACACTCCATATAGCCAAGGGAAGAGTGCCACAAACAAAACCAAAAACAAATACCGTTGGTTAAAATGGCGCCGTGCCAACGGAAACGCAACTAAAAACACAACTACTCCAAGTAAAAAGTACAGAGGCGTCGAAACCATCATGTATTTTGGCACGTAATACCATGGAAGTGATGTGGAATAAATTTTGGTTCCTTCAAAAAGGGTTTTAATACTAATTGGAAAGTTGGTAAGTGTTTCAAGCGCCGTAAGAGGATTCTTAAAAGGGTTTGCCAGAGCAAATGGCCAAAACAAAATTCCGAGCAGATAACCTCCAAGAATTGCAACTCCCGTTTTAAGAAGTACATTTTTTAGCACCGAACTATCTCCGAATACCGCTTGACGTACTTGCTTACGTAGTAAAACTTCTACCCCTACAAAAAAAGGTACGTAGGCCACGAGGGCCAACCCTGGTGCACGGCTACCCAAGCCAATGCCAATCCCCACGATGATCAACAAGGTGGTTTTCCACGTTAGTTGAGGTAGTTCTTGAATGAATTTAATTAAGGAACAAATGGTTAGGATATATCCTGCAGCAAAGGTGATGTCCTTGGGGCTATTCATTGAATCCCCAAACAAACGGGGTGAAAAAACTGCAAATAGCATGGCCAACAATCCCGTTCTCCAGTTTCCACCGAGCAAATACCCCATTAGACCCGTTGCTACGAAAATGAGCACCCCCATCAACGAAAGTAAAAGGTGACGAATGGTGTAAGGGTCAGCACCTGTTGTGCGATAGATGGCAGCCGAAATTAAATCAAGCGTTGGCCCATAACAGTACATCACTTCCCCTCCACGAGGCGCATAAGTAAGGGCCTCCTTCTTTTCGCCAAAACTTGTAAAATAATCAAGGCACAATTCTCCATAAGCCTTGTTACCCCATTCATCGGCAGTTATTCCGTACTGAGTACTTAAAATGGGCATTCCAACTAGCAAAACAAGCGCAATGCCCCAAAATATTTTGCGAAAAAGTTGGTCATTTATAGCAGGATTTACTGGCGTTTTTGCTTCTACCCCTGAGAAGCTTTCTGAAGATAAAACCGTAGATGAAGCAGGTTCAACTTGCTGTTTTTGAGGAGCTTTAATAGATTGGGGGAGTCCCTTCTTAGATTTTGACATAACCGCACAAATTAGAAAACAAACCAAATGTAAGGTGATACGCCCAATATCTCCAAAACTGTGCCAAAAATTAAAAAACGTTATCTTTGCAGTGCCCTCAACCAACGGGCTAACCACCGATGATTCAATCGTTGCTTTTTTCGTTATTACTTTGGATTTGGGATAATCGTTCCTTCGATACGATTTCACGATCTAACCGTGCAAAAGTGGAAGGACAGGAAGCCTACAACGAAAAACAATATAAACGAGCCCTTGAAGCCTATCAGACTATTTCAACTACGTCGCTGTTTGCCGAGCCAGAGTCTCGCCTTAATTTGGCACACACGTATTTTCAATTGAACCAACTTCGTAATGCCAAAAAATACTACACAAAACTAGCCAAAGTCTCTAACGTGTTTCTAGCCTCACGAGCCTTGAATCAATTAGGTATCATCGAAACTCTTGACAAAGATACGGCACAAGCTTTGCTTTATTTTCGACAAAGTTTACGATTAAACCCCGATAATGACAGGGCACAATATAATTTTGAACTGTTGAAAAAACGGTTTAATGGGAAGGAAAAGCAAACACGCCAAAATATTCCGCAACAAAACCCTGAAAAAAAACAAACCGAAACTGAGCAATCGAAAATACAAACTCAGCAAACGGAAGAAAAAAAGAATTTGTTGAATCAGCTCAAAAATTTAAAAATGAGTGAAGAACAAGCAATGATAATTTTGGAAGCTATGAAAGCCTCTGAAATACAATATTTACAACAAAAACGCCACCAATCTACCGTTAAGGACGATAGCAATGGGAAGTGGTAAAAATAGAATAGATTAAAAGCATCCACTAATAACTAACGCATAGCGTGCAAACTCTCAATCAAACCAATTTTCAGTTTCCCAATCAAACGGGATTTTACCGCGGGAAAGTCCGTGATGTATATAGTTTTGAAAACTGTGTTGTCATGATTGCCAGCGATCGCATTTCGGCATTTGATGTCATTTTACCACGAGCGATTCCGTTTAAAGGGCAAGTGTTAAACCAAATTGCAGAACATTTCCTTCTAGCAACGTCCGACATCGTTCCCAATTGGCTTATTGAGGTTCCCGACCCCAATGCCAGTATAGGAAAAAAATGCGTCACCTACCCTGTTGAAATGGTTGTACGTGGGTATCTTGCAGGTCATGCGGCACGCGAGTATAAAGCAGGCAAACGTACGCTTTGTGGCGTAGCTTTGCCCGAAGGCTTGAAAGAGAACGACAAGCTTCCGACGCCCATCATTACCCCAACAACCAAAGCCCACGAAGGACACGACGAGGACATTTCTCGCGAGGAAATTTTGACGCAAGGCATTGTTTCGGAACAAGAATACGTTCAACTCGAAAAATATGCGTTAGCACTTTTTGCTCGAGGAACCGAAATGGCCGCCCAACAAGGTTTGATTTTGGTAGATACTAAATATGAATTTGGCAGTAACGACGGTACCATTTACCTCATCGACGAAGTACACACACCAGACTCCTCTCGTTATTTTTACGCAGATACATACGAGGAGAATCAACAAAAAGGCATTGCTCAAAAACAATTATCGAAAGAATTTGTTCGTGAATGGCTCATTGCCAATGGCTTTCAAGGCAAAGAAGGGCAAATTGTTCCTAAAATGTCAGACGAATGGGTGAACCAAATTTCAGTTCGATACATTGAGTTATACGAAAAAGTCACTGGCAAATCGTTTATAAAATCTGAAACTGAAGATATCTTAACCCGCATTGAAGAAAATGTCACTCGTTCTTTAACTTTGAATTTGAAATAGACCTTTATTCAATTATGACACATACCATTCAAAAACACGAACAATACGCCCTTGTCAACATTCACGAAGCTTCATTTGGCGATGCCATGGCTACTGAATTAGAAACTGTCGCACGTGGACTGTTTCGAGAAGGATTTCATAACTTGATTCTCAATTTTGCTACAGCAACCACCATCACATCTGCAGGAATAAGTATTCTTAAAAAAATCAACATGCTATGCTCACGTGAGTTGGGGTTGATGGTGTTAGTTTCCGACAACGACGACTTTGTTGATTTGCTCATCGACGGCAAAATGCGCGACGTGACCATTCTACCAAGTGTAGAAGAAGGTATCGACGCTGTATTTATGAACGATTTAGAAAATGAGTTCGGCGCCGAAAGTGATGACTTCAACGACGATGATATGGACGAAGACGGTTATACTCAGAGCGAAAAACCTTAATGCAATTTACTGTCACCATTTTAGGGGCGGGTTCGGCCACCCCAACTTTAAACCGTCATCCTTCTTCGCAATTAATCAGTTACGAAAGTGAAAACTTTCTGATTGACTGCGGAGAAGGTACGCAGTTTCGTTTGCTCGAATATAAAATTCGTCCTGGTAAACTCAAGGGAATTTTTATCAGCCATTTACACGGTGACCATTATTTTGGGCTCATTGGGCTGTTGTCCAGTCTCAACCTCGGAGGCCGTACCGAAGATTTACTTTTATTTGGCCCTCAAGGACTGGATGAGATATTGACCTTACAGTTTAAGTATTCGCAAACACCTTTACAGTTTCGAATCATTTATATCCCAACCAACACCACTCAATCTACCCTTCTATACGAGCACTCCTGCTTCAACGTTTATACCATTCCTCTCAACCATCGTATTCCATGTGCAGGTTTTTTGTTTCAAGAAAAACTGCACAAACGAAAACTCATCAAGGAGAAAATTACGGAGGATATTCCATTTGATTATTTACGACAATTAAAAAACGAAGAAGATATTTACGACGAAGGAGGCAATTTACAGTATAGCGTTGCAGACTACACTTTACCTGCACCACCTTCGAGAAGTTATGCATATTGTTCTGACACCCGCTACGACGAGTCGATTATTCCCATTATTAGAGGAGTTTCGCTTTTGTACCACGAAGCCACTTTTCAGGATGATTTGGCGCACCAAGCAGCCGCACGGTTTCATTCAACCGCCCGCGAAGCCGCTACCATTGCTCATAAAGCAAACGTGGGCCAACTTTTGATTGGCCATTTTTCGTCGCGTTACAAAAAAGTTGATTCTTTTTTAAATGAAGCTCAGTCGGTTTTCCCTAACTCACACATTGCCGAAGAAGGAACTACCTTTAATATACTTTCAGTACCTTCAACTGATGCCTCCCTCCTACCCGATACTTAGGCACACTAACTTTAGCGCACAATATCCCCAAAGAAGCAATTCCTCCCGCAATTACGGCAGTTTTAGGGTCAAATTGAAGTTTAAAATCTACACCGCCTCGGTAAATAAAAGTATCAGTCAATAATAAAACAGCCCCTGCCGCTGGAAGCATAAAAGCCCCTTGAGTTACAAATGGGATATTTCGGCTCAATCGTATTTTGCGCACCTCTGAAAGTTTTACCTCCGTATGTTCGTATTCTGCCAAAATTTCGTTGTAATTGGAGTATGTAAAGGAACTATCTGAGATAGCCATAATCGTTTCTTTACTTTTCTTACTCTTATTTTTGGTCGAAAAAATCAATTCATCCCCTATAAAAAAACGATAGCGACGGATTTTCCCCATTTTAAGAACGTCAAGCACTAAATATCTTCCATCGTCTTTAGTGAGGATTGCTCGATATTGCGGATTTTGTTTTAGGAATAATTCGTTAGCATCCAATCTTTGCTGGGGTTGAGCAAAAGCACTCCCTATACCTGAAATAAAAATGAGCAATAAATAGATTTCTTTTTTCATGGCTAAATGTTTTATATCTAACGTTAATACTCTCCATTTCAGTACTAAGGTAAATATCTTACGAAACAAAAATGATTAGATTTCCATTAGTTTTTTTAAATCAACAAGTAGGCCAGTTATAAAAAGGGCCTCTTCACCCTTCAAGGTAAGAGGCCCACTATCTATAAAAGTAGCAATATTAACTGCCAAACGTAGCAATTGTACCTTGTACTTCGGCTTTAAAGTGTACGATAAACTCCTCCAAAGGCATTTGACCCAAGTCACCTTGACCTTTACGACGCACCGACACCTTACGTTCTTCTTGTTCTTTTTCACCAACAATTAGCATGTATGGTAATTTATTCACCTCTGCATCACGGATTTTACGGCCAATTTTTTCATCACGGTGATCTACATATCCACGAATATCCGCTTCCTGCAATTGCAAAAATACATCATTGGCAAAATCTTGATATTTCTCCGAAATAGGCAATACTGCAATTTGATCGGGTGATAACCACAGTGGAAAATTTCCTGCGGTGTTTTCAATCAAAATCGCGATGAAACGCTCCAACGAACCAAACGGTGCGCGGTGAATCATTACAGGACGATGCTTTCCGCCATCAGAACCCATGTATTCGAGATCAAAACGCTGCGGCAACTGATAATCTACCTGAATAGTACCTAATTGCCATTTACGCCCCAAAGCATCTTTCACCATAAAATCAAGCTTAGGTCCGTAAAAAGCAGCTTCACCCAATTCGGTCACTGTATTCAACCCTTTCTCCGCAGCTGCTTCGATGATGGCACTTTCCGCCTTGTTCCAATCGTCATCACTACCGAAGTATTTTTCGGGTTTCTCGGGGTCGCGCAGTGAAATTTGGGCACTGTAGTTTTCAAAACCTAATGAACGGAATACGTATTGAACCAAATCAATCACACGCATAAACTCCTCTTTCACTTGGTCTGCTCGGCAGAAAATGTGGGCGTCATCTTGTGTAAAACCACGTACACGAGTCAAGCCGTGCAATTCTCCACTTTGTTCGTAACGGTAAACCGTGCCAAACTCAGCCAAGCGCAACGGGAGCTCACGGTACGAACGAGGACGAGCTTTATAAATTTCGCAGTGGTGTGGGCAGTTCATGGGTTTCAACATAAACTCCTCACCTTCTTCAGGCGTATGTATCGGCTGGAATGAGTCTTTCCCGTATTTCTCCCAGTGTCCCGAAGTAATGTATAATTGTTTACCCCCAATGTGCGGAGTTACAACAGGTGAATACCCCGCCCGTACCTGCGCACGACGAAGGAAGCTTTCTAAACGTTCACGCAACAAAGCTCCTTTTGGTAACCACAATGGCAACCCTTGACCCACCTTTTCAGAAAAAGTAAACAATTCCAATTCTTTTCCTAATTTACGGTGGTCACGTTTTTTAGCTTCTTCTAAAACGTGAATGTAATCGTCGAGTTCTTTTTGTTTAGGAAACGTAACCGCATAGACCCTTGTTAGCATTGGGCGTTTTTCATCACCACGCCAATAGGCTCCTGCAACGTTCATGATTTTGGCGGCTTTGATAAAGCCTGTATTTGGAATATGGGGTCCACGGCATAAGTCAGTAAAATTACCTTGTTCATAAAACGTAATTTGGCCATCCTCCAACCCGTCAATCAATTCCAATTTATATTCGTCGCTCTTTTCAGTGAAATACGTAATCGCATCGGCTTTGCTGACTTCGCTTCGTTTGTAGTCATTTTTTTGGCGTGCCAACTCAAGCATTTTCTCTTCTACTTTCTTGAAGTCGTCCTGCGAGAACGTTTTTCCTCCCAAGTCAATATCGTAGTAGAAACCCGTTTCGATGGCAGGCCCTATTCCAAATTTGGTTCCAGGATACAACGCTTCGATGGCTTCGGCCAACAAGTGAGCCGACGAATGCCAAAAAGTTGCTTTTCCTTCGGTATCGTTCCAAGTTAATAATTGGACGTTGGCATCCGACGTGATGGGGCGTGAAGCGTCCCATACTTGTCCATTTATTTTGGCAGCCAACACATTTCGTGCTAGCCCTTCGCTGATACTCAGCGCAATGTCCATACTGGACACCCCTGCGGTATACTTACGAATGCTACCGTCAGGCAAGGTAATGTTAATTTGTTCAGGCATTTTGTTAAATTGTTTGGAGATACAACCCATATCCTCATTGGCGCACGATTAAACGACAACCATCTACCCTTTGTACTTTATGGGGTGCTTAAGCGCAAAATTGGGCTTTTTTCTGAATTTTGCCAACCTACTTAGGGTTTGATTTTGAAGTTTCGGCTGGTATCCGACTTAGTTTTCAACTGAAGGTTCGGCTTTAGGGCATCAATTTGTACTCTCGATGGGTCTAAAGCCTTTTCGGGGGCATTCGTTTCATCTTCGGCCTCTGCCACAGCTTGAGGAGCGGAGAGAGGCAAAATTCCATACGTTTCTAAGTATATTTTACGTTGTTGTGCCCGATACAATCGCCCTCTCGACCGCCAATCCGCGGGGTCTTGCTCGCTCGCAAGGGTATATTGTTCAATTGAATCGTCTAAGTTCCCTATTCTATCATAAGCAGTACCCAACAAAAAGTGGATTTGAGGGTATTGAGGATTATAACGCTCAACTTTCTGAAAACTTTTAATGGCTTGAGTAATATTATTCCATTTCAGGTAAACCATTCCTGCGTAAAAATCAGCAACGTAATTCGTGGAATCAAACAAAATGGCTTTGCGGTAGCTAATCAGAGCACTATCCAAACGTTTTTGGTTAAAAAACATCATTCCTTGTACAAAGTAAAGTTCTGATTCTTTGGGAAAGTATTTTAATCCAACTTTTGAAATGTCACGTGCTTGGTCGTACTCTCGCAAGCGAGTATGAATGGATGTCAGTTCCACATAGGCAGGCAAAAAGCGAGGTTTTAAATCCAATGCTCTCTGCATCAGTGCAATACCCGAAAGTGTATCGCCTTGCCGAGCATCCAACAATCCCGTATAGAAATAGGCTTCTCCGTCGTAGGGGGCCATTTGAAGTGCCTTAGCTAAATACAATCTTGCTTGTCGAAACTGACGCTTTTGTTGGGTTAAGTCTCCCAATAATACGTACAACTCCGGGGTATCTTGCTGAAGTACTTCCGCACGACGAGCAGAAGCCAAAGCTTCGTCGTATTTTTTTAATTGGCGCAATATCCTAGCGTGGGTTAATAGAAACAATCCATTGCTAGGACTAATGTCTAATGCCTGCTCAATATCTTCGAGAGCTCGGTCATAATCCCGTAAAGCCACATAAAGTTCAGCACGTTTGTGGTAATTGACTGCCGAACGGGGAGCTCTTCGAATCACATTCGTTAAATAGTCAATCCCCACTCTGATACGCTTGGTAGCATCATCGGAGGGTAAAGGTGGGATGCGGGTAATTTGATGGGTATCGTTTGAGCAGCCCCAAAGACTCACTACCGCAAAAAAAAGATAAACAATTGGCGAAATCCCTTTCAAAATAGTCGGTTCGGATTATTGTGGTACAAATTTCGAGAAAGTTTTGGGGAAAACCATCATATAAGTTTGTTTTCAACCTGCCAATTCTACCTACCTACCTCTTTCATGGTTGATACAACAGGACGATATGACGCAAACTTTCTATACATAAGTTTTCCTATTTCTACGTAAATGGCACTTTCCAGGGTATTTTCTGCCAAATTGTCATTTTTAACACATTAAAAAACTACTGGCACACTCGTTGTACAAATAAGCCTCGGAAGAGGGAAGAAACAGCCAAAAGTGTTCCCCTCGCTAATTCTGTTAAACGAGCGCTCAACCGCTCACTTAAAATTTACTACTAATGGGAAAAATAATTGGAATTGACTTAGGCACTACTAACTCGTGTGTGGCCGTAATGGAAGGGAACGAACCCGTCGTAATTGCCAACAGCGAAGGTGCACGCACCACCCCTTCGGTGGTAGCATTTATGGACAACGGTAACGGCGAACGCAAAGTAGGTGCTCCTGCAAAACGTCAAGCCATTACCAATCCTCACAATACCATTTCTTCTATCAAGCGTTTCATGGGTAAGCGTTTTAGCGAAGTTGGAAGCGAAATTAAAACTGTAGCCTATACCGTAGAACAAGGCGCAAATAACACCCCACGAGTGCGTATCGGCGAGCATTTGTTTACTCCTCAACAAATTTCGGCCCACATTTTAACAAAAATGAAGCAAACTGCCGAAGATTACCTCGGGCAAACAGTGACTGAAGCTGTGATTACGGTACCTGCGTATTTTAACGATGCAGAACGCCAAGCCACCAAAGAAGCGGGTATCATCGCTGGCTTGGATGTGAAGCGTATAATCAACGAACCAACAGCAGCAGCCTTAGCTTACGGATTGGACAAACAAGGGAAAGACATCAAAATTGCTGTTTTCGACTTAGGTGGTGGTACGTTCGACGTATCTATCCTTGAATTAGGAGATGGGGTATTTGAAGTAAAATCCACCGATGGTGATACTCACTTAGGTGGTGATGACTTTGACCAAGTAATCATCGATTGGTTGGCCGATGAATTTAAGAAAGACGAAGGCATCGACCTCCGCCAAGATGCAATGGCGCTTCAACGTTTGAAAGAAGCGGCTGAAAAAGCAAAAATTGAGTTGTCTAGCTCAACACAGTCAGAAATCAACTTACCTTATATATTTCCAGTAAACGGAATTCCAAAACACTTGGTACGTTCACTGACGAAAGCGAAGTTTGAGCAGTTGGCCGACAGCCTGTTCCAACGCATGATGGAGCCTTGCAAGCGTGCAATGAACAACTCAGGTCTTCGTATGTCAGATATTGACGAAGTAATCTTGGTAGGTGGTTCAACTCGTATTCCACGCGTTCAAGAGGAAGTGGAGAAATTCTTTGGCAAAAAACCTTCGAAAAACGTAAACCCTGACGAAGCAGTTGCCATCGGTGCAG
>JALQYJ010000147.1 GCA_023254175.1 Runella sp. | reverse complement strand
CCTTGAGTTTATGCAAAAGCTCGGAGAGAAAGGCGTTCCTTTTTGTTTAGTATTTACCAAAACCGATAAACTTACAGTGCATCAGCTGCAAACCAGGCTAGAAAATTACAAAAAAAAACTTTTGGAAACATGGGTGGGGTTGCCGCTCATTTTTGTGACTTCGTCGGAAAAACGTACGGGACAAAAAGAAATTTTGACCCAAATAGAGGACTGGAATAAGGAGTATAAATAAGTCGATTATCCAAAATCATACACACCCGTGAAAATAGTCACCCTGACGGTAAACCCTGCGGTCGATAAAAGCACCCACATCGACCGCTTAATTCCAGAGCAAAAATTGCGCTGTGATGCTCCTCGTTTCGATGCGGGTGGAGGAGGAATCAACGTGTCCAAAGCCATCAAGCGACTGGGAGGAACAAGCACCGCTATTTTTACGACAGGTGGCCCTGCAGGACAAGTTCTTCGCGATTTGGTATCTCAAGAAGGAATTGATTGTGAGGTGATTCAGACCGAACAGTGGACGCGGGAAAATTTTATTGTTGCCGAAACTTCTACCAACGCCCAATACCGTTTCGGGATGCCTGGAGCTGCCTTGAGTGAGGCTGAAACTGAGACGGTTTTGGAAACATTACGGCAGTCAAAAGCCGACTATGTCGTAGCAAGCGGCAGTTTGCCTCCTCAAATGGACGTCAATTTTTACGAAAAAGTAGCATCTATCAGTAAAGAAATAGGAGCAAGGCTGGTCTTAGATACTTCGGGAGAACCCCTTCGGGCAGCTTGCGATGAAGGTGTATTTTTGTTGAAACCCAACATCGGAGAATTGGAAGCGTTGGTTGGGGCAAAGGATTTGCAAATCGACGATGTAGATGATGCCGCTCGAATGCTCATTGGAGACGGAAAGTGTGAAGTTGTGATTGTGTCGATGGGGCCTAAAGGAGCTATTTTGGTAACGAAAGACCTGTGTGAGCATGTCCCTGCTCCCCCTGTTCAGAAACGTAGTACGGTAGGTGCAGGTGATAGTATGGTGGCAGGTATGACGTGGGCACTGACACAGAGACTGACCTATTCCGAAATGATTCGCTGGGGCGTGGCTTGTGGCTCGGCTGCAACAATGAATGAAGGAACGCAACTTTTTCTCCGAGCTGATGTTGAAAGATTACTGGATTGGTTGAAACGATTTGGGAAGAGTTAAAAAAAAACAAATTCTTTGAAAACATATTTTGAACATATCAACGACGGTATTCGTACGACCCTGGGAGGGTTAAAGCTCACCTTTAGGCACTTGTGGCAAGCGCGAAACCGTCGAAGTAACCACAATATCGGGACAAGTGGTTATTTTAACGAACAGGAAGGAATGGTGACGTTGCAGTACCCACTCGAAGTCATGCCCATTCCTGATAACGGCCGTTATCGTTTACACAATGAAATGGATGATTGCATTGTTTGTGATAAATGTGCCAAGGTTTGTCCCGTGGATTGTATTGATATTGAACCAATTAAAGCAACGGGTGAAGTTGGGAAAGCGTCTGACGGCTCGCCTATTCGCTTGTATGCGGCCAAGTTTGATATCGATATGGCCAAATGCTGTTATTGTGGCTTGTGTACGACAGTTTGCCCCACGGAGTGTTTAACAATGACCAAAACCTTCGATTACAGTGAGTTTGATGTTCGTGACATGAATTATCACTATTCAAATCTCTCCCCCGAAGAAGCAGAGGCAAAGAAAGCTTTATATGAGCAATTCATGCGGGAGAAGGAAGAGCTGAAAAAGCAAAAGGCAACTCCTGCGTCCACAGTCGATAGTCCAGAGACGACAGAAGAAAAGCCAGTTGTTCGACCGAAACCTGCTTTTGCGCCTAAAAAGCCTATTTCAAGTCTACAGTCCACAGGCGATAATCCACCGGCAACGGAAGGAAAATCT
>JALQYJ010000108.1 GCA_023254175.1 Runella sp. | reverse complement strand
ATGGCTAAACTTCTTTCGAAGACACTCTAAAGACTATGAGAAAACGGCAGAAAGTGCTGAAGCATGGATTTTATGGGCTAACTGCCAAATAATCTTGAACCGTTTGGGATAAGTACAAAACTTGATTTTTAAACATACTCTTAGAGGGTGAATGTATGCCCTATTGTAGCTACTTTTATTGTCACTTACTTTGACCAAAGTCAGCCCTACTCACTGATTCTAGTCATTTATTCAAACTCCAGCCATCCTCTTTCTATTTGACTGATAGGTTTCTTAAATGACGACCGAAATCAGGGTTTTTCGTTAAAATTTCCCTATTTTGCATCGCTAACAGATGTTAGCCGGAAAGCCCACCGTAAAAATCAAACATTTCCTTTAAAAAAGATTATTTTTCCTATGAGTGAAACTTCAAGCCTCTTCAAAGCGGGCGTCGTGACAGGAGATGGCGTTAGCGAAATTTTTCGTCATGCCAACCAAAACGACTATGCCCTTCCTGCTGTTAACGTAGTAGGTACTAACTCTATCAATGCGGTTTTGGAAACTGCGAAAAAAGTTAACTCGCCTGTTATAGTTCAGTTCTCAAACGGTGGTGGTATTTTCTACGCAGGGAAGAGCATTTCAAACGCTAACCAGCAAGCAGCGATTGCAGGCTCTATCTCTGGTGCGATGCACGTTCACCAAATGGCTGAGTTGTACGGTGTACCTGTGATTTTGCACACCGACCATTGCGCAAAAAAATTGCTTCCTTGGATTGACGGTTTGTTGGATGCTGGTGAAAGATATTTTGACCAACATGGTAAACCTTTGTTTAGCTCTCACATGATTGACCTATCAGAAGAGCCTATCGAGGAAAACATCGAAATCTGTGCCAAATATTTCGAGCGTATGTCGAAATTAGGCATGACACTAGAAATTGAACTAGGTGTAACGGGTGGTGAAGAAGATGGTGTTGATAACACAGACGTTGATAGCTCAAAACTATACACACAACCTTCGGAAGTAGCTTACGCTTACGAAGAGTTGAGCAAGATTTCAGACAAATTTACCATTGCGGCGGCCTTTGGAAACGTACACGGTGTGTACAAACCAGGTAACGTAAAATTGGCGCCAATTATCTTGAAAAACTCTCAAGATTACATCCAAGAAAAGTTCGGCACAGGCCCTCTTCCAGTTAATTTCGTATTCCACGGAGGTTCGGGAAGTAGCCGCGAAGAAATTCGCGAAGCTATCCAATACGGTGCCATCAAGATGAATATTGACACTGATATGCAGTGGTCAACTTGGGAAGGTGTGCTGAAATATTACAAATCGAAGGAAGGTTACCTGCAATCACAATTGGGTAACCCAGAAGGAGCTGATTCACCAAACAAAAAATACTATGACCCACGCGTGTGGCTTCGTAAGGGCGAAGAAAGTATGGTAGATCGCCTTGCAATCGCGTTCGAAGACCTTAATTGCATCAATCGCTTAGCCTAATTTTGGCTTGATTTTTGCACTATAAAAGCGGTGGAAATTTTATTTCCACCGCTTTTTCGTTTTACCCCTTTTTTCATTTATTTTTAGTGCATGAACGACGCTATACTTCAGTACTACCTACCCCATCAGCTCTCGCCTAAACGCCTCGACCGCTACCTCGCTTCGGGCTGGTTTCGGACTGTGAATATGCTGTTTAGAGCTAAGGTAACGTGCTTCGATAATGATATCTGCTCCCCCATCAACATACGTATTAATCTGGCAGATCATGAACATTCGAAGCGCATGAGAAAATTACTGAATAAAAATGAAAAACTTTTTCGATACGAAATTCACAAAGCGACCATCACTCGCGAAAAAGAAGAGCTTTTTCACCAACACCAACGTCGATTCCGAAGTTTTTTAAGTAACTCACTGGAAGAATTTTTGGTACTTACTCCCAGATTTGAAACCCAAGAAATAGCAGTTTATGACGAAGAACGTCTGATAGCCATTAGCTATTTTGACCAAGGCCACAATAGCTTAATGAGCCTACTTGGACTTTTTGACCCAGGTTACTCTTCATACAGTTTGGGGATTTATACCATGCTCCTCGAAATGGAATATGCCAAATCGACCCAACGACAGTGGTACTATCCTGGTTACGTTCATGAACGCCCTTCCATTTACGATTATAAACTTCGAATCGGGAAACCTGAAATTTACGATTGGCAAAGCCGCCGCTGGCTTCGCCATATCGACCCTCACAAACTTCCTAACTGGGCCGACCATATCAAGAACCGCACTTACGCCCTTGAACACGCCCTTAAAACCATTGCAATTAGCTTCCAACGCAAAGTCTATCTCTTTTTTGGTTGGCATTATTTCAACTCCCTTTACGAACAACTGTTCCACTGCCCACTGATGCTTGTATTATCGGACGGACGAGTGGTGGCTTACGACGTAGAACGAGACCAGTATGTCTGCGCAAAATTGGAAATTTATGTACCGTTTCGTGACATTCAAATGACGCTCGCTCCCGATTTCGACGCAACCGTACACCATACCGACGTCATGCGGGTAGTAGAATTTACCTACCGCACGGCCAGTGCCAATGATATGGTTAATTATGTTTGGCAAACCACCTACCCACAACAAGAGATAAGTTGGTGGGTTAAATCCAAACTGACGAACTAGCCAGCCAGCATTCCATACCTTAGCAAGTACATTTTCTACACATCAGACTTTTCAAGTTTCCTACTCTGATGTGAACGAAGCTTGGAAAAGCTGTGGTACAGGCAGGCTACCTCTCATTAACTTTTACGTAAGTTATCTCTAGTTGACTTCCTCTATTTATGGTAACCTCAAGGCACATTGTCGTTTTACTTTAAAGAATTAGAGGATTTTAGCTGATAAATCCCTTTCCATTGGGTAGGTTGATACCGCTTACCCAATTCGGGGAGCCGTTTGAACAAAACAGGCAAAAGTTTTTCTTTATCAATTACGTAAGTCGGTGGGTCGGCTTGGAAGTTATCAAAAATACTAATGACGCTTTCGTAGCTATCCAAATTATCAAAATCGTAACGAGCGAGCTCCCAGTTGAGATAGGCTGTAGCCGGAAAGTTATCTTTATATTCACCTTCATCTTTCCCAATGACCAAAATTTTTTGCTGGCGGATTGATTCAGGCAACAATGAAGGGTGAATCTTAAGATTTTCTAAATGAGGGGATTCATTTATAGTGAACGCGTTATCAAGAAAAGTGAGTTGATAACGGAAGAAAAATAACAAAGTAAAGAAGGCTAAAAAAAATATTTCGGCTACCCACCGACGCCTCATCAACATAAAAAAGTTGACAGAAAACATCACTAATGGTGGAATAAAAATGCAAAATTGCATTGGAGCAATAAAAGGCATCAAGCCAATCGAAATCACCGAAGTGATGGTCCATAACATCATGATTTGATAAATCCTCGTTTGGTAGTTGATGAATCGAGGATAACTTAGTGTTTGAAAAAAACCTAAGCCTGCCACTAAAAAAACACCCCCTAAAATTCCTAAGACTCCAACAAAATCATTGAAACTGTAGCGCCGTGTTTGAAAAGCTGAGGTAAGTAAGTTTTGGCTAAGCTCGTCAAGGGCATCTCGGAAAAAGAAAAAAAACAAAACAAGGGCAATCGGAAAAACGTACCCAAAAAATGTCAATATATGTTGGCGAAACGTAGCTCCCGTATACAGAAGCATAGATGCAATGGCCCAGAGTTCAAAAAGCCCCATGGGTAGATAGAAAAGCGTTCCCATACTCAAGTAAAAACCCATTTCAAATACTTCGTCGGTGACTCCTTCGCGCTGCATCTGACGTATGAGCGTCCCAAAGGCAAGTAAAATGAAAGTAGAACCCATCAGAGCAGGTGACAATGTACTACAATCGAAGGATACATTTAAAAATAAAATGTACAGAATGCCAGGAACATAGTTGCGTTCGGTAAAAAGCTGCCGTTCGCTAGAAATATAATTGAAGTAGATGGCCTGAAAAAGAATGAGGAAATTGGCAACCGTTCGATGGGCTTGGGGAGAACGGCCAAAGAGTTCATCCATTCCCCAATAAACAGCTGCCGACAATGGGCTCACATTGTCCCACACATCACGATAAAGCATAAATCCTTGTGACATTTTTTCGCCTACAAGCATCCATTGTAGTTCTGGAATCAACAAATCGGGCGAGCTGATGTACAAAGGAACTTGCAGTATCATCAACACTACGACGAAACTCAAGATTTGATAAGGAGCATTAACGCGAAAGAAACTTAACATTGTAGTCGATGGTCAATGGTGCATAGTCTATGGTCACTCTTCTATGGTTTAAAACCATGAACTATCGACTATAGACTTCCTATCTTTATTCCCACTCAATCGTTGCAGGTGGTTTTGACGAAATATCGTAAACAACGCGGTTAACGCCTTTGACACGGTTGATAATTTCGTTAGAAATATCTGCTAAAAAATGGTATGGTAAGTGCGCCCAATCAGCGGTCATGCCATCAACTGACGTAACGGCACGAAGCGCCACTACTCGCTCATAGGTACGCTCGTCGCCCATGACACCCACGCTTTGTACAGGTAGGAGCATGGCGCCTGCCTGCCAAACTTGATCATAAAGTCCGCGCGTTTTAAGGCCATTGATAAAAATAGCATCAACTTCTTGCAAAATGGCTACTTTATCGGGGGTAATGTCACCTAAAATACGAATCGCAAGCCCAGGGCCTGGGAAAGGATGGCGCTTTAGAATGTTGTCAGAGACGCCAAGTGCACGTCCTACCTTACGAACTTCATCTTTGAAAAGTGTATTGAGCGGCTCAACAATTTTGAGTTTCATAAAATCAGGCAATCCACCCACGTTGTGGTGCGACTTGATGGTTGCCGAAGGTCCTTTTACCGAAACAGATTCGATGACGTCAGGATAAATCGTTCCTTGACCAAGCCATTTTACGTCTTCGATAAGGTGCGCTTCTTGGTCAAAAATATCAATAAACGCTTTTCCAATGGCTTTGCGTTTGGCTTCGGGGTCGGTTAGCCCTTCGAGTACACCGTAGAAATGGTCTTTGGCGTCCACTCCTTTGATATTGAGGCCCATATCTTGATACGAGTGCAAAACACTTTCAAACTCGTCTTTGCGTAGTAAGCCATTATCAACAAAAATACAGTAGAGGTTTTTGCCAATGGCATGGTGAACCAACGAGGCCGCTACCGTAGAGTCAACCCCGCCCGACAAAGCCATTACCACTTTATCGTCGCCAAGTTTTTCTTTTAGGTCACGGATGGTGCTTTCTACAAATGACTCTGATGTCCAGTTTTGCGTGCAACCACAGATGCCCACCACGAAATTTTTCAAAATCGTTTTTCCTTCCGTAGAGTGGGTTACTTCTGGATGGAACTGGATACCATAGGTTTGTTCGCCCGTAAGTTTGAACGCGGCTACCTTTACAGAATCGGTGGAGCCAATCAACTCAAAATTATCTGGAATTTTGGTGATAGTATCCCCGTGTGACATCCAAACTTGGGTAGTCGGCGAGACCGAATCCAATAAAAGCGAATGTTCAGGATGATTGAGAATGGCGCGGCCGTATTCGCGGTGCTTAGAGGCGTTTACTTCGCCCCCAAGGGTGTAGGCCATTAATTGGGCACCGTAACATAGCCCCAATAACGGTAATTTATTCCGAAATAAATCCAAGTCAACGCGTGGCGAATCGACGTCTCGCACTGAACAAGGGCTACCAGAAAGAATAACTCCCTTGATAGCAGGCGTAATTTCAGGAATTTTGTTGAAGGGGTGAATTTCACAGTAAATGTTTAGTTCGCGTACGCGTCGAGCGATGAGTTGGGTATATTGCGAACCAAAATCAAGAATCAGGATTTGTTCGGTCATAGACGTATTTCTAAGGCGCAAAGTTACAAAACCCTTCTGAAATACCGTATTAGTATTGAAAAAACGTTTGCTTTAACAAAATACAAAAGTACTTTTAAGTACAAAGTTATCAATAATTACCTTTGTCTATCCATTATAAAACAATAACAGTCATGAAAAATAACATTGTCAGAATCCATAGATTTGTGCTTGGATTAGTAGGTTTATTATTGATATTCAAAGTTTTTCTTCTTCCAACCATTCCTCCTAACGAAGAATGAGCCTCAAGAGCTATATTTAGGAACTGCGGATGAATCAAGTACGATTGGAGTGCGCTTATAAATTCTTGAATTGATGGCATTATTTGTAAAAAACCCTAAATGGGCTTGGGTATTGGAAAGAAGCTATAAAAAGAGTTAATTTTGAGGCTTTATTTACCAAGAAAAATGAAAAAAGACATTGATTTTACCCCCGTTGCGGGTGTTGTGGTGACCATTGCCCGCCGTTTCAACGAACTAAACGAAGCCGAGTGGGGAGTGTATTTGATAAATCATAATGAAACGACCGTCACCAACGTTTTTGTGACTTCCAAAGGGTATTCGGGCAACGATGCCAAATCGAAAGCCGACCAAGAACGTACCTCTACCTTACGCCACTTTTTTACCGAAATCGGCGCGGGGCAGTGGGTACAAATAGAAACCATCATGCCCGATGTATTCCACCTCAACAACGAATATTGGGTGAGTTTTTACGTAGGCAGTAAGATTTTTGACAAGAAATTCATCTTTGTTCCTGACAGCATCGTCGAGGAAAACCTCCAGCCAATTTCGGAATTGGGGCTTGACGGAGTGATGCACGTATAAAGCTTTCGGGACGCTCGGAGCTTCCCGAAAGTTAGCTTACTTTTTTACTAATTTTTTCAAACTCTTTGGCCAAATTCTCCGCTACAATATTAATGTCATAAAGCTCCCATACCATTTTTTTGGCGTTTTGAGCTAGTTTTTGGCTATATTCAGGGGTTCGGAGCATTGTTGCCAATCCTTCATAAACATCTTCGACGGTAAGCGGGGCTTCATGGGCGGCATTGTATTTTGCAACTGTCCCGTCAAATCCAATGCGATCAGAAACGAGCGATGGCACACCTGCCGTCATAGCTTCGAGAGCGGCAATAGAAAAGCCTTCAGAGTAAGAGGGTAGCGTAAAAATATCGGAATCTGCCAAAGCTGCTTTTTTTACTTCACCCGTCAGCATACCTACCATAATCATTTTATCTTGCAACTGATGTTCAGCAATGAAGCGTTCAGTTTCGGCTTGGTAGCCATCGTCGGGGCCTGCCAAAATCAGCAAAGCGTCATTGTACTTTTCTGTATATTTTTTAAATGCAGGTAACAACAAATCCAAGCCTTTCTTGATATTCAATCGTCCCATAAACAAAACCAATTTTTTATCAGCTGGCAAGTTAAATTGGCTTCGAAACGTTCCCTTTGGGGGCAGTTGTGCCAATTCATCCAACTGCATACCGTTGGGGATAATCGCGACGTTGGGATGTTGAAAACCTAAAAATTGGCGGAGGTCGTTGAGTTCATCGTGGTTATTGATTTGAATCAATTGCGCTTTTTTCAAAAAACGTTTTTGGAATAATAATCCAAACAGCTTTTTTTTCCAATACCCGTGGTGAATCGCCCATTTATCGAGCAAGCCGTGGATAGTAATGGCTTTGGGGGTATTATTTTTAAATAAAAACGGCGCAACACTTCCAAAATGCCAAATTCCGTGGCAGTGCACCACGTCGTATTCGTGAATGTGTTTGCGAAGATAATCCCATGCTTCGAGCGAGAATTCAGGAAAAAAGCGGCTTATGGGCGTAGTGCGTTTGCACACGATAACGCGAGCACCTTCGGGGACAGGATATACTTTATCGCCGGGCGTAATCGGACTCAAAATATCCACTTCGTGTCCTAGTTTGAGTACTACCGTAGTGTGGTCGTAAATGATTCGGGCAGGACCACCAATCGCCCAGGTATAAGCGCAAATATTCAAGATTCTCATGGGAGCAAAGATACAAACGAATTACGGAGTTTTTTGGCACGCTCTTGAGTGAGGGAAGTCCTAGCTCTAATTCTTTGCTTATAAAGTATATTTGAGAATGAAATTTATTATTTCTATAATAGTGCTTTAAAGTTTTCTATACCTTTGAGATAAATTTTATTTTTCCTTGAAAAAATTAACTGCAATCGGACTATTACTACTGCTGCTCTACAATATGTTTGGGCTGACAGTAACCGTTTTGCTTTTTGACAAGGGGTTTAAAACTGCTTCTCCCATTCAGGCAAACGACGAGTGGCAAACCGTCAAAATGCACCTGCCAACCCTCCCCTATAATACAGAGTGGGAAAATACCGAGGGACAAGATGGGCTTATTAGGCATGGCGACGAATTTTATAACGTTACCGAGCAACGTCACGCTAACGACACTTTATACGTGACCATGAAAACCAACCAAACAGCGCGTGACCGCTTTTTTGAGTTGGCAGACCAAATCCAAGAAATGACCGACCAAACTTCACAGACGCCCGATAGCCCAATGGGGAAAGCTGTGAAGCTTCTCAGCGATTTATTGAAAGTTTATCTTCCTACTTCTAGTATGGAATGGCCTTCTGGACAGGAAATTACATTGTCGATTCAGAATAACTATTCCAATCCATCAAATTCTGTCCTCCAAACGGCCTCGTTGCTTCACTGCCCCCCTCCAGAGCAGGCTTAATGAAAATGTATCGTATTTTTCATTAACCCAAGCTCACTATGAAGACACTTATGGGGGTGCTGTCATTACTAGCTATGGCTCTATTTACGTGTAGAGATACGCAAGCAGCTAAAAAGTGGACTAGTAAAAGCGCACAATTGTGTACAAGTACGAAAGAACTTCGTACCACGAACTTCTCATCAACCAGCGGAACATCAATCAAAGATATACCGCCAGTAGGCTGTGCCTTACCTGTGGCACAGTTAGAAAAAGTGGCACAATAACTATCCTGTAAAGAATTATTCTACTGTGATTGGCTTGGTTGAAAACAATCTATTTTCAATAACCCCTTTCGTTGACTAACGTAGGACTATCGTCATTGAGCATGCTGCTTTCTGGCGTAGTTATTCGTTGGGCTTTGGAAGCTTAACATCGCCATAACTAGATGAAAAAAATTATATTTTCTTTAATCGGCTTACTATTAGCCAATAAAGGTTTCTCGCAAGGCTGTGTAGCCGTACGTCACATGAGCTGTACTGCTACTAATTCACTCACTTCTTCCGAATATTTTAAACAAAAAAATGCCCAGTGGCAGGTAAACATGGGCTACCGTTATTTTCGTTCGTACAAACACTTTGTCAGCGACGAAGAACAAAAACAACGGGTAGAACAGGGGACACAAGTAATTAACCTATCACACGCTCTCGATTTGGGAATTAGCTACCAACCTAATGCACGCTTGTCGTTTGGAGTTAATTTGCCTATCCAATACAACGACCGCTCTTCGCTTTACGAACATTATGGAAATGCCGTAAGCACCAACCCCGAACAAAAGCGTTTTCATACAAAATCACAAGGTATTGGAGATGTGCGCCTTTCGGCAACGTATTGGATGATAAATCCTTATAAATTACCTAAGTTTAACTTTGCACTTGGAGCAAGTGTGAAACTCCCAACTGGGAACTACAAAGCAACCGATGCGTTTCACAAACTCAACAAAGAAAAACAAGATTATACCATCGTAAAACCTGTTGACCAATCAATTCAGCTAGGCGATGGCGGCGTTGGGTTTAGCCTCGAAACTCAAGGCTACTGGCAAATCGCCAAAACAACGACGGCCTACTTCAATGGATTTTATCTATTTAATCCTAAAGAAACCAACGGAGTCGTGCGCAGCCCAGAAGCCACTACTATTGACTTAGTGACAGGCACCTTTTCGGTGGCCGATCAATTTGCAGCTCGTGTAGGGATAAGCCAAACCTTCGCTAAATACTTCTCGGTGATGTTGGGTGGGCGTGCCGAAGGAGTTCCTGCCATTGATGCTATAGGTGGAAGCAGCGGTTTTCGCCGCCCAGGCTACATCATTTCGGTAGAACCAGGTATTGCGTACATGAAAGGTAAGTTTTCGGCAGCTGCGACAGTACCCTACGCACTTTATCGTAACCGTATCAAGAGCTACGCTGACCGCCTTGACCCACTTGGAGTGCGCCACGGAGATGCGGCTTTTGCCGATTATTTAGTTTCGGTGAATATCAGTCGTTGGTTTTAACGTATAACAGTACCGTTAATAAGTGCCCCCTTTTTTTAACATTAATTGATTTTAGAATGAAAAAGTTACTTTTCATATTGACCATAGCCGCTTTTAGTATTTCGCTATCGGCCTTGGCCCAAATGCCAAATGATGCCATCTATATGCCAAAAGGCCAGGTTTGTGTCGCAACGATGTACACCAATAGTTCATGGAAAGAATACTGGGAAAATACCCTCAAGCGCGAAAACCTCAACATTGGTATCCATACTACTCAGAGTGTGATGGTGATGCCTGCAATTGGGGTGAGCAATCGCCTAAATGTGATATTGGCGCTACCCTATGTTTGGACAAAAACATCGGCTGGAAACTTGATGGGTCAGAAAGGGTTACAAGATTTGTCGGGTTGGCTTAAGTGGAAGGCAGTGGATATTAAGGGATTCTCTATCAATGGTTTGATTGGGTCTTCTATTCCTGTAAGTAAATACGTACCTGATTTTTTACCCATGTCGATTGGGCTTCAGTGCCGTACGGTATCAGCGCGTATTTTACCTAGTTATCAGCACAAATCGGGAGTCTATGTAACAGGACATATGAGCTATTCATGGCGCAGTAATATCCGAGTAGACCGCGATGCGTATCAAGCCGACAACCGTGTTTATAATACCAGTGAAGTAAGCGTACCTAATGCCACAGATTGGGGGGCACGAGTGGGGGTTTTGAAACCAAAATGGCAAACGGAAGTATTCGTTGGGAATTTTTCTTGTGTAAATGGAGATAATATTCGCCGAAATGACATGCCATTTCCGACCAATAAAATGGAAGCTACTACCATGGGCTGGTACGGAAAAATACAACCAAAGACCTTGGGAATGAACGCTCGTGTAAGCTACGTAACGAGCGGCCTTAACATGGGACAAAGCATGAGCGTGACGGTAGGAGTGTTGTATTTGTTCAATTTCAAAAAGTAATTAATGACTATGAAAAAGATACTACCTAGTCTTAAATATAATAGTATTGTTATGGCGATTTTAGTAGGAGTTTTTGCTTGCGATAAAACTATCGAAGAGCCTCAGAGAGTGGGATATACACCTGCAAGTGTGGACGATAAAGCGGGGACTTGGAAAACCTATATGTTGGCTTCACCCGAAGAAATCAGCGTACCTGCACCTGCCGCCGTAACGTCATCGGATTATGTAGCAGAACTAGCTACCTTGAAAGGATTGGCGACTAACTTAAGTCAGGAACAAAAAGAGGCTGTCGTATATTGGGGTGCCGGAGCGGTGTACCGTTGGAATGAAATTGCGCGTGAGTTAGCAGCACGTTATAATGTCTCTCCTGCTTCAACTGCCGACGGAAAATATCCTGTACCCGATGCGGCAAACCCCTTGGCTGACCCTAAGTTTCCGTTTGCTAACCCGCCTTATACTTCGCGTGCGTTAGCGTATTTGTCAGTAGCGCAGTACGATGCCTTGGTGTCGGCATGGAACTATAAGTATAAATTCAAGCGTTCGGCACCGTCGAAAGTAGATGCTACAATTCCAGTGGCTTTGCCTACATCGACCCTACCAAGCTATCCTTCGGAAGATGCAGTGGTGGCAGCGGCTTCGTTTACGATTTTAAAAGTGATGTTTCCTGGCGAAGTACCGTATTTGGAAGCAAAAATGAAGGAGCATTTGGCGAGCCGTCAATGGGCAGGGATGAACGTAAACTCTGACCTAACGGCAGGAACCGACCTTGGAAATGCCATAGCAGCCAAAGTAATGGGACGTGCTAGAACCGATGGCATGAGTGCTGCCAACAACCAAACGCTGACCGTAGGTATGATTGAAGCCGCTAAAAACCGTGGTATCAAAGAACCATGGGTGAGTCAAGAAGTACCTGCTCGCCCTCCGATGTTGCCAAACTTTGGAGCCGTACAAACCTGGAATTTTGATCGCAAAACGTTGGAGCAAATTCGTCCCGTTATACCTTACATGGTAGGTTCTGCTGAATGGCAGAAGGAATTAGATGAATTGAAAAATATCCAAAAAAGCCAAACACGTGAACAAGCTCGCATCGCTAACTATTGGGCAGACGGAGCTGGAAGCTACACACCTCCAGGCCACTGGCACCGAGCTGCTGCCAATGCTGCGCACGAGGCTAAGTTTAGCGAAGTGAGAATGGCGCGTACGTTGGCGTTAGTCGGAACAGCTGCGATGGATGCGGGAATTGCCTGTTGGGAAACCAAATATTTCTATTATACACCTCGTCCTCAGCAGTTTGGTTTAAAAACCTCAGTAGGTTTACCTAATTTTCCATCGTACACCTCGGGGCACTCTACGTTTTCGGCAGCAGCAGCTACGGTGTTGGGGTATATTTTCCCTGATCAAGCAGAAAAATTCAATACGCAAGCCAAAGAAGCGTCTGAATCTCGCATCTATGGCCTAATCCACTATCGTATCGACTGTGAATTAGGCTTGGTACACGGCCGTAAAATCGGTGAGTATGCCGTTGCCCGTGGGAAAGCTGATGGTTCGGGCTTGTAAAGACTATTACATCACCTAAAAAGAAGCTTTTTAAACTCACGCAGAGAGGCAAAGTGCCGCCATTAAATCCTTTGTGCTTTAGTCACTCTGCGTGAAAAAATCTTTTATGACATTGCTCAGTTGAGCAATGTCATAAAAGAACACTAAGTATATGT
>JALQYJ010000011.1 GCA_023254175.1 Runella sp. | reverse complement strand
AAAGTATTTTGGGCAAAGCCATTGATTTCGTTTTCTTGGGAAGCTGTACCAACGGGCGCATTGAAGACTTCCGTGCGTTTGCCTCGGTTATAAAAGGTCGCAAAAAAGCTGATAACGTAACAGCTTGGTTAGTACCAGGTTCGCACATTGTAGAAGCCCAAATCAAAGAAGAAGGCATTTTGGATATTTTGACTGAAGCAGGTTTCCAACTGCGCCAACCAGGCTGCTCAGCTTGCTTAGCCATGAACGACGATAAGATTCCTGCGGGCAAGTATGCCGTAAGTACCTCTAACCGTAACTTCGAAGGTCGCCAAGGCCCGGGAGCACGTACCTTGTTGGCCAGCCCATTGGTAGCCGCTGCTGCTGCTATTACTGGCAAAGTCACTGACCCACGGGAGTTTTTGTAGTTCTATTACGCATACATTGCATTGTCACCCTAGTATTTGTCACCCTGCAAGGGTCTAATAATCATTCATCATGGCATACGATAAATTCACCATACTAACTAGTTCGGCAGTGCCGCTTCCGTTGGAAAACGTGGACACTGACCAAATCATTCCTGCTCGTTTCTTGAAAGCCACTGAGCGCAAAGGCTTCGGCGACAACCTTTTCCGCGATTGGCGCTACAACGGTGACGATACGCCTAAGGCCGATTTCGTTTTAAACAACCCTCTTTACAGCGGCCAAATCCTAGTAGGCGGCCGCAACTTCGGTAGTGGTTCAAGCCGTGAGCACGCAGCATGGGCTATCTACGACTACGGGTTCCGTTGTGTGGTATCCAGCTTTTTTGCCGATATCTTCAAAAACAACGCCATCAACGTAGGGATTTTGCCCGTGACGGTGAGTCCTGAGTTTTTGGATAAAATTTTCCAAGCCATCGAAAAAGATGCCAACGTGGAGCTAACGGTCAATCTTCCTGAGCAAACCATTACGATTGTTGCGACGGGCGAATCGGAGTCATTTGACATCAACGGCTATAAGAAACACAACCTCATCAATGGCTACGACGATATCGACTATCTACAGGCTATGAAAGAGGAAATCGGTGCATTTGAAGCCGCTCGGCCTTACTAATTTCTATGAGATACATTGAAATAATGGATACGACACTCCGCGATGGTGAACAGACCAGCGGAGTGTCTTTTTCTGCTTCGGAGAAACTAGCTTTGGCACAGTTACTCCTTACGGAAGTCAAAGTAGATCGTATTGAAATTGCTTCGGCTAGGGTATCGGCAGGGGAATTGAAGGCAGTACAAAAAATTACAGAGTGGGCTCAAGAAAATGGCTTCATCGACAAAGTAGAAGTACTTACGTTTGTTGATGGTGAAGCTTCTATTGATTGGATGCTTGAATCGGGGGCTAAAGTAATGAACCTCCTTACCAAAGGGTCGCTCAATCACTTGACGCACCAACTCAAAAAAACGCCCGAAGTGCACTTTGCCGACATTCAAAGAGTAATCGAATTGGCTCAATCGAAAGGAATTTCGGCCAACGTTTACCTCGAAGATTGGAGCAATGGAATGCGTAATTCGCCCGAATATGTATTTCAATTTCTTGATTTTCTAACTACTCAACCGATTCTACGGGTATTGCTCCCCGATACGTTAGGCGTACTTACTCCTGCCGAATCGTATTCGTACATTAAGTCGATTGTAGAACGCTACCCCAATCACCACTTCGATTTCCACGCGCACAACGACTATGACCTCAGCATCGCCAACGTCATGGAAGCCGTGCGGGCAGGAGCACATGGGTTGCACTTGACCGTCAACGGTATGGGCGAGCGAGCGGGCAATGCCCCGTTGGCCAGTGCCATTGCGGTATTGAAAGACTTTATGCCAGAAGTAGAAACGGGCGTGGTGGAAGAGTCGTTGTTTTCGGTAAGTAAGATTGTCGAAACCTTTTCGGGGCTGCGTATTCCTGCCAATAAACCTATTGTTGGGGATAACGTCTTTACCCAAACGGCGGGAATTCATGCCGATGGCGACAAGAAAAATAACCTCTATTTCAACGAGTTGATGCCTGAGCGTTTCGGGCGGAAGCGTTCGTATGCGTTGGGGAAAACCTCAGGCAAAGCCAATATCGAGAACAACCTCCGCGAATTAGGCATCAAACTTTCTGACGAAGACCTCAAAAAGGTAACGCAGCGGATCATCGAACTCGGCGACCGCAAAGAAGTAGTGACGCAGGAAGACCTGCCGTACATTATTTCGGATGTGTTGGACACCAACGCGATTGAGTTTAAGATTGAGATTCTCAATTATGTCCTGACGCACTCCAAAGACCTTCGCCCTTCGGCTACGCTCAAGCTCAAAATTGAGGACGAGACGTTTGAAGAAAATGCGCAAGGCGACGGTCAGTACGATGCGTTTATGAATGCGTTGAAGAAAATTTATGCCAAGAAAAGCCTGGAACTTCCTTTGCTGACCGACTACGCCGTCCGTATCCCAACGGGTGGAAAAACCGATGCCCTTTGCGAAACGGTCATTACCTGGAACTGGAACACTAAAGAATTTAAGACCAGAGGCTTAGACTCTGACCAAACGGTTTCGGCCATCAAAGCCACTCAAAAAATGCTGAACTTGATTTCGCTTTAATTTTTTATAGGAAAAAAAACTCAGAGTTTATGGCACAGATTATCAAAGAGTTAAACGCGCTTTCTCAGATTATCCTGAAGCAAGCCTTCGATGTACATTCTGCGCTTGGCCCTGGCCTTTTAGAAAGTGCTTATAAAGAATGTTTGGCATACCGTTTGGCAAAAAATGGGTTATGGGTAGAAAAAGAGAAGCCTATACCCCTAGTTTTTTAAGAAATTAGATTAGACCAAGGCTATCGGCTGGATTTGCTGGTAGAGAACAAAATTGTAGTTGAGTTAAAATCAGTTGAATCACTTAATGATTTACACACTGTGCAGGTTTTAACCTATTTAAAATTAGGTAATTACCAGATTAGGACTTCTCTTAAACTTTAATGTAAAAAGCTTAAAAGAGGGAATCAAAAGATTGATTTTATAATTCTGTGAACCTTTGTGAAAAACTCAGTGTAACTCTGTGACCTAAAGAATAAAATGGCAAAAAAACACATCCTTATCGTACCCGGTGATGGAATCGGGCAAGAAGTTACCACCGTTGGTAAACAAGTACTAGACCGTATCGCCGAAAAATTTGGCCACGAATTTACCTATGACGAGGCTCTCATCGGACACGTAGCCATCGAAGCTACAGGCGAACCGCTCCCTGAAGAAACCCTCGTGAAAATGCGCGCTTCGGACGCTATCTTGTTTGGCGCCGTAGGTCACCCAAAATACGACAACGACCCATCGGCGAAAGTGCGTCCAGAGCAGGGCTTGTTGAAAATGCGTAAAGAACTTGGTTTGTACGCCAACCTTCGCCCTATCAAGTTGTTCGACGAATTGTTGGAAGCCTCAAGTATCAAACCCGAAATTCTAAAAGGCAGCGATATCCTCTTCTTCCGCGAATTGACGGGTGACGTATATTTTGGAAAACGTGAGCGCCTCGACGACGGCAATACAGCTTACGACACCATGATTTATAGCAAATACGAAGTAGAGCGTATTGCCCGTAAAGCGTTTGAAGCAGCTCGTACGCGTAGCAAAAAATTGATGTCGGTTGATAAAGCCAATGTATTGGAATCGAGCCGTTTGTGGCGTGAAGTAATCCAAAAAATTGCTCCCGAATATCCTGACGTTGACGTAGAACACCAATTCATTGACGCCGCTGCCATGTTGCTCATCAAAGACCCACGTCGTTTTGACGTAGTGGTAACGGGTAACCTTTTTGGAGATATTTTGACCGACGAAGCCAGTCAAATTGCTGGTTCGATGGGTATGTTGGCCTCAGCCTCAGTAGGCGACAGCACGGGCGTTTATGAGCCTATCCACGGTTCAGCGCACGACATCACGGGTAAAGGCGTAGCCAATCCGTTGGCCTCTGTACTTTCGGCAGCGTTGTTGTTGGATATTTCGTTTGGCCTAAAAGCCGAAGCTGATGCCATCATCGCAGCGGTTGATAAAGTATTGAAAGAGGGCTTCCGCACGCGCGACATCGCTAACAGCGAAACTCCAGCTGATAAAATCCTAGGCACCTACGCCATGGGTGCAGAGTTGTTGAAGCATTTGTAGGAATCAATGATTCACACAATTAAAAACCTACTAACAAAGCCCCACATAGCCATCGTTTGGACGGTGGTTATTTTGGGGCTTTGCTCTATTCCACGTCAAGAAATGCCCGACGGTATGGGTTCTGATAAACTACACCACTTTGGAGCATTTGGTGTTTTGGGCGCACTTTGGTATTGGGCTAAACCTAACCCTTGGTGGGTAATTATCAGCGGAAGTTTGTACGGGTTATTTATTGAAGTATGGCAATATGTAATGCCCATTGGCCGGACATTCGACTTGTATGACGCTTTGGCCGATGCCATTGGGGTCATCGTTGCGGTGCCTGTTGCCCACTGGATTTGGAAATATCCCCAACCTTATGAGGTTTGAACGTAACTGGACTAAAACCTCATAGGTTGTAGTACTCTTAGATAATGTTTTGTGAAGCTAAAATTGGTATATAAGCAGGAATCGGCTATCTTGTAATTGACCAAAATTATAAGGCGATGCGACAGAAATTTTACACCATTCATTTAAGTGCTAAAGTATAAGTTAACCGTGACAGGAAGTCTGCAATTTTCTATCATTTCCGTGTCCAATAATTAGCGGTTAGCACATAATTACATTTTTGAATAACAAATGGTGCCTAGGCATTTAGGAATAAAAAAACAGAAAGTGTCTTGCCAAAATATGAACAAGACACTTTCTGTAGAAGTTGCTAAGACTTAGTTACGCTCAGGACGCAAGCTGCGAACAGCAGCACCTGCTTGCCACATTTCTGACTCACGAAGCTCCGCCAATTCTACTTCGAGTTTTTCGCGGTAGTCTGGTTGTGAGTTACGAGTGATAGAGATGTTGGCTTGCTCGCCTGATTTTACAGAGTTGTACAACTGTTGGAATACAGGCTTAGTAGCTTCTTTGAAAGGCTTCCACCAGTCAAGGGCACCACGTTGAGCGGTTGTTGAGCAGTTAGCGTACATCCAGTCCATTCCGTTTTCTGCTACCAATGGCATCAACGATTGCGTTAATTCTTCTACTGTTTCGTTGAACGCTTCTGATGGAGAGTGACCATTTTCGCGCAATACTTCGTACTGAGCGGCGAAAATACCTTGGATAGCACCCATCAATGTACCACGCTCACCTGTAAGGTCAGACGTTACTTCGCGGTAGAAATCGGTTTCGAACAAATAACCAGAACCTACCCCGATACCCATTGCGATACACTTCGTACGAGCTTCGCCAGTAGCATCTTGGAATACTGCAAATGAAGAGTTAAGGCCTTTTCCTTCTACGAACAAACGACGAAGTGAAGTGCCTGAGCCTTTAGGAGCTACTAAGAATACGTCTACATCGGCTGGAGGAACGATCCCTGTTTGGTCATTGTAAGTTACACCGAATCCGTGTGAGAAATACAACGACTTACCAGCAGTCAAATATTTTTTAACGGTTGGCCACAATTCGATTTGGGCTGCATCCGATAACAAGAAACAAATGATTGTGCCTTTTTCTAAGGCTTCTTCGATTTCGAAAAGTGTTTCGCCTGGTACCCAACCATCAGCGATTGCCTTGTCGTATGTTTTGCCTTTACGCTGACCAACGATGACGTTGAAGCCGTTGTCGCGCATGTTAAGGCCTTGGCCTGGCCCCTGAACACCGTAACCGATTACCGCGATAGTTTCGTTTGCCAATACTTCACGAGCTTTCTCTAGTGGAAATTCTTCGCGGGTTACTACTTCTTCTACGGTCCCGCCGAAATTGATTTGTGCCATTGAATTGATTTGTTTATTTGGGTAATACAATAACTGTGGTTTTATTTCTTTTGCCAACTAAGTAGCAACGAAACCCCTGCGGGTAGTTCGATGCCATTTTTGATAAAGATATTTTCGCTTTTGAAAATACCGTAAAACACTTTTTGAAAAAGCCGACCGTTCATGACCGTAAAATCTGAACCTGCTTCTTCAACTTTTCGGTGGTGAAGCGGCAACAACCGCGACAATAACCGAAAGCCCGCAATGGGGAAAAACAACCAAAAATTAAAATAGCTACTGAAGGTGATTTTGCCTGTATTTTTGAACAAACTCTCCAGTAGTGGTCGAGTATAGCGCCGAATGTGGTGATTGACGTCGTCGTGCTGATTCCATAAAAAATTAAAGGCAGGAACCGTCACGCAGACTAATCCATCTGGCTTACAAACGCGCTTCATTTCTTGTACGGCTAGCTGATGATCTTCAACGTGTTCAATTACGTCGAGGGCACATACTAGGTCATACGATTGCTCCTCGAAGGGTAGCTCAAGAATTGAACCCTGAATGAGGTCAAGAGAAGGTACAACGGATTTGGTAAATTCAAAACATTCGCGGTCGTATTCGACCGATTTTACCGAGCCAAACTCTGTAAGTAGCTCTGAGGTACGTCCTGTTGCAATTCCAATATTAAGTACTTTGAGTGGGGGATTATGACCAAGTTGACGACGCAGATGGTTCATAATGATTTGGTTTCGTGCCAAAAACCACCAGTGTTCGCGTTCAATGTGATAGTATTCTTTATAATACGCTTGATTCATACGATGTTAGGGGAAAGAGATAGGAAGCATTAGCGAAATAAGGGTACTTACTATCAATAAATAGGTTAGTTGTGACGTAGGAATATGCCGCCGTAAAATGGAAAGCATGAAAAAGAAAATCATGTAACCAAATGAAAGCGACCTGGTGCCGTCGGCAACCATGATACCAATCGCGGAGGTAATCATAAAACTGCCCATAAGCAATCCGAGCGTAAGCCAATCTTTGAGCATGACCAAAACGGCTATACCTGCAAAAATAATAAGCCAAAACCCTTCAAACCCACGCGTAAACTTGTCCCCTAAAATACTCAAACTCCACATTGCAGTACGATGAGAAAGGTCATTGTCGTGCCCTACTTTTAAACCGTAGGTTGTTGATAACCATTGCCGTATTACCAAATACAAACCCGTACTTATCACTAATGCCACCGCTTGAAGGGGTACTTGCGTGGTACTGAGCTTTTTGGTTTTGACTACTTCTTTTAATACAGGAATTACAAACCAAAGCCCCAAATAAGTGGAATTGATGATGGCTCGTTCGTCGCACCAAAAAGCCAATTGAGTCAGTAAAAGCACCCAAAGTGGATTCCGTAAGTAAAGGGCTAAGGCCATAAAACAAAACGGAAAAATATCGGTATGGCCTAGGTAATTGAGGTAAAAGTTAGCTCCTGCATAAATGGCCGTAAAGCCCGTCATGAAGTAAAATACCAAAAGCCTACTTTGGAGAATTTGATACGTGATTTGTATAATTAACCAAAGAAATAACAATCCTACTAATACGTGCAGTAAGTACAAACTTGCTACATTGAGGTGCAGTACCTGAGCAATTAATGGAATGGTAAGCCTAAAAGTTTGGTTGGCTTCGTGAGAGCCTGCTTCGTAGTCTTTGGGGGTAAATGGGGCGGCACCTTGCTTGATGATATCGTCCCAGAAAAAACCACCTATTGACCCTGGATGCCGCATTTCTTGGTATAAATCTCGAAAACCGCGGTCAACAAGGATAAAGTTGAATACCAACAAAGTACTTACTGAAATTGCCAAGGATAAAAATAGCACCTTGAATTGCCAGAATCTACTGTCAAAGAACGCTTTTAGTCGGGTTTCTAACCACTTAATGGGAGTAGTGAGAGATTGTAGTTGTTCCATGTATTGATTTGAAAAGAACTACAAATAACGCACTTTTATACATAATACTCCCAATTTGCTTCTTCAGGTAGGTATTCTACCAAGCCTGTTGGGGTTTTTCCAACGGCGACTCTGCCCGATTTCACAAATTCTAAAATACCATACGATTTGATGTAGCGGAAGAAATCGAGGATTTCATTTTCGCTACCTGCTTTTTCAATCACTACGTAATCAAGCCCCCAATAGACCACCCATGCTTTGTATACCTTGTTGATGGTCTCAATGTCAATCGGCTTGCCACCAATAGGAGTTGCTACTTTGAAAAGGGCAATTTCATTGTAGACGATTTCGTCGTCTAAATAGCCAAACACGGCTAGTACTTCAACGACTTTACGAATCTGACGAACGAGCTTTTCGACCTCTTCACGCTTATCGTGTTTGATGGTAATGGTGTATCGAGATACGCCTTTTCGCTCAGTTTCGGATACAGTAAGGCTTTCGATATTGATACGACGACGGGTAAAAATGATGGTGATTTTATTGAGTAACCCGAAGGTATTTTCTGTAAATATGCAAATTGTGTAAGTTGTCATAAACCCTCGTTTAGTCTAAGCGAATATCAGCTACGGCTGCTCCTGCAGGTACCATTGGGAAAACGTTTTCTTCTTTTTCAACCATTACTTCCAATAGGTACGGCTTGTCCGATTGGAGAAGGCGGTCGAGCGATTCGCTCAGATTATCGCGTTCGCTGCACGTATGCCCAGCAATACCGAATCCTTTTGCAATAGTCACAAAATCAGGGTTTTGTAGTTCTACAAACGAATAGCGTTTTTCGAAAAACAATTGTTGCCATTGGCGTACCATTCCCAAATAGTTGTTGTTGAGAATAATAAGTTTGACAGGAAGGCCGCTTTGGGCAATCGTGCCTAACTCTTGGATGGTCATTTGGAAACAACCGTCGCCGATAAAGGCCACCACTTCACGCTCGGGAGCTCCTTTTTTAGCTCCAAATGCCGCAGGAATAGCAAATCCCATGGTGCCGAGCCCTCCTGACGCGATGTAGGAGCGTGGGTTTTTGAATTTATAATAACGAGCCGCAATCATTTGGTGTTGACCTACATCGGCAATCACACAAGCTTCTCCTTTTGTTTTTTCAGAGAGCATATTTACCACTTCTGCCATTTTGATTTGGCCGTCGGCGGTCAATTCGCGTTGCGTGATTTTTTGATCTTCGATGATGTCATACTTTTTAAACTCATTGCGCCAAGCTGTATGATTATTAGGCTTGACCAAAGGCAAGAGGCGTTTTAACGCTTCTTTGACATCGCCTACAACGGGAGCGTCGGCCTTGATAATTTTATCAATTTCGGCAGGGTCAATTTCAATATGAATGACCTTAGCTTGACGAATATACTTGGTGGCATCGCCCGTCACGCGGTCGTCAAAACGCATTCCGATGGCTATGATGACGTCGGCCTGAGTCGTCAAAACGTTTGGGCCATAGTTTCCGTGCATTCCAAGCCAACCGACATAGTTAGGATGATTGATAGGCATAGCCGAAAGCCCAAGAAGAGTACTTGCACAAGGAATATCAGTTTTCTCGGCAAAGGCTTTTAACTCTTCTTCCGCTCCCGAAATCAACACCCCTTGTCCAAACAGGATATAGGGCTTTTTTGCATTGTTGATAAGTTGTGCCGCTTTTTCGAGGTGTTCGTCTTTCGGAATTACCCGAGGTTTATAGCTTGTTAGGGTTTCTACTTTTTTGTATTCGTATGATTTACTCATTAAACTCACTTGAGCATCACGAGTGAAGTCGATAACTACTGGGCCAGGCTTCCCTGACTTAGCGATATAGAAAGCCTTGGCAATAATTGCAGGAACTTCATCGGCATTGGTAATTTGGTAATTCCACTTGCAAACAGGGGTAGTTACACCAATAATATCGGTTTCTTGAAATGCGTCGGTACCTAGTAGCGTCGACTTTACTTGTCCGATAATACAAACCAAGGGAGTACAGTCGATGATGGCATCGGCGATAGGGGTCACTAAGTTAGTGCCACCTGGTCCCGATGTCACTAAGCAAACCCCAGGTTTGCCACTGGTACGAGCATAGCCTTGCGCGGCATGACCTGCTCCTTGTTCGTGACGGACTAAGATGTGGTCAAGGCGGTCGGTGTAGTCAAAAAGGGCGTCGTAGGTAGGCATGATAGCTCCTCCAGGATAGCCAAAAATGACCTCTGTCCCTTCGGCAATAAGCGACTCCATGAGGGCTTGCGCTCCCGACAAAATACGTGGAGCTTGGGTAGGCAATAGTGACGAAGACTCGTTTTGTTGAGCCATTTCCTCTATCGCTTCAGTTTGTTGGGCAATCATGGTTAAGTTCTCCATGACATTATTGGTTTTTGTTTGTGATTTCTTTTACGCTTCGTCCGTTACGCAACCCTCGCTTGCTGATTTTACGTTGCGGATGTACTTGCCTAAGGTTCCTCTGGTAAAAGAAGGTTCAGGCTGTTTCCAAGTTTTACGACGCTCTGTCAACTCTTCATCCGATACGTGCAATTGGAGTACATTGTTGACGGCATCAATCGTAATTTTATCTCCGTCTCTCACTAGTCCAATGTTTCCTCCTAGATAGGCTTCAGGAGTGACGTGACCTACGACGAATCCGTGGGTTCCACCAGAGAAGCGACCATCGGTAATCATGGCTACTTTATCTCCTAAGCCAGCTCCCATTACTGCCGAGGTTGGTTTTAGCATTTCGGGCATTCCAGGGCCGCCTTTAGGGCCTTCGTTACGAATCACAATCACGTGCCCAGCTTTGATTTCGCCTTTTTCGATGTACTCAATCACCTCTTCTTCACGTTCGCACACTTTGGCAATACCCTCAAAACGCTCCCCTTCTTTACCTGTAATTTTGGCGACAGCTCCACCTGTTGCGAGGTTCCCGTACAAAATTTGTAAGTGACCCGTTGGTTTAAGAGGTGTTTCGAGAGGGAAAATAATTTTCTGATTTTCAAAGTTTAAATCGGGTACATCTTCCAAGTTTTCGGCAATGGTCTTGCCTGTTACGGTCAAGCAGTCACCGTGAAGAAGTCCTTTTTGGAGGAGGTACTTCATGATGGCAGGAATTCCACCGATGGCCAATACATCTTCCATATAGTACTTCCCTGATGGTTTAAGGTCTGCTATCAGTGGTGTACGGTCAGAAATATCTTGAATATCTTTCAACGTAAAATTCACTTCAGCAGCGCGAGCAATGGCCAAGTAGTGCAACACGGCGTTGGTAGAACCACCCAGTGCTATTACTACTGTAAGGGCATTTTCAAACGCTTTACGCGTCATAATGTCGCGTGGGCAGATATTTTTTTCGAGCAATTGCTTCATGGCTGCGCCAATGGCAATACACTCGGCTTTTTTACCTTCGTGGGTAGCTGGGTATGTTGAAGAATTGGGAAGAGTAAGTCCCATAGCTTCCATTGAACTAGCCATGGTGTTAGCCGTGTACATACCCCCACATGCTCCAGCGCCTGGAATCGCGTTCTGAATTACGCCTTCATAATCTTCGTCCGAAATAGTTCCTGCGAACTTCTTTCCAAGCGCTTCAAACGCCGAAATAATATCTAATTTTTGTCCTTTGTACTCGCCCGTACGGATGGTTCCACCGTACACGAGCATACCTGGGCGGTTGAGGCGGGCTAAGGCCATCATGGCGCCTGGCATGTTTTTGTCACAACCTACCACCGCAATGACGCCGTCGTACCATTGTGCACCAACTACGTTTTCGATGGAGTCAGCAATTAGGTCACGCGAGGGGAGTGAGTAGCTCATTCCTGCGTTTCCGTTGGTCATTCCGTCAGAGACCCCAATGGTATGGAAGATAAGGCCCACCATGCCGTTTTCTTGGATTCCTTTTTTCACGTGCACCGACAGTCCATTGAGGTGCATGTTGCAAGTGTTTCCTTCATAACCCGTACTCGCAATCCCGATTTGGGCTTTTTGCATATCTTCTTGGGTTAGACCTACTCCGTAAAGCATGGCTTTAGCGGCGGGGTTAGTCACTTCTTGGGTAAGTGTGCGGCTGAATTTGTTTAGTTGCTCTGACATATGGAATGGTTTTTTACAAAAAAGCCTCACTCGTTATTGGTGTGAGTGAGGCTTTGGAGGGTAATCGGGTTTCACTCACACCGTTGGGGTGCTACTAATGAGGGTCACGACTACGCCTGTTGTATTGAACATTTTTTAAAGCAAATTTTTTCTTAAAGCGAAATTACGCTAAATGCGTAATTGCGTTACAAATAAATAAGGTGCTTTTTGTTTTTCCAAACAAAAGATGTTTTTTTTCCTCTGGAGGCAAACAAAAAGCCCCTTTTCGGTGTGAGAAGGGGCTTTTTGTTTTGTATATCTACGCGCCTAACTTACACCGTTGGGTGGGGTAATAATTGAGACGAGAATGATACTATTTTTTATTCTAATAATCATTTGTTGTATTATTTGAAGAATATTAAGTTTGAAAGAAACTTTTTCTATAACTTTTCTGATAAATAGACAAAAGGAATCAAACACATAACACCATGTTAGAAACATTAGGATACATCGCAGGGATATTGACGACGGTTGCCTTCGTTCCACAAGTAATGCAAATATATCGAACAAAATCGGCAAAAGACGTTTCTTTGGCCATGTTTTTACTTTTTACCGTGGGCGTAGCTCTTTGGCTTGCTTACGGAATTATGACGCATTCGTTTCCAGTGGTGGTGGCCAATACTGTTACATTGATGCTTTCGTTTGTGATTTTATATTTTAAATGGAAGTATAGCAAAACATCTAACGCCTAAAAAAAAAGGACAACAACGTTTTAAGTACGCGGTTGCCCTTTTTTAGCAATGAATTTTCTCGGATTAATTCCCGATTATTCCACAATACTCAATTTTACTGCATTGGTTTTACGGTGCTTTGCTACGGGCATACTCAAGGTATTGACAAAAACATCGCCCGATTGGAGCGCGCCTTTTTCAACCAATACTTTTTTGATGTCTTCGATGAGGTCGTCGCTTGAAAGACCTTCGCGGTCATAATAAATAGCTTTTACTCCCCAATATAAAGAAAGTGTGTCGATTAATCTTTGATTAGAAGTAAAGACGTACAAATTGGCCTCTGGGCGGTGATGGGAAAGGCGAAAAGCTGTGTAACCCGAACGAGTTACCCCAATGATTGCTTTTGCTTGTGTATCACGTGCCAAACGGCAAGCACTCATGACGACGTTGTCGTTGAGGACATTAGCGCTGCTATGATCATTCACTGCCGCGTGGTGCTTGAAATAAATTTTGGTTTCTTTGGCATCTTTCGCTGCTTCGGTTTCTTCTACTCGTTTGATGGTCTGGGCCATGCTTGTGACAGACTCTACTGGGTATTTTCCAGAGGCAGTTTCTGCGCTCAACATCACGGCGTCGGCACCATCGAGAACGGAGTTGGCAATGTCGTTGATTTCGGCACGTGTCGGGCGTGGGGCGTCAATCATACTTTCCAACATCTGCGTAGCCACGATGACCGGCTTGGCAGCACGGTTACATTTTTCAACAATCATTTTCTGAATCATAGGTACTTCTTCAGCAGGAAGTTCCACCCCCAAGTCGCCACGAGCTACCATGATAGCGTCCGTAATTTCGATGATTTCGTCGATATTATCAATCGCCTCTGGCTTTTCGATTTTAGCCACTACGCGGCAATTTTTACCTTTCGACTTAATATAGTCTTTTACTTCTTGAATGTCAGAAGCATAGCGTACAAATGAAAGTGCAATCCATTCTACGTCGTTTTGAAGACCAAATTCCAAGTCCTCGTAGTCTTTTTCAGTCACTGATGGCATCGAAACCTTGGTATTAGGAAGGTTTACGCCTTTTTTCGATTTCAAAATCCCGTCGTAAATAACTTCGGTCACCACGTCTGTTCCGTCAATACCAACTACTTTTACTTCGAGTTTTCCGTCGTCCATCAAAATCCGTTCTCCCATGCGTACGTCGCGGTACATTCCTTTATAAGGAGTACTCACTCGCTCGGAAGTTCCGATGATTTCCTCGTTGGTAAAAACTAATTTTTGTCCTGCCGTAATTTTCACACCGTCTTTGTGTTCTACGTTACCGATGCGAATTTTAGGGCCTTGCAAATCTTGTAATATTCCGACACTCAAGCCGAATTTAGCATTGTTCTCACGAATGCGGTTGATACGTTCTTGGTGGTCGGTATGAGTACCGTGAGAGAAATTGAGACGAAATACGTTCACACCTGCGAGCACCAATGCGTGAAGCATTTCGGCTGATTCGGAAGCAGGGCCTACAGTAGCAACAATTTTAGCTTTTTTGTCAATCATAGTGTTAGGTTTTGATGGGTACAATCACAGGCAGTCTACATCTATGGTTACGTCGGCACCTTTTAAGGTCTTGTCCGTCAGAATATCCGTAACTTTTTCGAGTATAAAAGCCTTTGCGGCCCTAAAATTAACTTTTTCGCGTTCGAGTTTAATAAGAATGTCAAACAAAAACCTATTTCGTATGCGTTCGACTAGCGGTGGTTGGGGGCCTAAAACCCTATCTTCTCCCATTTTTTCGAGCAAAAGTTGCGCTAATTTTTGGGCTGCTTGTGAAGCTGTAACTTGGTCAAAGTGCTTGACAGTCAGTTTTATAAGTCGTGTAAATGGAGGGTATTTGAAGTTTTCACGTTCTTTGATTTCCTCCTCGTACATACCTATATAATCGTTAGTAATAATTTTTTGTAAAATCTTTTGTGAAGGGTTTCCTGTTTGAATCAAAACGCGCCCTTTTCGGTCGGCACGGCGTCCAGCGCGGCCACTCACCTGAGTGATGAGTTGAAAGGCTCGTTCAGCGGAACGGAGGTCTGGGAAATGAATCATTCGGTCGGCATCGAATACACCTACCGTACTAACATTTTCAAAGTCGAGCCCTTTACTGATCATCTGAGTTCCTACTAAAATATCGACGTTACCCTGCTCAATGTCCTCAATCATTTCTTTGTAGGCGTTTTTGGCACGAGTGGTATCCAAATCCATGCGTGCAACACGTGCCGTTGGAAAAAAAATCTTAAGTTGATCTTCAAGTTTTTCAGTTCCAAAGCCAATGGTTCTTACTTTGGTTGAACCGCATCCAGGGCAAAGTTTGGGTACTTTCTCCTTGTGACCACAATAATGGCAACGTAATTCGGCGTCTTTTTGGTGATAGGTGAGACTTACGGCACAGTTTTCACATTCGCCAATCCAACCGCATTCTTCGCATTGCAAGTATGAAGAGTATCCACGTCGGTTTTGGAAAATAATACTCTGTTCGTTTCGATTTAGGGTTTCTTGAAGCTCGTTGATTAGTACCGACGAAAATTCAAACTTCATTTTTTTGCTCTTCCGTTCTTTTTTTGTGTCGATAAGTACAAATTCAGGCAAATTGGCTTTGCCGTAGCGTTCGAGCAATTGTACAAATCCGTAGCGTCCGTTGAGTGCTTGGTAATACGATTCGAGGGCAGGGGTGGCCGAGCCGAGCAATACTTTGGCGTGTTGGCGCTGAGCGGCTACAATGGCCACGTCACGGGCATGATAGCGGGGGGCGGGGTCGTATTGTTTATAAGAACTTTCGTGCTCTTCGTCCACTATAATGAGGCCGAGGCTATCGAAAGGCAAGAAAATAGCTGAACGCACGCCTACCACCAACTGAAACTGGCCTGAAACAACTCCTTTCCAAACTTCCACGCGTTCGTTGTCGGAGAATTTGGAGTGGTAAATACCAAGTTTATCGCCAAAAACTTTTTTAAGGCGAACCACAATCTGGGTCGTCAGGGCGATTTCAGGTAATAAAAACAACACCTGCGAACCGCTTGCCAGTACTTGCTGAGCAAGATTGATGTACACTTCGGTTTTACCACTACCCGTCACGCCGTGTAAAAGCACAGTGTCTTTGGACTGAAATTGGGTGATAATTTCGTCGAAAGCACGTTGTTGAGCGGCCGTGAGTTGGATATTCGTGCCTTCGGTAAAATCGGGAGCTACATCGGCAAAGCGAGAAACTGTAATTTCAAATTCTTCCAATGTTCCTTTTTTAATAAGGGTACTTAGGGCAGAATCCGAAATCGCCTCGTTTTGGGTAAAAAAACTTTTTTCGATTCCCGAACGGTTGGCGTAAGGCACATTTTGAATAGGTACCTGGCTTATATAGCTCATGACAATTTCCTGTTGCTTCGGAAATTTTTCAAGCTGTGTAATGAGTTCAAGTAAATTCTCTTTTGTTTCAAAACGGCCATTAAGCTTGACCTTTTTAACGACTTTGGGTTTGTATTTTTCTTTTACTTCCTCGAAAAGAATGATGGCTCTTTTCCCAATGAGCGACTTGATAACATGGTTGATGTTTTTGGCGCCCACTCTCTTTTCGATCTCCTCGTAGGTGAGTGATTGATACCTCTTGATTTCTTCTAAAAGGCTAGCTTCTTCATCGGTCAATAAATCAAAATACTCAAAATCGGGATTGTACTGGATTTTAGATTGACTGGTAATTTTCAAACCAGAAGGCAAAGCGACGTTCAGAACCTCACCTACTGTACAAAGATAATAGTCGGCAATCCAATGGAAAAGCTCAATTTGGTAAGGCGTTACTAGGGGTTCATCATCAAGGAGTTCAGCGATATACTTAGCCTGATATTTCTCAGGAGGGCTCTGGTGAATTTTTGCGATAATACCCGTTACCACTCGGTTTTTGCCAAAAGGAACTACTACTCTCGCACCATTTTTGGCATACGGAGCAATAGTTCTCGGAACCCGATACGTAAATAACTGAGCTACGGGAACAGGTAGAATTAAGTCAGCGAATAGGGTGATTTCTTCTGGAAAAAAATCGTCGTTTTCAGCAATCTGCACGTTTTTCGACTAAATGTACGACGCAAGATAATGCATTCCCTGCAAAAACTTCAAGATGGTAAGATATTTGACATAAGAGCTATGTCTAATATCACTGTTACCTCTTTGGGGAAATTATGAACTTCGAAATAATTCAACAGTACCATGACCTCGAAGGTAATGAGTTAAAATTACGCCGTCTCACAGGTCTTAAGTTTTCAGAATTTGAGCTTTTGCATGTTTATTTTCAAGAAGCATGGACAAATTATTTTGTTCAATATACTCTCGACGGATCAGCTCGTTTGAGGAAAGCTTCTGTTCGAAAGAACAGTATTTTTAGAGATACCCACGATGTACTGGAGTGGTCTTGATTAGACGGACACTTTACTTTGCAAGTTTAGTAATTGATTTTGATGGTACATTTGTTCAAATTTTTCAGGGCTTTGATAATTCAAAGCCGAATGTCTGCGATTACGGTTGTAATACACTTCGCTTGATTGGGTCTAACCACCTCAAAGCCAATCCCTAAAAGATTCGGGCAAGCCACTAAACCATGCTTACTTTGCGTAGTTTTAGGTACAAAGCTATGGGGTTGTATGGCCTTTAAACCTTGTTCTTTGAGTAATTTACGGATACGACCTACTTTATATCCCATTTCCTGCATCTTTACTTTTAATCGTCTTGAACCACGACGTCGTTTATTGGCCTGAAACACCCTGCATAATTCATCGCTCAATCCACTTTCCGTTATACGATTGTGAATTTGACCATTGACGTACTCGTAATAGCTACTTCTGTTAATATTAAGCACTTTACAGATAATTTTAGTCGGATAGTTGATTTGTTCTTTTTTTACAAATTCATACCTATCCACTACCCCGACTTGGCAAAAATCGCTGTGGCCGCCCGGCGGTTCGATTTTTTTAAGATGTCCCGCTCCATTTCCATCTGCTTCAATTGCTGGCGTAATTGAGTATTCTCTCGCTCAAGGGTAGCCACTCGGCTCTCATCTTGTTGTTCGTTCTTTTGCTTCCAAGAATAGATTATACCTTCGCTAATGCCTAATTCGGAGGCAACAGATGGAACACTTGCTCCGTTGCGTACCTTTTGCAACACTTGCTGTTTGAAAGTTTGGGCATATTTTCGACCATACTTACTTTTTGCTTGATTGGCCATAACTTTGTAAAGTTGAGCATTTCAAGTGTCCGTCTAAACTGGACTACTCCAAAAGACCAAACCTTGTTTGTGACCTGAACTTTATTTAATCATTTGGGTGGCTTTGACGAACGCTATGTAATCATGGAAGAATATGATTTTTTGCGTAAAATGTGGAAAGTGCACCGTAACCTATTTAAACTAATTCCGAAAGAGGTGGTGGTCTCGGCACGGAAATACTAAACAAATAGCTGGTTGAGAGTACAGTTGGCAAATTTGGTCGCTGTTTTTTTGTTCAAAATGGGGCGAAATCCGTAAAACATCGCCTATTTGTACAAAAAGGTGTTGAAGTATCGCTAGTCTTTTGTGATACAGCTTCATATTTTCACGACCATCTTTTGGAAAAACTCTCTTTTTCCTCCATTTTTTTTGCGACCTTTGCCGAAATTTTGTTCCGAAAACGGATAACTAAACAACGGACAAACCGACCAAAAATGGAATTATACCTTGATTCTGCCGATTTTAAAGAGATAGAAACTGCCTTCCAACTTGGATTTTTAGCAGGCCTCACTACAACGCCGACGTTCATGCACCGCGAGGGAGTAACTGACCTCGACGGAATGATTGTGCAATTGTCGAAAATCGTACCTGTTCTTCAAATTGAAGCCTTGGGTGATAGCGCTGAAGACATCGTAAAAGATGCCGAACGTCAGCTAGCATTGGGTCTTGACCCTGCTAAAACGGTATTCAAAGTTCCCGTTTCGCTTGAAGGTGTACGTGCTTGTAAGATGCTTCGCGACCGTGGTATGATGGTAAACGTACACTTGGTTTATACGATTCAACAAGCGTACATGGCAATGACAGCGGGCGCCAGCTATATCTGTGTGTTGGCAGGACGTATGCAAGACCAAGGCTATGATGCTATTAAGTTGATTGGAGAGTGCGTTGAAATGGTAAATTTTTACGGTTCTTCGTCAAAGGTAATGTTTTCGTCGGTTCGTAATGCTGAACACGTTCGCAATGCGATTGACCTAGGTTGCCACACCATCACAGTGCCTTGGAAAATTATGAAGGTATTGACAGAAAACAGCTTCACGGCCATTGGCACACAGCAGTTTGTAGAGCATACTCGCCTTATTACGGTGACAGTAGGTGAAGCTACCAACGGTATTAATCCCTTGGTGACGGCTGATACAACGTTGGCAGATGCTATTGTGAAAATGACAGAATACGGTTTCGGCTGTGTGACGGTAATCAATACCGACGGAAGTGTGAAAGGAGTATTTACGGACGGTGATTTGCGTCGCAAATTATCAGAAGAAGGCCGTGACGTATTGAGCAAAGCCATCGGGGAGTTTGACTATAAAATGCCAGTGTCTATTGAAGCAACGGCATTGTTGGATGCCGCAGCGGCATTGTTCAAAAAGACAAGTGTAGATACTATTTTAGTAACCGATGGTGGCAAGCCAGTGGGTATGCTTGACATTCAAGATTTGAAATAATTTCGAGGGCATTGTTGCCTGTAAAAGCCTAATTTTACAAAACGGTTCGCCAATTCGGCGAACCGTTTACTATTCATAGAAAACCAACAGAAAATGGATATGCAATCTCTCCAACTTCCCGTCATGGAAGCTTTTTATACGCTACAGGGCGAAGGGTATCACAGTGGGAAAGCTGCCTATTTTATTCGCTTGGGCGGGTGTGATGTCGGCTGTGTGTGGTGTGACGTGAAAGAGTCCTGGGATGCCAGTATTCACCCACAGCATTCGTTGCAACAAATCGTCGAGGAAGCCCTTCAGTACCCAGCTCGTATGGCTGTTGTTACGGGAGGGGAGCCTTTAATGTATGACCTAACAGCGTTGACCGATGAGCTACACAAAGCAGGTTTTCAAACCAATATCGAAACGTCGGGGGCGCATCCTTTTTCGGGGACTTGGGATTGGGTTTGTTTTTCACCCAAAAAATTCAAAGCTCCTCACGAGAGTATTTATGCACATGCCCACGAATTGAAAGTGATTGTCTACAATAAATCAGATTTTGAGTTTGCTGAACAACATGCAGCCCGTGTTAACAAAGACTGTGTACTTCTGCTCCAACCTGAGTGGAGTCGAATGCAAGAAATGACGCCTTTAATCGTTGAGTATGTAAAACAGCATCCCCAATGGCGCGTCTCATTGCAAACGCACAAATATATGGATATACCTTAGCTCCTCTTCAAGTAAGTATATCCTTGATTTTTTATCTTCAATCCATCAGTAAGGGTAATAAAGCCCTATTTTGGATGGTGATAAGTGTTTTTCTTTCTTGGAATCTTCGAGCGCAAGCGCCTGCTGCTTATTTACCTTCGACCAACAAAAAAGCATCGGAGGCGTTTGAGAAAAGTACGAAGTTCTTCAATGAAAAGAGCTTTGAAAAAGCGTCGCAGTTTGCGGATGAAGCATTACGCCATGATTCTACCTTGGCAGAAGCGTATTTCCGTAAAGGGCAATTGTATGAAGTTTTTACCCAACCTGATTTGGCTTTACAGGCCTACCGTAAAACAGTACAACTAAAGCCCGATGCACCTCAATTTGCCTTGGCGTATCAACGCCTCATTGAGCACCAGTTGCGGGAAGGTGACTATGCGCAAGCGAAAAACGATTTAGAACACTACATTACGTTTTTTAAACCCAATAGCATTGCGCACAAAAGAGCGCAACGGCAGCTTCAAACTTGTGTTTACGGAGCAAAGGCCATCCTTAATCCCCTCGTGATTCATCCCGAAGAGCTTTCTGATACGGTCAATCAATTTATTTTGCAATATTTTCCTGCGTTGACAGGAGATGGAGAAACGTTGCTCTTTACGGGGCTAAAGCCCGAAAACGACGAGGATTTATTTATCTGTACCTATAAAAATGGGCGCTGGGGTTCACCTGTGTCAGTATCAGATAAAATTAATACAGCTGATAACGAGGGTACAGGAACGCTGTCGGCTGATGGTAGAACGCTTGTTTTTACTGCTTGCAATCGCCGAGAAGGATATGGGAGTTGCGACCTATACATTAGCCATAAAGTAGGAGAAGAGTGGGAGAAACCAAAAAATCTGGGAATAGTTGTTAATTCTCCTTATTGGGAGTCGCAACCCGCATTGTCTCCCGACGGGCAGCTACTTTACTTTATTTCTGACCGTCCAGGAGGTGTAGGTGGGCGAGATATTTGGTACACTACCTTACAACCAAACGGTGAATGGGAAAAAGCGACAAATTTGGATAAAACTATCAATACTCCCTTTGATGAAGCGTCTCCTTTTTTATATGCCAATGGGCGGACGTTATTTTTTGCATCAGAAGGCCATGAAGGGTTGGGCGGGTACGACCTGTTTTTTACGGATAGTACGGCTATTGGTTGGCAACCTCCCCAAAATATTGGCTATCCTATCAATACATCCGACAACCAAGTGGCGCTTGTCATTACCGCCGACGGTAAGTATGGATACTATTCATTGGATGCAAAGCGAGTCGGAAATCAGCGAGTATCGCAATTGTATCGGTTTCGTTTGCCAGAAGAGTTAAGGAAACGACTTAGTGCGGCCAATTACCTTCGCGGCGTTGTGAGTGATACCCGCACCAAAAAGCCCATTCAAGCAAATATTGAGCTGATAAATTTAAAAACAGGAAAACGAGTTCAACTTTTGTCGTCGGATGCCGCCACGGGCAAATACCTGACTACCTTGCCCAATGGTAGTGAATGGGGGTTATATGTGAGTGCCAGAGGCTATTTTTATAAAAGCTTGTCGTTTGATTATAGTCAAAAAAACGATGCCGAAGGCTACCAGTTAGACATTGCGCTTGAGCCTCTCAATATGGAAGCGTATGGGGTTTTGAGTAATATTTATTTTGAAACAGGGAAAGCCGAGTTGCAAGAAAAATCGCGCACAGAATTGAGGAAACTCGTGGAACAACTACGTTCGCAGCAGTCGCTTCGTATCGAAATTGCAGGTCATACCGACGATGTAGGTGATGCCAAGCAAAATCAGCTTCTTTCTCAAAAACGAGCTCAAAGTGTAGTCGATTACCTTGTACAATTGGGCATTGCAAAAGAACGCATAAAAGCCGTAGGGTTTGGAGAAGCCAAACCAATTGTTCCTAATATCTCTGACGAAAATCGTCAGCTAAATCGCCGTATTGAATGGAGGATATGGTAGGAGGTTCTGTATTAAAATATACCATACTCGTGGGAGTCACTTTGTCATCTCAGCCTTTTTTGCTTAATTTTGCAACTGCCTTTCAAAAAGTTGCAAGAAAGACGATGAACGATTTTGCAGTATAGATTGTAAATTTTAAAGAATAGATTCGTTCTTCAAAACAATCGGCCATCGTCAATTTAATAAATGTTATTACTAATGTCTTCTGAAAAAGTATCTTGCTTAATTATAGGTTCGGGGCCAGCAGGTTATACTGCGGCTATTTATGCTTCTCGTGCAGGCCTTTCACCTGTGTTGTACACAGGGGGACAGCCAGGCGGTCAGCTTACAATTACTACCGAGGTTGAAAACTATCCTGGGTATCCAGAGGGAGTACAGGGGCCTCAAATGATGATTGACTTTGAAAATCAAGCGCGTCGTTTTGGCGCTGATATTCGTTATGGATTGGCTACGAAAGTAGACTTTTCTGATCCTACTCTTCACAAAGTTTGGATTGATGATAATACACTTATTGAAAGCCCTTCGGTAATTATCGCGACGGGGGCATCGGCAAAATGGCTAGGGCTAGAGTCAGAGCAACGCTTGAATGGGTACGGAGTTTCTGCGTGTGCGGTTTGTGATGGCTTTTTCTTCCGTAATCAAGTGGTTGCTATCGTAGGAGGGGGAGATACAGCTTGTGAAGAGGCAAGCTATCTCTCTAAATTATGTAAGAAAGTGTATATGATTGTTCGCCGTGAAGAACTTCGTGCTTCACAGGTCATGCAAAATCGTGTTAAGTCAACGCCCAATATTGAAATCCTTTGGAATTCTGAAACCGAAGAAATTCTTGGTGAACAAGGTGTAACAGGTGCGAAACTTAAAAATGTGAAAACAGGTGAATCTTATAGCATTGATGTAACAGGTTTCTTTGTGGCAATTGGCCACCAACCTAATACTGAAATTTTTAAAGATTTTATTAATATGGATAACGCAGGGTACATCCAAACAATAAAAGGAAGTACCAAGACTAATGTAGAAGGCGTATTTGCTTGTGGCGATGCTCAAGACAATATTTATCGCCAAGCCATCACGGCCGCAGGTTCGGGTTGTATGGCTGCATTGGATGCAGAGCGTTATTTGACAGAAAAAGGCTTGCATTAACTTCAAAAAAAGTAACAGTAAACAAGAAAGTTTGCTGTTACTTTTTTTGAATGGCTCACCGATTTTAAATATAAGTTTTACTCCCATTCGTTGAGTGGGCATGGATGTGTTCCCCCCTTTCAATGAGTGGCTAAACCAACAACGGATGAAAGCCCAATTACTTTTAGTACTAGTATTTGCCCTTTTTATAGGAGCAAATCTACAAGCCCAAGAACGAGGGTTGTTTAAGAAAAACCCAAAAATCAAATCCAATAAGACAGAGACGGTAAGCACTCCAGTCATCAAACCGCAAAAAGACGAGTTCGAAGAATTTGAAGTCGAAAAGCCCCAAATGCGCTTTTCTAATACCTTCGAACCTGTCAAAGAAGTGAACCCGACGGTTGCTGATGACACAACAGGTACCATTGACGAGGGAGAAACGTCCGTTGCCGAGATTATTGATTCGGTTCAAGTGGGTGATGATTGGGTACAGGTAGCGGATTATTTTGCGATTTGGGACTCTCGTACCATTGACCCCTACAACTTGAATCCATTGGAGTTTGAAGAAAACATCTCCCTTCGGCTGTTCGACCCAGGAAAAGGTCGATTTTGGAATTTGCCTACTAGTGAAGTTAAAGTAACATCTCAATTTGGACCTCGTTGGGGACGTTGGCACGAAGGAATGGACCTTGACTTAAATACTGGTGATCCTGTGTATAGTACTTATGATGGGATTGTACGGGTGACGGCCTACGATGGTAACGGCTACGGCCGCTTTGTTCTGGTGAGACATTATAATGGGCTTGAAACTTTGTATGGTCACTTGTCCAAAATTACCGTTGAAGTAGGTCAGCTGGTCAAAGCAGGGGATATGTTAGGATTAGGAGGGAACACAGGAAGAAGTTATGGAGACCACCTACACTACGAAAATCGCTATGAAGGTAACCCTTTTAGCCCTGCATGGATTTGGGACTTTCCAGGGCAAACCATCCGCAACGAACGTTTTGTGCTCACCTCTAAAGTTTGGGATCACCTAAGAGGAGGACGTTCTATAGATAGTGAGTTTGACATTAGCAAAGCAAAAGTAAAACGTACAGTGCTTCATAAAGTTCGTAGAGGCGAAACACTTGATACTATCGCGAGCAAATACGGAATTTCAACTTCCGAATTAGCTCAGAAAAATCGTCTCCGACTAACTGCTAGGCTTCGAATTGGACAAAGGCTTCGAGTAAAATAAAAATATTTTTATGAAATTAGACTTATTAGCAATCTCAGCGCACCCCGACGATGTCGAGTTAGGGTGCGCTGGTACTATATTAGCATCATTAGCAAGTGGTAAATCGGTAGGTATCCTAGACCTTACTCGTGGTGAATTAGGAACACGCGGTACTCCCCAAATTAGACAGCAAGAAGCTGAAGCTGCGGCTAAGGTGTTGGGGGTAAGTGTGCGGGATAATGTAGGAATTGCGGATGGATTTTTTCAAAATTCACGCGAAGACCAAATGGCTATTGTACCTTATATAAGGAGGTATCGTCCAGAAATCGTTTTAGCTAATGCCATTGATGATCGACACCCAGATCATGGACGAGGAGCGAAGATAATTTATGACGCTTGTTTTTTGTCGGGTTTGCGTCAAATTTCAACCTTAGACGAAAATGGAGCCCCTCAATCAGCTTGGCGACCAAAATATATTTATCATTTTATACAAGATAGATACATTAAGCCCGATTTTGTGGTAGATATTACACCCTACTGGCCTAAAAAAGAAGAAGCAATTAGAGCTTTCAGAAGCCAATTCTTTGACCCGAACAGTACAGAACCTACTAGTTATATCTCTTCTCCTGAGTTTTTAGAGTTTGTAGAAGCACGAGCAAAGGAATATGGACATGCTATTGGGGCAAAATATGGTGAAGGTTTTACTTCTCAACGGTTTCTAGGAATAAAAGATTTATGGTCGTTATCCTGAATAAGTTTACTTTAATAGGACTATACGGGTAAAACTATTTTGTGATTTGAAGAATTTTGAATAAAAAGAATATTTTCTGAATAAAAAATTTGAAAATAATTAATCGACCTATTATTTTTGCAACCCCAACAACGAGAAAGGGGCTGAAAAGCAAAAATGTTTCAAATAAAAAAATGACAAATAAAAAAGTCAAAAAAATATTTGGAAATAAGATTTAAAAGTCAGAGCTTTGCAACCCCAAATAACGAGAGAGACTAAAAAGCGAGATAAAATTTCAAATAAAAAATCGAAACAAAAAATTCGAAAAAATATTTGGAAATAAAATACAAAAATCAGAACTTTGCAGTCCCAATCAAAAATTAAACTTGAAACGTCAAGAAAAAGTTTTGGGTCGGTTCTTTGAAATAATGAGTAAGTTAAGGTTTAATAGGTAGTCTTTACGAATCAGTCAATTGATTTTTTAGATATTTACGATGGAGAGTTTGATCCTGGCTCAGGATGAACGCTAGCGGCAGGCCTAATACATGCAAGTCGAACGAACCGCAAGGTTAGTGGCGAACGGGTGCGTAACGCGTAAGCAACCTGCCCCTGTTTGGGGG
>JALQYJ010000176.1 GCA_023254175.1 Runella sp. | reverse complement strand
CATGAAAGAATTAACTCAAATGAAGACTAAAATCTGTGCTTAATGTCTCTAAATTTCTATCATTTATGTGTCCAATAATTAGCGGTTAGAACAGTCATTGGTATTTTTTGTTACTTAGTCGCTACCAAATTCGCCACTTTTACTCTCTTTTTCAAGCAATTGGCGCAAATTGTGTAGAGGTATAGCGTAAGTCCTATATTGGTAGTCTCTACTTTACTCCCTTCTACTTGTATATTTACCTCTTGAAACAGCATACCACTGTTTTTCAAAACACTTAACCGAAGATGATACATTTGGCTACTATTCAAATTGAACACCTCGAAACCAAGGTGTTTCCTGTTTATTTTAATACTTGTCGGTGGTTTGCGGGAAAAGCGCGTACTCAAAAAGGCTTTCAAATTCTGCATAGTTTGCCCGTAGGCGACGCCGTAATTTTAATTGTAGAGGCCATTTACCACGATGGAGGTTCCGAGCTATACCAACTACCCCTGGCGGAAGTGGAGTTAGAGATTCAAGTCCCCGCCAAAGGAGTGATTGAAAAAACGGATACTTCGCAATGGATTGATGCAATTTACGATGCAGGGTTTAGGCATCACTTGTATACCTCTATTTATGGGCAATGGGCACTCTCGACCGACGACGATGGGCAGTTGCAAGCCACCAAAGGGAGAGGGCTTGCGGAGGCAGACGCGCCAGAGGTGATTGAGAGCCGAGTATTGCCCGTTGATTCGAGTAACTCAGCGATGTTGTTTGGCGGGAAATACTTTATGAAGTTGTACCGAAAACTCTTTGACCAAATCAACCCCGAGGTGGAAATGGTGAGTTTTTTGACCCAACACTCTGATTTTAGGAACATTCCTGCCTACGCGGGAAGTATTACGTGGCAACGGGTAGGACAACCCGACGTTACGTTGGGCATGATGCAACAAGCCATTCGGGCTGAAAAAGATAACTGGGCGTTGATGGGTGATTTCCTGAATGACTTTATGTACGGCGTTCCTTCGGGGATGTTTGGAATCAATGAAAGTGTGTTTGAGCAAGTGGCTTTACTGGGAAAACGCACAGGTGAAATGCATCTTGGGTTGTTTGCGCCAAACGCAGAAGAAGCTTTTGCCCCCGAAAAATTTGATGATTTTTACCGTAGTTTTTTACTAAAACGTCTTACCGACCTCCTCGACCGTCGATATGCGTTATTGATTGAAAATTACGATAAACTCGATGAACCGACGCAGCGTTTGGCGTGGATTTTTATGGAAGCGCGGGAGTTGATTGATGATTTTGCCAACGAAATGCTAACGCGGCCCTTGGATTCGTTGCGGATTCGGATTCACGGTGATTACCATTTGGGGCAAGTGCTGACCAATCAAGGCGATTTTATCGTGATTGATTTTGAGGGCGAACCCGAAGCCACCATTGCCGAACGAAAAATAAAACACAGTCCGCTCAAAGACGTGGCTGGGATGATTCGCAGCTATCACTATGCCGTGAGTGCCAAGCTGTTTGAAAGTGCCGAAACGAGAGGGATTTCGTCCGAAAAACTTCAAATCGTTTCCGACCGTTGGTACAAACTCATGCGCGATACCTACATGGATACCTATTTAGAAGCCTTTGGTTGGCCGCATCCATTGTTTAAAAGTCAGAACGAAATCAACTTTTTATTGCTGTTTTTCTTGCTCGAAAAAGCCGTTTATGAACTCGGATACGAAATCAGCTACCGTCCTTCGTGGGTGAACATTCCGCTGCGGGGGATTGTTGAAGTCATCCGTGAAATTGAGAAGTTAAAAGAGCCAACGGTAAGGATTAGTCGATTGGGGATGCAATCGTAGGGTAAGTTTTGTATTTTTGTGGCGTTTATTGATGGCCCGTTCTTTGTAACAGGGGTGTATAGTAGTTAGTCTAAAAATCATTGTATCACCTTTGAACCGAGTTTTTCGGGCACAACCATTTATTTTAATGTCTAAAATTCAATCCATCGTACAGGCTTCTATTGATACCAAAAATCGCGTTTTAGCCGACGAAACGTTGCTCGATACCGTAGCAGAAGTAGCTATCGCGATGACCGAAGCCTTCAAAACGGGTAAAAAAGTGCTTTTTTGCGGTAACGGTGGAAGTGCTGCTGATGCCCAACACCTAGCGGCCGAATTTAGCGGCCGTTTTTATTACGACCGCCCCCCTTTGTATTCGGAGGCCTTGCACGTCAATTCGTCCTATGTAACGGCTGTCGGAAACGACTATAGCTACGATGTCATCTACTCACGGATGATTGAGGCTATGGGCAAAGAAGGTGATGTGTTGGTAGGGATTTCAACTTCAGGAAATTCGCCCAACGTCGTAAAAGCCCTCGAAATGGCCAACAAACTCGGCATGGTTACCGTCGGTATGACGGGCGAAACGGGAGGAAAAATGAAAGAAGTAAGTAATTTTTTGATTAATATTCCTTCCAAAGACACCCCTCGGATTCAGGAATGTCATATCTTACTAGGGCATATCCTGTGCCAATTGGTGGAGGAGAATGTGTTTCCTAAGTAAAAAATACAGAAAGGGGAGGCTATAAACTTCCCCTTTAAAGTAACTTGGATAAAGTTAAAGTGCTTTCAATAGAATGAGAATTGAACAAATAAAAGTCGAAAGTTTTAAAGCATTCAAAAATACTACCATTAAGGACTTACCCTCAATGGCTGTGTTTTTGGGAGCAGGAGGTTTTCAAGAAGTAATTTCAAGAGGTTGTGATGTAAATAAAGATTTTATAGTACTTGAAATTAAGTTTAGAAACCAAGAAAAGGATAGAAGAAGAATCTCGGATACTGGAATTTCAAATCATTATTTATTACTTCAATTAAGCGAAGAAATTAGAGAATATGCGGAGAGAGGTGGTCAAGTATTTGTTTCTACGCATTCGCCTGATTTCGTGAATGGATTGAATGTCAATGAATTGTTTTTTCTGGTAAAAGAAAAGGGATTTACCACGATCAAAGCGGCTGGTGATGATAAATTAGTAGCTGAGTTAGCGAAAGAAAACGAGTTGGGTTGGCTGTGGCGTAATCATTACATTACTGGGGCTTTGTTGCATGGTTCGGATAGCATAGAGATTTGACGAGGTATAGTTCTAAAGAATGAGGCTTTTTCTAGTC
>JALQYJ010000119.1 GCA_023254175.1 Runella sp. | reverse complement strand
AGAATTTATACAATCAGAAGACCATAAGCATTTTTTTCAACCTAAGTAAGTATGCAAATTACGATTCGTAAGGGTACGCCTGAAGATGTACCTCAAGTGTTTGAACTTGTACAAGAATTGGCCTTGTACGAGCGTGCCCCTGAACAAGTGACCAATACCCCTGAAATGATGTTAAATGATGGGTTTGGTCTTGAGCCTATTTTTGGTCTTTTTGTGGCTGAAGTAGATGGGAAAATCGTCGGGATTTCTCTGTATTATTACCGTTATTCGACCTGGAAAGGCAAACGCCTCTACCTAGAAGATTTGATTGTTACAGAGTCGATGCGTGGACATGGTTTGGGGAAAATGTTATTAGATACTACGGTTCAGGAAGCAAAAGATACTCATTGTACAGGTGTAATGTGGCAAGTATTGGATTGGAACGAGCCCTCAATTAAATTTTACGAACGCTATGGCGCTCGTTTGGATGGAGAGTGGATAAATTGTCATTTGGATTTTTAATGAGAATAGACCAATGAGTATTGCTGAGAATATTCAACAAATTGAAGCAGAGATTGCTCCCAACGCGCGGTTAATTGCCGTGACAAAGACCAAACCGATTGAGATGCTGCTAGAGGCATATCAGGCGGGGTTTAAGCGTTATGGTGAAAATAAAGTGCAAGAAATGGTGGGCAAATACGAACAATTGCCAAAAGACATTGAGTGGCATTTAATTGGGCATTTGCAATCCAATAAAGTAAAATACATGGCTTCGTTTGTGGTCATGATTCATTCGGTGGATAGTTTAAAATTGTTGCAAGAAATCAATAAACAAGCAGCCAAAAATAACCGAGTGATTGATTGTTTGCTTCAGCTATTTATTGCGCAAGAAGAAACAAAATTTGGCCTTTCTGAAGAGGAAGCCTTAGAGTTGTTACTATCTGACGAACTAAAAGCAATGCAAAACGTGCGAATCGCTGGGTTAATGGGGATGGCGTCGAATACAGAAGATGAAAACCAAGTTCGTTTGGAATTTAAAAAACTTAAACAGTTTTTTGAGCGACTAAATAACCAAAGCCAGTTATTTCCTTCCAACGTGGTACTCAAAGAAATTTCGATGGGAATGAGCGGGGATTATGCCATTGCAGTGGAGGAGGGCAGTACGCTTGTCCGTGTAGGTAGTGCCATTTTTGGGTCACGATAAGCGGTGTAGTTGTGAATTGGGTGGCTCGCAACCCGATGCTTTACGAAAAAGCCTCGACTGTAAGGTCGAGGCTTTTTGCTTTATTGGAAGTAGTGGAGCTTAGGCGATAACGACGCAGTCGCCGCGCTCTACTTCGTGTTCTACTTTCTTGTATTTAACATCTTTTACCACACGGCCATCGCGGTACTGAACTGTTACTTTTTGGTTACGGTCAGCAATTTTTATGGCACGAACAGGAACCGCTTTTTCGGTTTGACGCGCAGCGTAGGCATTTGGGCCTCCCACTTCACCCAACTCCTCATCTTCACGATTGGTGTGAAGCTCTGGTTCGGCTTGGCGTACAGGGCGTTGTGGTTGTGGTGGTTGCTCATCTTGAGGAATAAATGATTTTACCAAAAAGCTGATGGTTTCAAAGTTGACTTTACTCATCAATTTTTTGAATAATTCCACTGACTCAAACTTGTACACCAACAACGGGTCTTTTTGTTCGTAGGCGGCGTTTTGGACCGATTGTTTCAAATCGTCCATGTCACGGAGGTGTTCTTTCCACTCTTGGTCGATGAGTGAAAGCACCACAAATTTTTCCATTTCACGAACAATCTCACGACCGTTTGATTCAATGGCCTTGACGAGGTTGACGCCAATTTGAGTACCTTTGATACCATCTGTAAACGGAATCACAATTTCTTGAATGGTTCCGCCACGTTCTTCGTGGATTTGCTTCAAAACAGGCAATACCTGCTCACCAATAAATCTGTTTTTGGCTGCGTAGTGATTTTCAGCGGCCTCGTACAAACGTTGAATCCGTTGTTCGGGTTTGAGTTTGTTGTACTCGTCGCGGGTAAAAGGAGGCTCGATACCGAAGTTGGTGATAACGGCCAATTCAAGTTCTTCGAAGCTGCCTTCCGTGTTGGTGATGATTTCGTTGCTTACATCGTACATTGTATCGGCAATGTCAATCGCTAAACGGTCTCCAAATAAGGCGTTGCGACGACGTTTGTAGATACTTTCACGTTGCATGTTCATCACGTCATCGTATTCGAGGAGGCGCTTACGCGTACCGAAGTTGTTTTCTTCGACTTTTTTCTGCGCTCTTTCAATCGACTTTGATACCATTGAGTGCTGAATCACTTCGCCTTCTTCCAAGCCCATGCGGTCCATGACCCCAGCAATGCGGTCAGAACCAAACATACGCATGAGACTATCTTCCAAAGACACAAAAAACTGAGATGTTCCTGGGTCGCCTTGACGACCCGCACGACCACGCAACTGACGGTCGACGCGGCGGCTTTCATGGCGCTCAGTACCAATAATGGCCAAACCACCCGCTGCTTTTGATTCAGGAGTAAGTTTGATATCCGTACCACGACCCGCCATGTTGGTGGCAATCGTTACTGTGCCGGGCTTCCCTGCTTCTGCGACGATTTCGGCTTCGCGTTGGTGTTGTTTGGCATTCAATACTTGGTGAGAAATCTTGCGAAGTGTCAACATACGGCTTAACAACTCGGAGTTTTCAACCGAAGTTGTACCCACCAAGACAGGGCGACCTTTACCCACAAGCTCAACGATCTCGTCTACTACGGCGTTGTATTTTTCCCGAACCGAACGATATACCTTGTCTTCTTCGTCTTTACGAGAAATCGGAATATTGGTAGGAATACTTACAACGTCTAATTTGTAAATGGTCCAGAATTCACCCGCTTCGGTTTGGGCAGTACCTGTCATCCCACACAATTTGTGGTACATACGGAAGTAATTTTGAAGCGTCACCGTGGCGTATGTCTGCGTAGCGTCTTCTACTTTTACGTTTTCTTTGGCTTCAACGGCTTGGTGCAAACCATCTGACCAACGGCGGCCTTCCATGATACGGCCTGTTTGTTCGTCAACGATTTTTACTTTTCCATCCATCAAAACGTAGTCAACATCGCGCTCAAACAACGAATACGCTTTCAACAACTGCTGAATCGTGTGAATACGCTGCGTTTTAATCGAGTAGTCACGGATGACCTCTTCTTTTTTGAGAAGCTTTTGTTGGTCAGTAAGCTCTTCGTCTTTCTCAATCGCGTTTAGGTCAATCGACAAGTCAGGCAAGACAAAGAAGTTAGGGTCTTCGGCCGAACCTGTGAGGTAATCTAACCCTTTTTCGGTTAGCTCAATGCTATTATTTTTTTCCTCAATAGTAAAGTATAACGGGGCATCGGCTTCAGGCATCAATTTTTGATTTTCGGCCAAGTAGATTTTCTCCGTCTCTTGCATAAGGGTTTTGATACCCGTTTCGCTCAAATACTTAATAAGAGGTTTGTATTTAGGGAAGCCACGGTGAGCACGGAAAAGGGCCAAACCGCCTTCTTTTTTATCGCCTGCGGTAATTTTCTTTTTAGCTTCGTTAAGCAAATCCGTCACAAGGCGTTTTTGGGCTTCAACAATGCGCGAAACACGAGGCTTTAATTCAGAGAAATCTTGTTCGTCGCCACGAGGTACAGGGCCACTAATAATAAGAGGCGTACGAGCGTCGTCAATCAACACGGAATCAACCTCATCTACCATTGCAAAGTGATGTTTGCGTTGAACAAGCTCCTCGGGCGAGTGAGCCATATTATCGCGGAGGTAATCAAAACCAAATTCGTTGTTGGTTCCGTAGGTAATGTCAGCCAAGTACGCTTGACGACGGGCGTATGTATTGGGTTGGTGGCGGTCGATGCAATCCACGCGTAAGCCGTGGAATTCAAACAAAGGCCCGTTCCACTCACTGTCACGACGAGCTAGGTAATCGTTGACCGTCACGACGTGCACGCCTTGACCTGCCAAGGCGTTCAAAAATGCAGGTAGGGTAGCCACGAGGGTTTTACCTTCCCCTGTTGCCATTTCTGAAATTTTTCCTTGGTGCAAAACCGTTCCCCCGATGATTTGAACATCGTAGTGAACCATGCTCCATTTAATTGGATGTCCGACAACGTTCCAAGTGGTTTGCCAAATGGCTTTATCACCCTCAATCGTAATATGATTTTTCTTAGCCGCAAGTTCGTGGTCTAGATAAGAAGCTGTAACCTCAATGGTATCGTTTTCGGTAAATCGACGAGCCGTTTCTTTGACGATTGCGAAGGCCGTTGGTAAAATTTGTAAAAGCACTTTTTCCAGCTCTTTATCTCGTTCGAGGCCCAAAGTATCTATCTTTTTGAAGATGCTTTCTTTGGCATCCACTTCCATCTCAGGGTTAGATTTTACTTGTTGGCGTAGCGCCTCGATTTGTTCGTCAATGCCTTTGAGTTCTTTCGCAATAAACGTTTTGAGTTCTTGTGTTGCGTTGCGAAGCTGGTCATGGCTGAGTGAACGTAGTTTGGCAAATTCAGCATTTACGTATTCTACGTAGGGGGCAAGTTCCTTCAAATCGCGTTCTGATTTGGTCCCAAACAGCCCAGTAAAACTTTTAGTGAGGAATTTAATCATTGTTACTGTATGAGTCAACCATCAAAGGCCAACGGTTTATAAATGTTCTCTCGATAGTTAGCTAACGATAATTCGTAATTCAAAATTACTATATGATGTAAAAGTCGCAAATATCGCGCCTACCGCATAAAATTTCTACAAAGTTAGCTTTTTGTCAGTAGTTTAATAAACATTGTTTAACCCAATAACGGCTTTCGGTCAAAATGGCAGACTTAGATTGGGGCTGACAGTATTCTCATAATCAAGCATCTAGTTATTATCTAAGCAAGCCGACTGGCGCGTTGGGCAGGTAAAAATGAGACAAAAATAGTCACCGAAATGACCGTGAAGGCTGTTATTACAAAATCAGGCCATTCCATTTTTACGGGATAAGCATCGACCAACGAACTTACCATACCCATAGAAACTAAGCCGTAGGTTTGTTGAAGCCAACATATCAATATACCTGAAAACAGTCCCACTATTGCCCCTGAAAAGGCAATAAGACTACCTTCCAGTAAAAAAATGCGTTTGACGGTAGAAGCATTGGCTCCCATGGCAAACAACATTCGAATATCGTTTCGTTTTTCAATCACCAACATTGAAAGCGAAAAGAAAATATTGACGGCCGCCACCAAAATGATTAACCCAAGGGCTACCGTGACAAACAGTTTTTCAATTCGTATGGCGCGTAAAAGGTCGGCATTTTGCTCGTCGCGGGTGCGGACTATAAAGGTCTCCCCAAGTAATTCCTGAATCTGTTTTTTGGCTTGATTGGAGTTTGAATTCGGTTGAAGTTGAATTTCAAGGGCCGAACGTTGATTGCCATATCCAAGAAGCTCAGTGGCAAATTTGAGGGGAACAATTACGTAATCGTCAAACCGTAATTCTAACATATAAACGCCTCCAACGCGAATGATTTGTTGGTTAAAGGCTTCAGTATTGGTTAAATTGAGGGTTTTTACGTCCGAACGCGGGTAGGCAAGCTCAAGCGGGGTAAAAATATCGTTAACCGAAATTCCCAATAGTTGTTGGACGGTTCCACCCACAACTGCTTTGGGTTCATTGTTGGTTAGTAAGGCAAGTTCACCTTCAATCATTGCGGTATCAAGCTGATGCCGTTGGATGAACGTTTCATCCATCCCTTTTATTTTGGTTACTACTCGGCGATTTCCGTAAGTGGCCAAGGCATTGTCTTCCACCACTTGAGTGACGAATTTTACTCCTTCAATCTCCCTTATTTTGTCTAATTGTTGTGGCAAAATAGTAAACCGTTTTCCTTGAGCGGGTGTAATTTTGAGGTCGGGGTCAAAACTCCGAAATAACTGACGATTCAACTCTTCCATCCCATTGAAGACGGACATAACCACAACAAGGGCCATCGTTCCGACACCCACTCCCAGCATCGAAATGTTCGAAATAATACTAATAAAGCTCTTTTTTTTGGGGGAAGTAAAATACCGTCGTGCTACAAATAAGGGAAAATTCATGTATCTATTTTTTGTTTTCTGGTTCGAGTTTCCTGTTTTAGGTTTACTCTTTCGAGTTCTCACTTTTCAGGTTGACAACAGTCAGCACCTGATGAAGTACCCTTATTTTCCCCCAATCACCAGCGTCCAATCACAAGTAGGACAAGCGACAGGAGGTTTAAACTCTTGAATCCCTTCGTTCTTTACGGACCTAATTGGCGTCGATACTCCATCTCGTGGATTGAACCAAGAAGCTTTGAGCTGAGAGATAGTGAGCTTACTAAGGTCAATCTTTAACGGTTTTCCCGTGGGAGAATACACAAACATAAAATCTTTGTTTTCGCCAATGGCGGCCATTTGATAACCCGCATCTTCGGGGTTGTCGTTTTTAATAACGCTTTGGTCGGGGACCAATTGTGCCCATGAATAGGCTTCAAATAACTTGCGTTGGTAACCCATTTGCCATGCCCCTTCGTGGTTGGTGGCGATACGCCAGTGTGTGCGTGCTACCGAAACGGCAGGGTTACGATTTGGGTCAAAAAACTGCCAAACATTATGGTCACCGTAGGTATGTCCTGCCCCGCCCGACAACATAGCCCACCAAGCGGCTTGCCGTACATCGTGGGAGTTGAAATAGTCTTTTTCAGGTTTCCAGTCGATGGGGTGGTCTTCGTAACGCGGTTCTCCGTCGAGGGTGGGTTTGACGGGAAAAAGCTGGTAGTTTTGGCGTTGCATGACGTAGTTTTTGGCATTTTTGGCCGAGTGCCCCGACTGAAACATGTTCAAATTAAGCCAAGATTCTTTGTGGAAAAAGGCGGCGGAATTACTGCCTCCCATCGGATGGTACGTCATAAGTTGGGTGCCACCGTGCCCTGCTTTTAATCCTTCTGCCATCGCATTGATGATGGAAAAATGTTTTTCCGTTTCGGGGTTTCGGTCACCGCCCAAAATCCAGATAATAGCTTTGCCCTTGTAGCGTTTTCCTAGCCATTCGCCGTACCAACGCGCGTTTGCGGGGGTGAAAACTTCAGGCCCCATTCCCCATTTTTTGTTGAACTTATCGCCCCAAGTGGGTAACATTCCGATGACTAAACCTAGGGAAGTGGCTTTGTTGACCACATAATCGACATGCTGAAAATACAACTCATTGGGTTGAGTTGGGTCGTTGTTTTTTAAAGGAAGTTGGCCGTATTGATTGGGCTGCCCCAAACCATTGAATTCGGCTAGAGCCACAGCTTGAATGACCGTAAATCCTTGTTCCGCACGGCGTTTGAGATAGAAATCAGCTTCTTCTTTGGTGAGCCGATGAAACAACTCCCATGCCGTATCACCCAACCAATAAAAAGGTTTGCCGTCGCCTCGCGAAATGACCCGCTTATCGGGGGCAATGTATAATTTCGACCATTGGGGTTGTTTGGGAGTGGGTTGAGCCTTCCCAACTGAGCTAAATATGGATAGAAATAGCAATACCGACAAAAATCGTTTCATGTACTTGAAATGGTTCAGTTCAGGAAGGCGAAAGTAATAAAAAAAGCCGATAGTCAATCGGCTTTTGAGGGGTGATTTTGGGCGTAAAGTTCCGTAAACTCATCTCGATTGGCGTAGATTAGATAAGGGGCATTGTTTTCGTGGGTATTAAATGAAATCGGCGCAGAGGTTTCAGGAAGGGCTAGCAAGTCGAACGAAATGGAACTCGTGGGTTCAAACAAATCCAAGTAGGCAGTCCAAAAACGAGGCGCTTGTTTGTTGTTGGGGGCGGAATAATAAATGGTTGAATTTGGGTTAGTCCCCTTCGCTAATTCGTAGTGCGCTAAAAGGTTGGTGAAAGGAACGGTCGAAGACGAAAGCTCAAGCGCTGGGACTCTTCTTTTACTTGTAGCGTAAAGGCTTTGGATAGTAAGACTACAAAACTTGTTTGGTATCGCTAAAAGGAGCAATTTGGAAAGATATGAGGCAGAAATAGTGGAAAAAATGTTTTCATGGCAATCGTTTTTTTAGTAGATTTACTAACAATTTTTACACCAAAAACGATAATTACAAACTCTAGCCTATTTATTCCGTTTGTACTTTTTTGACTTAAACTATGAATCTACGTCTACTTTACTGCACGTTTATTTGGCTTTTAATTGCTAATCTAGCTGTTGCCCAAGGCTTTTCGTCGAAAGAAATAAGTGAATATCAGCAACAAGCTAATCGAATTACGATAGTTAAAGATAAGTGGGGTGTCCCGCATGTATACACTCAAACCGATGCTGACGCCGTTTTTGGCATGATGTATGTTCAGTGCGAAGAGTTTTTTGAGAAAGTAGAAAACTCGCTGATTACTAGGCTTGGACGACAAGCCGAAGTGGATGGAGAATCGGAATTGTACCAAGATTTATGGGCAAAAACGTTCATTGATTCTACTAAAGCTATTCAATTGTATAAAAAGACCCCTAAATGGCTTCGCCGATTGTGTGATGCCTACGCGGCAGGTATCAATTTTTATATGTACACCCATCCTCAAAAGAGACCTCGGTTATTGACAAAAATTGAGCCATGGATGGCGTTGATGAACAACATCCCGTCGATTGCAAATAGTAACCTGACTGAGACAGAATTTCGGGCTTTTTATTCGAAAGACGCTAGTGCTTCGTTGGCATTGGCTTCTTCTTCGGTACCACACGATTACCAAGAAGTGGGTGGTTCAAACGGCTGGGCAATAGCTCCTTCACGTACCAAGAGTAAAAATGCGATGTTGTTGATTAACCCTCACTCGGAATTTTACGGGCGAATCGAAATCCATTTGGTGAGCGAACAAGGTCTTAATGCCTACGGTGCGCCGTTTTTGGGACAATTTAATATTTTTCAAGGCTTTAACGAACACCTCGGCTGGATGCACCCCGTAACTCTCTCGGATGGGAAAGATTTGTATGCTGAAACGGTGGAACGTAAGCAAGGAAAGTATTTTTACCAATACGATGGCCAACTTCGGGCTATAGATAGTTCTAAAGTAACTCTTCGGTATAAAAAAGGGAATGAATTACTTAGCAAGACCTTTACTATTTACCGTACGCACCATGGCCCCGTTGTGGCGGTTAGAAACAAAAAATGGATAAGCTTAAAAGCGCAAGAGTCCAATATTGACCTTTTGACGGTGCATTGGCAAAAAATGAAAGCCAAGAATCTCAAGGAATTTACCAAAGTGATTGACAAGCGGGTGATGACAGGCAACAACATCGTGTATGCCGACCGTGACGGGAATATTGGGTATTGGCACGGCAATTTTGTTCCAAAACGTAACCCTAATTATGACTGGAAACGACAAGTGGATGGCACTACTAAAGACACTGAATGGCAAGGGATTCACTCATTGGATGAACTGCCACATTATATCAATCCTGCAAACGGTTGGTTACAAAACTGTAATTCAACTCCCTTGTATGCTGCGGGTCAGTTTGATTCCGTGATGAACCGAAAGCCCATTTATATGCTCCCTGACGGCCATACCCCACGGGCGATGAATGCTGTTAGGGTGTTGAACCAACTTCAAAGTGCAACATTGGACGATGTCATAAAGGCTGCCCATGACCCGTATTTGCCCAATGCGTCTCGTTTTATCCCATCGCTTGTCAAATCGTTTGAACAAGTACAGGCCGATTCGGCTTTGTTACGGTTGGCGGGGCCTATTCAAACCCTGAGTAAATGGGATTTTCGCACTGATACTTCCTCCGTAGCTACGACCCTAGCAGTGTTGTGGACCGAACGATTGGTGCAGCAAAATGTTGCTAAACTTCCTCGACCCATCACGAACGAGGAACAATATTCAGTTACGAATGGCTCAAATCTAACGGTGGATTTTCTATCTCCAATTGAGCAGGTAAAAATGCTTGGGCAAGTAGTGCAAGAACTACAAAAAGATTTTGGAACGTGGGAAGTAGCGTGGGGGAAACTCAATCGTTTTCAACGTCCCGCCGAAGGAAAGTCGTTTAGTGATGTTCAAAAAAGCTGGGCTGTGCCTGCTACACCTGGATACATGGGGTCACTGAATGCCTACGTGAGCCGTAAAACTGCCCCAAATAAAGCTCGTTATGGAGTGACTGGTAATACGTTTGTGGCTGCCGTAGAGTTTGGTAAAGAACTGAAGGCCAAGACGATTTTAACAGGGGGGGCAAGCACGACCTCCACGTCGGCTCACTATACCGACCAAGTTGAAGGGTATATTCATGCCCAGTTCAAAGAAATCTTCTTTTATAAAAAAGAGGTGTTGGCCAATGCCGAACGAACCTATAAGCCTGGGGAGTAATAGGTACTGTCTAATCTGAGGAGTCGTCGGCAAAAAGCCCAAAAATGTCCTTCAATTTGCGTTATCCTTAGAATCTTTCTGGGAACGCACTACTTTTTGCATCATTTTTGCGTTATCTTTAAACGTATCTTCGGATAAAGAGTTCTATTGACTAAATACCAGCCAATAAAAATTTGAATTTATGACAACCCCAACCCTTTCCGTACTGCTGGAGCGCATTGGTGAGTACAAACGGAAATTTTACCTCAATCAGCTCGTCAAAGGAGTGATTTTTGCGGCAGCATTTGTGCTGTCGGCCTACCTGTTTGTCAATACATTAGAGTATTTTGGTCGATTCAGTTCGGGCGTCCGTGCGGGCCTTTTCTATGGTTTTTTTGCCATTTTAGGATACGCATTGGTGCGCTGGGTAGCGATTCCTATTTTTCATTTGTGGGGGTTGCGGAAGTCGCTGTCCGATGAAGAAGCGGCCAATCAAATTGGTAGTTTTTTTCCAGAAATTGGCGACAAACTTATCAATACACTTCAACTCCGAAGTTTATCAGGTACCCAAACTGACTTGATAGAGGCGAGTATCCAGCAAAAATCTAAGCAATTGATGATTGTGCGGTTTTCGGATGCCATCAAAATTGAGCAAAACCGCCGTTACCTCAAGTACGCTGTGTATCCTTTGGCAGCTATTGCGTTGGTGTTAATTATTAATCCTCGCTTTTTTGCCAGCAGTTCCGACCGTATTATCCATTTTGAACAAGAATACAATGACGCACCGTTTACCTTCAAGCTTGATAACCCTAACTTGAAAGCGTTCCGCAACGAAGACTTTACGTTGCGGGTGTCGTTGGCTGGGGGGGCATTGCCAGAGGCTGTTTATGTGGTTCACAACAAGGCCAAGTTTAAACTCGAAGCCGAAGACAACGATTCGTACACGTACACGTTCAAAAATGTGCAACGTCCGATTGAGTTTCAATTTGAAGCAGTAGGGTATAAGTCGCAAGAATATGAGTTGACAGTATTAGAACGGCCGAGTTTGTTATCGTTTGATGTAACTCTAAACTACCCTGCCTACTTGGGTAAGCCTGCCGAGCAACTTAGCAATGTAGGAAACCTAACGATTCCTGAGGGAACGACTATCACTTGGGATTTCAATACAGATGCGACTAAAGATATGTCGCTTGCGTTTGAAGGAGACTCGAAAGCATATCCTGCGGAAAGTAAATTGACGGGAGGGTATGAGTTCAAACGTTCGGTGCGTAAATCGGGCAACTACGAAATCAAACTCAAAAATGACGAGTCGCAAAACCGTGAAAAAATTAGTTACTTCCTAAACGTCATCAACGATAAGCATCCGACGCTCACGCTTGAAAACTACCAAGACACAACTCTGTATAATTATTTTGTATTGGGTGGGAATATTTCGGACGATTACGGATTTTCGAATTTGCGTGTTTTCTACAATTTGCGTCGTAAAACGGATAAATCTGACCCTAAAAAAGCGGTCTATAAAGGCTTTAGTATTCCATTTAATAAATCGGCCACGAGCCAAACGTTCTATTTTCAATGGTATGTTGATAGCCTTCGCCTAACTCCTGGCGACCGCGTTGAATACTACGTTCAAGTATGGGACAACGACGGGGTGAACGGCCCTAAGTCGGCTAAGTCGCGGATGATTGACTTTGCGGTACCTTCGAAAGAAGAAGTACGGGCAGAGGCAGAGAAATCGGCAGAAAAAACAGAAGCGCAAATCAACAAAACTCTTCAAAAAGCGAAAACCCTTCAGAAAGAAATCGAAAAACTCGACCAGCGTTTGAAGAGTGAAAAAGAGCTTGATTTTAAGGATAAGAAGCAAATTGAGGATTTGTTGAAAAAGCGCGATGACTTGCAGAACGACATGAAGAGTATGCAAGAACAAGCGCAAAGTTCGCAAGAAAAGCAGGAGCGGTTTTCAGAACAAAGCCCTGAGATGAAGCAGAAAATGGAGCAGTTGCAAAAACTCATGAAAGAACTGCTTGACCCCGAAACACAAAAGCTATACGAACAGCTTGAAAAATTGTTGGATCAACAACAGCGTGACGACAAAATGCAAGAGCTAATGAACAAGTTGAAAAACAAGGAGTTCAACGCGCAAAAGGAAATAGAAAAGGCGTTGGAGATGTTCAAGCAAATGCAAGTCCAACAAAAGGCCGATCAGATTCAGAAGGATTTGAACGAAATGGCCGATAAGCAAGAAAAACTTGCCGAAAAGGCTGAGCAACAGGCCAAAGAACAGGAACAAAAAGATAAAGACCAGAAAGGGAAAGACCAAGAAAACAAGGATGGCCAGAACAAAGAACAAGAAAAAAAGCAAGAAGAGTTAAAAAAAGAGCAAGAAGAACTCAACCAAGAGTTTGAAGAAACCAAAAAAGACATTGAAGAACTTGAAAAACTTAACGAAGAGCTTGAGGATAAAAATGAGATAGATACGAGCAAAGAAGACCAGAAAAACGTAGACGAAGAGCAGGAAAATAGTTCGAAACAATTGCAACAAAAGCAAAATAAAAGCGCTTCAAAGTCGCAAAAGAATGCTGCAAAGTCAATGCGTAAAATGGCAAAAACAATGCAAGAGTCGATGGAAAGTGCCGAAATGGAAGCCATGGACGAAAACATTGACAACCTACGTGACATTCTCGAAAACCTCATTCATTTGTCGTTTGACCAAGAACGGGTAATGAAAGATTTTCGAGGAGTGGGGCTTCAAGATCCTCGTTTTGTAAAATTGGCACAAGACCAACTCAAATTGCAGGACGATGCCAAAGTGATTGAAGATAGCCTTTATGCCTTGGCCAAACGAGTGATGCAAATGCAAACGTTTGTTACCCGTGAGTTGAACGACATGAAGTTTCATATGACGGAAAGTACACGTTTTATTCGTGAACGACGCTTGGGTATGGCGACCAGTAAACAGCAGTTTGCCATGACGTCGATGAACAACCTGTCGTTGATGTTGAGCCAAACTCTTCAACAAATGCAAGCCGCTATGATGGCAATGAGTATGCCAGGGAAGGGTAGTAAAAAAGGCAAAGGCAAGAACCCAGGACAAAGTTTAGGGGATTTGCAAAAGCAATTGAACCAACGGATACAACAACTCCAGAAAAATCAGCAAGGTGGAAAAGGAGGCATGGGTGGCCGTCAGATGTCGGAGCAATTGGCCAAAATGGCGGCAGAACAGGCAATGATTCGCCAAATGATGAAAGAGTTGATGGATTCGCAAAAGGGAACCGAAGCAGGTAAAAAGCTGGGTAATGAAGTGAAAGAGTTGATGGATAAAATGGACGAAAGCGAAACGGACATGGTTAACAAACGCGTTAATCCTAACTTGATTAAACGTCAAGAAGAGATTGTTACCCGATTGTTGGAGTCAGAAAAAGCCCTTCGTCAACAAGAGGAAGATACCCAACGGAAGTCTGAAACGGCGAAACCGCAACCTAAAACTCCACCAGCGGCATTTGAGCAGTACGTTAGGGAGAAACAACGCCAAACGGAGTTGTTGCGGACGGTGCCCCCAAGTTTTGCCCCGTTTTATAAGCGAGAAGCTGACAATTACTTCCGAAAAACGGGCGGGAAATAACAGTACTGAAATAAAAAAAAGGCGAGTCGTACAACTCGCCTTTTTTTATTTCCATTGCAAACACTTATACTTATTTATTCAATTCGCCTATTTATCAGCGCGAGTCTTTACTTCCGTTTTTGTACTTGGGGCAACTATGGAATCTTTGCCGATTGCAGGAGCGGGTTCTTCTACCATGCTTGGAGTTTCAACGTTTTCATCTTGGGTAGGAAGCATCGCAATCAAACGTAAATCAGTTTTTGAAAACAATACTTTAGTAGTTGGTTCCGCAAAGGTATCTTGTGTTGGCAATGACGCCATTAATTGTTCAGCAATCTGAGTTTTGGTGCGGAGGTTTTTTCCATCTTGTGCCTCTGCGAAATGTCTAAGTGTTGGTACACTTAAGACAAGGGTAATCATGAAGGTTTTCATAGTGGTACTCTGTTTAAAATTAACGAATTAGCAATCTGTCTTTGGCTGTTGTGGGGTATCAGAAGTAATTTGTGTTTCTGATTACGATGCAAAATTGCAGCCTTTGGGCTAGACTTTTATATGAAAAAGGATAAGTGGATTATTTTAAGGGATGAGCGGTAAAGGAAAAAAATTAAAACAGAATAAAATTCTTAAAAATTGACATATGTAAGTGATTGACATTAAATAGTACAATGAAAAATAAAAATAGTTTAAATTTAATCAGAACAATATTTTAAATATTGTAAAAGTCAAAAAAGTGTAAAAATTGTATTATACTTATAAATAAGATAAAAACAGGTAAGATGATTGCGTAAGTGCTTGTTTTTGTGATAATTATCTTTATATTCACATTCTCAAGTATAAATTCTCCTTTTCACCATCAATTTTCTACTACTTACTATGTCTTCGGGTGTCAAAACGATTGCTTGGATTCTGCTTGTTGGCTGGATAGGCGGGGCTACCTACTGGCACGTTTGTAAAATCAAACAATTGTGCGATGGCCCCACTACCGAAACGGCAGCCCCTACGTATGTGAATCCGCCTCTTTCAATATTTGACGGCACGAAGCTCAAGTTAAGTTCGTCTTTTAATGTCGGTTTTAAGAAATCCATTGCCGCCCCCAATTACGCGAACGTGAAGAAAGAACTCGATTCGTTGGCCGCTTATCTAAAATCCAATCCCAATCGAAAACTGACCGTTACAGGTTTGTATGCTTCTATGGAACAAAAATCAGCGACGTTTCCAGATTTGGGGCTAGCAAGAGCAGAAGCACTTAAAAAGTATCTTGTCGAAATGGGAGTGCCTGCAAGTCAAGTAGCAACAACTAGTAAAATGATTGAATTACAGTTTAGTGCAGACGACTCAACGCATGGAATGGAGTTTGGGTTTGATAGCCTCGTTATTCCTAAAACAGAAGAAGCTTTGGCAGCAGCCGAAAAATACGAAGATGCCTTTAAACCGATGGATTTGTATTTCCAAACGAGTAGTACTAACTACATACAGACCGAGGATAACCAGAAGTTTTTAGAAGAAGCTAAAAAATATTTGGCATCTCACAAGGATAAGAAATTGTCAATTACTGGACATACCGACAATGTAGGGGCGGATGATAAAAACTTAGCTCTCTCAGGCAAAAGAGCAGAAGGAGTGAAGGTAGCTTTCAAAAAATATGGTATCGCTGCTGACCAACTGACCACCGAAGCCAAAGGGGAGACACAACCCAAAGCTTCTAATGATACACCCGAAGGACGTAAGGCTAATCGACGTGTAAGCATCGTAGTTCAATAAATTTAAGATAGTTACTCATTCAACATTCGACGTATATGTACGGACATTTTAATCCTTTTGAACAAACAGGTGCTTGGTGGCAACATCTCCTGATGCTTGTGGTTGCGGCTGTTTTGGGGTATATTATTGGATATATTACCAAAAAAAGTGAAGTAGAGAACCTCGAATCGAAATTGTCATTGCTGGATGCTGCGGTAGACGATTTTTACAAAACGAAAGAAGTAGTAGCCGTATCCCCAATTCCAGTTGCAATAGAAAATAAACTACCTGAGCCTGCTGTGGAACGGAATGCTCCAGTAGTAGTACCTACGGTAGCGCCTGTAATACCCGACGACTTGAAACTAGTCGAAGGGATTGGGTCAAAAATTGAGCAATTGCTCAACAATGAAGGCATCTTTACTTTTGCCCAACTTGCATCCACCTCACCTGAGCGTATCAAGGAAATTTTGGTGGCTGCGGGTTCACGTTTTCAAATGCACGACCCCTTCACTTGGCCAGAACAGTCAGCTTTGGCAAGGGATGGTAAATTGGAAGAGCTTAAAACGTGGCAAAACGAGCTAAAAAAAGGACGTAAGGAATAACGGTTTTACCTTTAAACTGACTTTTACCATGATTATATTACAAGTAACTCCTTTAAGTCAAAATTTTTGGGTCGCTGGTTTAGAAGCTATTGCGCTACTTGCACTGGTGGCCTATATTGGTTGGTGGCTAGGGCAACGTACGTTTGTGGCGACAATAGAAGGTTTGCAGGCAAATATAGATGCAAAATGGAGCGCAGTGGAAGCCTATATGGTTTGGTGGCTAGGGCAACGTCCGTTGGTGGAAATCGTGCCTGTCATTCCTGATGATTTGAAAATAGTAGAAGGAATTGGCCCTAAAATAGAAGGGTTGCTCAATAATAAAGGTATTGTAACCTTTGCTCAATTGGCAGTAACCTCCCCAGAACGAATCAAAGAAATATTGGATGCCGCAGGGGCTCGTTTTCAAATGCACGACCCTACCACGTGGCCAAGACAATCGGCGTTGGCACGCGATGGTAAATGGGACGAGCTGAAAGCTTGGCAAGAAGAGTTGAACAAAGGTAGACTAGAATAAACTCTTAATGCGAATATTGGGTTGTACAAGTGAGAGGTAGTAATTTCATAAGTCAGTAAATTTGTTTCGACTTTATTACTACCTCTGTGAGTGCTATGATAATGAACTTTGCTGGTATTACCGCATCGGCGCTCCGACAAAGATTCAGTTTAAACTCAGCTCCCAATAATAAAAAAATTACCGATGCCGCGCTTTTGACTATCTATTTTTACTGCCGCCGCTACGAAAATAAGCATAAAAAAGCGAAATTTATGACTATGCAAATCGTTACATAAAGTCTTATTTTTCTCAATTGCCTAATTATGCCAATTCTAACACACGCATCAATGCACTGCATCAGCTTATGTTAGCTCTACTGCCAATTATGCTACAACATATTCAGGAACAAGAGATTGTAAAAAATATTAGCCAAGAAATCGCCCTTGTCGACGCTTTTCCCATCATGCTTTGCTCTGGAAAATGTTCAGCCAAAATCGCGCGAGAACTTTCTGAAAAGCGTTTTTGTGCCACTAAAAATATCTATTACTATGGTGTAAAAATGCACATGGTTGCTCGTCGAGTAGCTAACTCAATACCTCATCAGTTTTAAGCCTATCCTACCAAAACTTGCAGGCAAGGCTATATTTGCCGATAAAGCTTACGTGATACGGAACTCAATCAGCAAATTCTCCATCAGCATGGTGCTTATATCTTCACCCTAGTCAAGCTGGTAAAAGGACAAAGTCAAACCCAAAGGCAGTTTAAAAAGCCGCTGATGACCTGTTTTCAACGGCTTTTTCTAGAGTTAGACAGCCTATTGAGTCGTTATTCAATTGGATAAA
>JALQYJ010000097.1 GCA_023254175.1 Runella sp. | reverse complement strand
GAAGCAGAAGGTATTGGTCACTTCGAAGAACCTTGCAAGTATTGGGAGTTTGATGAGACGAAGCAAGTAACAGATGCTAAATTGGTCAATTATCGTACGCTTGAGACGCTCAAAATGCCTGCGCCTTGGCATCAAAACCGTGTAGTAGTGTTGGGCGATGCTGCTCACACAACCATTCCTCAATTGGGTTCGGGAGCAGCTTTGGCCATCGAAGATGCCGTAGTTTTGATTGAAGAGTTACAAAAAGAAGGTTCAGTAGAAGAGGTGTTTGAAAGATATATGAAACGCCGCTATGACCGTTGTAAAATGGTGGTAGAGGTTTCGGAGACTTTGGGGGCTTGGGAACTACTCGAATACACCGATCAACCATTGCCCGAAGGAGCAAACATGGGGATGCTCATGGGCAAAACAGGGATGGCGCTGACAGAAGAGATATAATAATTGGGAGTTGGGAATTGTTTTAACGGTTTATTAGCCACATTCCGCATTCAAAATTCCACATTTTATGGACATCAACGAACTTTAAAACAGTTGCAAGTTATATGCAATTTCAATCATAAAGTTTGCAGAAAAACTACCTTATAATTTAGGGTTTCGTACGGTAAGAAATCAGATAACTACAGAGCCGTTTCGAGAGCAAAGTCAACAGCTGATTTCAAACATAAACTGACAATTGTTGAAGAAGAATTAAATGAAACTAACTCTATTTTGGTCAGACTTCACAGTTGGTCTTGATGAAAATCATAGAGAAAAAGTAAAAGACCTGTGGAAAGAAGGCAATGAATTGCTTTCTATTGTAGTGTTTCAATAAATAAAGTAAAAAATGAATTGGGAGTGCGGAATTATGAGTTGGGAATTTTAAAATTAAATCCTAATTCAAAATTCCAAAATCTGTGTTCACACTCCGACTTCCCAAATCCAAACTCCCAATTAAAATATGAAACTCGTAACATTTTTAGATAAAAATCAAGAAAGCCGCATCGGTTGGTTGGTGGGCGAAAGCGTAGTTGATATGCGTTTGGCCAATGAAAAATTGCCTACCGATATGCTCACTTTTATTGATAATCACGAAACCTATTTCGATATTATCAAAACTCTGGGCGAAGTGGAGCCACATTACACCTTGGCAGAGGTTAAACTTTTAGCACCGTTGCCCAATCCACGTAGTTTCCGTGATTACATCGGTTTTGAGATGCACATGCAAAATGCCTCTCGTTCATTCGGACATAAAATTGGCCCTGCTTGGTACGATATGCCCATTTTTTATTTCACCAATCACCAAGCCATTTATGGCCCTGAGGATGAAATCAAACGTCCGACCAAAGAATCCAAATTGGATATTGAGCTTGAAATTGCTTGTATCATTGGTAAAAAAGGGAAAGATATTAAAGCCGCCGATGCTCGTCCGTACATTTTTGGATATACAATTTTCAATGATTGGACAGCCCGTGCGATTCAAAAAGTGGAAATGGAGATTCCGTTGGGGCCGCACAAAGGCAAAGATTTTGCCAATGCCATCGGCCCGTGTATCGTTACTGCCGATGAAATGGAGCAGTACCGAGTGCCATTTGATGAAAGTGTTTTTCAAGAACCCATCAGCGTACCAAAAGTGGCGGGAGAGAGAATGAATCTGAAAATGACTTCACGCATCAATGGACAGACCGTATGCGAAGGAAATTACAAAACATCGTACTATAATTTCGAGCAAATGATTGAGCGCGCTTCCGAAAACAATGTTACCCTCATGCCAGGCGATATTCTTGGCTCAGGTACACTCGGTTGGGGAAGTTTAATCGAAAATAATTTTACCGTTCATCGCCCACTCGAACCTGGCGATGTGGTTGAGTTAGAAGTAGAAGGTATTGGCATATTGAGAAATAAGGTAGTTTCCTAGTCCCAGAAATATGGGTATGAGCTCATCCCTTGTGCCGATATTTTTGGGATTGCCTCATGAGCACTTTCATATCAATAACGAAAATGGCGGGGAGCCCATACATTTCCAGCATGGTGCAAAAATTTGCAGGATTTTGCCCCAATGTTGTTTAAATGACCAATAAGTCTAAAGGATGAACTTGGCTGTACTACCTCATAGGCGCCTGTTCCTATGAGTTTTTTTATACTCGAAATCACCCTAAAATCTATTCTCGATGAGTACTCCAACTGAACAAGGTATTTCCACGACGTCCAAAAAAGGATTATTTACCTACGAAAACGGCATAGTCTTAGTAATGGCGCTGACCTTTGGTTGTCTTTTCTTTGACCGCCTCGCGCTTAATTTTTTAATGCCCTATGTGGCCAAAGACCTTCAACTCAACAACACCCAAATCGGACTTTTGGCAGGAGCATTGTCACTGGCATGGGCCTTTTCGAGTTTTTTCTCTACTGCTTGGGCCGAAACGAATAACAAAAAGAAAATCGTTTTTGTCATTGCCGTTTTTGTATTTTCGATTTGTTCGTTTGGTTCAGGCTTGGCCATTTCTTTCGTAACCTTACTTTTGGCTCGGCTACTCATGGGCCTGGCCGAAGGTCCTGTCATTCCATTGGCCCAAAATTTTGTTGAGCGCGAGTCTTCACCGCATCGCCTTGGCGTAAATGCAGGAATTTTACAAGGAATGGGTTCGGCTCTGTTTGGCTCTATTTTAGCACCTGTTGTTTTAGTACAAATTGCCGAAAACGTGGGTTGGCGCAATGCTTTTTATATTGCAGGGGCGCCAGGGTTACTTTTGGGGTTGATTGCATGGGTATACGTCAAGAACACAACCGCAGAAAGTGCGAAAAGCAAAGAAACGTCCACCCTCAATCTCTCCGAGTTACTTCAATACAACAATATCAAATGGGGCATCCCCGTTGCGTGTTGTGTGTTTGGTTGGTGGTTTGCTACACTACCCTTTATTTCCAATTATTTTGTTAATACTCAAGGCATGACTGCTGATGAAATGGGCAAAACAATGGGATTATTAGGGGTTTCGGGTTTATTCTCTTCTATTCTTGTTCCAGGTCTTTCGGATAAAATAGGACGAAAAAAAGTGGTTCTATTTTTTTGTGTTGTAGGGGCTTGTTACCCTTTTGCCGTTTATTTCTTAGCTGGTTCGAGGGTACATTTGCCTGTTATGTTTCTTACCTATTTTATGATGGGGCTTATTCCATTGGTCGCGGCTGTGGTGCCTTCAGAAGCAGTTCCCGAACATCTCAAAGCCAAGGCTATTGGGCTAATAACAGGAGTTGCAGAGATTGTGGGGGGCGTGCTCGTTCCTGCTCTGGCGGGTCTACTTTCTGATGCTATTGACCCCTCAGCTTTTTTGTGGATTGCCGCAAGTTTAGCAATAGCAGGACTTGCTTTTTCAACAAAACTAAAATAGAAATGACATGAATTTATTATTGTCTAAAACAAAGACAATAACAGGCAAGTACAGGATGATTTCTGGATAAAAGAAGCATTTATTTGTATTTATAAAAGTTAAAATACGCCTTTTATTCAAAATTTCTCAGGGCTTGTCTACAACTATGCGACGCTCGGTGATATTTTTCACCGAATGCCGCCTTGGTGGGGCTTTGTTTTTAAGGCATTTAATTTATCTTTTAGTAAAAAAGTAAACCCTGATTTTTTCTTAGAATGAAAATCAAGTCGATAGTTCTTGTAGCACTTTTACTATTTCAAGTGCTTTTGGTCAATGCTCAACAGGAAACCAACCGTGTCCTAAAACTTTTTCCTCAAGGAACGATTTTACACGGAAATATCCCATTCAATAACGATACTCTCAAAAAGCATTTATTAGATATTTATCTGCCTGCCAATGCTCCCAAAAAATTGCCGCTCGTGGTGTTGATTCACGGTGGCGGTTGGATTGGCAATGACAAAACAGCCGATATTGGTTACATGGGTAATACCGTATCGGCTCTAATTAACAGTGGCATTGCCATTGCATCCATAGATTACCGTTGGGCAACGCAAGCGACCTTCCCCGCTCAAATTCAAGACTGTAATCGTGCTGTGTCGTTTTTATACGACAACGCCGATAAATATGGTTTGGATAAAAATCGAATCGCTTTGATGGGATTCTCAGCAGGGGGGCATTTGGCCTCTTTGCAAGGGTTGTCAAATAACAATAAAGTTGATGCTTTTTTTATGCCTAACACATCAAAGAAGTTTAAGTTCAAAGCGGTGGTTGACTTTTACGGGCCAGCCGAGCTGATTCTTTTCCCTGGGGCAGACGATGCCAAGTCGCCCGAAGGGTTGCTCATTGGGGCAGCTCCGAGTGCGCGCCCTGATTTGGCCAAAATCGCAAGCCCCACAACCTACGTTGATAAAACCGATCCGCCGTTTTTATTGATTCACGGCGAAAAAGACAACTTAGTTGCACCGCGCCACTCGCAATTATTGAGCAGTTGGCTTACGGTCAACGGCGTTAAAAACGAACTTATTATCGTTAAAGATGCCCCTCATTTTGGGAAAATGTTTGATGTGGAAGAAATTAAAACTAAAGTGATTGACTTCTTGAAAGCTGAATTGAAATAAATATCCATTTAACCTTATCACTGTGAAAAAGATAGCACTAATTGCCCTAGTTTTTGCAACCTTAACTTCAAGTACTAAGGCGCAATTTGGGCCTCCAACGGGTGAACCTGATGTCGTTAACAAACGCTGGCACGCCCAGTGGATTTCTGTGCCCAACACTACGGCTGATGGATATGGTGTGTATCTGTTTCGCAAAACCATTGAGTTGGCTTCTAAGCCCAATAATTTCAAAATTCACGTTTCGGGCGATAACCGCTACAAACTTTTTGTGAACGAAACACTGGTTTCGATGGGTCCTGCCCGTGGCGATATTGCCCATTGGAACTACGAAACGGTGGACATTGCGTCTTATTTAAAAGCAGGAAAAAATATCATTGCTGCCCAAGTGTGGAACGAGGGCGAATTTAAACCCGAGGCGCAGATAACTTATCGAACGGGTTTTATTCTTCAGGGAGCTACTTCTGCGGAGTCGGCGGTGAATACCAACAACACTTGGCTTTGTGAAAAAGACAACAGCTTCGCCCCTTTGGTTTTCAGAACGCGGGGCTATTATGTGGCTGGAGCGGGTGAAATTCGTAACATGGCTTTAAGCCCCAAAAATTGGAAAAGTGAAGGTTTTGACGATAAAAATTGGCAAAAAGCGAGACCCGTGGGGGGAGGAGTTCCCAAAAATATTTTAGGGGCCTTTGGTACCATGAGCGGCTGGATGCTTGTGCCGTCAATCATACCTCAAATGGAGCTGAAAGATGAGAGATTGGTTAAAGTAGTTAGTAATGAGGGTATTACGGGTTTGCCTGCGGGTTTTCCTGCTCAAAAATCAGAAGTGACGATTCCTGCCAACTCGAAAGTAATCCTTATTTTGGACCAAAGTTATTTGACCAATGCCTACCCAAATGTAGAATTTAGTGGAGGTAAATCGGCGAGTATTACATTGAGATATGCTGAGGCACTTTTTAAAAATACCTCAAAAGGCAATAGAAACGAAACCGCTGGCAAAACCTTTATTGGGCGGGCTGATAGCCTTGTTTCGGACGGAAGCCAACGCCAGAAATTTACTAGCCTTACCTACCGTACTTACCGCTATGTTCAACTAAGTATTGTTACTCAAAATGAGGAAATTACCTTAAATGATATTTATGGTACATTTACGGGTTATCCTTTTCGGATGAATGCCCAACTGTTGGCCAACCAGTCCGAAATGGATAAAATGCTTGAAATTGGCTGGCGTACCGCTCGTCTTTGTGCCTATGAAACTTACATGGATTGCCCTTACTATGAGCAACTTCAATACATTGGGGATGGTCGTATTCAGGCATTGGTATCGCTTTACAACAGCGGCGATGACCGACTCGTAAAAAATGCCATTAACCTCATGGATTTTTCTCGAACACCCGAGGGCGTTACCCTGAGCCGACATCCCTCTTATACTCCCCAATTTATCCCGACTTTCTCGCTTTGGTACATTGGTATGTTGCAAGACTACGCTCGCTACGGTGCTGATATTGAGTTTGTAAAGGGCAAAATAAGTGGTACGCGGCAAATTTTGAATTACTTCAAAAGCTACCAACAAGCTGATGGCTCGTTAAAAAACTCTCCCCAGTGGATGTTTACCGATTGGGTGGATAATTTCAAAGAATGGCGGGCAGGTATGGGGCCAATGAGTGCCAATGGTACTTCAGCTGTGCTTGATTTTCAGTTACTTTGGGCGTATCAGGTAGCGGCAGATTTGGAAACAAAACTGGGTAATGCTGCTTTTGCGTCTCAATACCAACAGGAAATTGCTACTTTAAAAAAGACCATCAGAGCCAAATACTGGGACAGTGCCAAAAAACTTTTTGCTGACCGAGAAGAAAAAGATGAGTTTTCGCAACATACCAATTCATTGGCTATTCTGACGGGTTTGGCTACGCCACAAGAAGCAAATGAGATTGCCAATCAATTCATTACCAACTCCAAACTTGCGCCAGCCTCTATCTATTTTAAATATTATTTGCATCAGGCATTGATTAAAGCGGGCAAAGGCAACGACTATTTGAAATGGCTCGATAAATGGCGTGAAAACATTCAAATGGGACTTACCACTTGGGCTGAAACTTCCGATGTGGACAAAACTCGCTCCGATTGTCATGCCTGGGGTTCGAGTCCAAACATTGAATTTTACCGCACTATCCTCGGTATTGACAGCGACGGTTTGGCCTTTTCAAAAGTCAAAATTCAGCCACATTTGGGTCAAATGACTGAAATCAGTGGAAAGATGCCGCATCCCAAAGGAAGTATTTCGGCCAGTTATAAATTAGAAAATGGCAAATGGAAGATTCAAATCGAATTACCAAAAACCACTACGGGTAACTTGGTTTGGAAAGGTAAAACGATTGCCTTGAAAGAGGGTATGAATAATTTCAATATTTAAAAATCATGAAAAGGAGAGAATTTTTAAACAAAACTGCCCTTTCGGTCGCAGGCTTGTCGGTTGCAAATTATGCTTTTTCCAATTCATTGATTGAGGAATTCGTAACTGCTGATACCACTCACGGCAAAATCAAAGGCTACCGAGAACAAGGCGTAAGTATTTTCAAAGGAGTGCCTTATGCAGGGAAAACCTCGGGCGAAAGACGTTTCCGCCGCCCTGCGCCGCTCGAACCATGGACAGGAGTGCGTGAGGCACTTACTCTTGGAGCACCAGCTATTCAAAATCCAAGACGGAACGAACCCGCTCCTTCCGAAGATTGCCTTTTCTTGAATGTCTGGACTCCTGCTACCGACAACAAAAAACGTCCTGTCATGTTTTACAGCCATGGGGGTGGTTTTGTGATTGGTTCGGGCGGTTCGGCTGGGCAAGATGGAGCAAATTTAGCCCGAAATTTTGATGTGGTGGTGGAAACCAATCACCGTTTGGGATTATTAGGCTTCCTTTATTTGGACGAACTGGGTGGAAAAGACTACGAAGGGTCAGGCAATAACGGTATGCTAGACATTGTGGAAGGACTGAAATGGGTGAATGCTAATATTGCTCAATTTGGTGGTGATCCCAACAACGTGATGATTTGGGGAGAATCGGGTGGTGGCGCAAAAACATCGTGTTTGTATGCCATGCCTTCGGCAGCTCCATATTTCAACAAAGCCTCCATTGAAAGTGGGCCAGGCGTACGCATGGTGGATAAAGAAATTGCCCAAGAGATAACGCTGATGTTGTTGAAAGAGCTAAATATCTCCGTAAGCAATTGGAAAAAAGTCTTGGATGTCCCCGCTTCGGAGCTATTGGCTATACAATCTAAACTTCCTTTTGTGCCCCCATTTGTTGAAAAAAATAAAAATCGGGGGATGATGCAGCGCAATGCGGGTGGATTTGCCCCAGTGGTGGATGGGAAAGCACTACCGCACCATCCGTTTGACCCAACTGCTCCTGCAATTTCTAAAAATAAGCCATTGTTGGTAGGTTGGAACGAAGATGAATACACCTTTTTTGCGTGGGAAAGGAAAGATACCGAGTTTGCCAAATTGGACTTTGAAAGCTTACACAAAAAGCTTGAACCACAATACGGTCAAGATACGTCTAAAATTATTGAGACCTATCAAAAAGCCAGACCACAAGCCACTGCTCCCGATATTTTTATTGCCATTTCTTCAATTACGATGATGGGTTTGGGTTCGGTGATTATCGCCGAAAGGAAAGCTGCGCAAAACGGAGCACCAGTGTATCTGTACAATTTTGGGTACAAATCAGAAGCAAAAATTCCTGGAACTGAGTATGCGATGGGAACTCCTCACGCAATGGATATTAGTTTTAAGTTTTTTAATGAATCTGCTAAAAAACCCAGTTTCTTTGGAGGAAATAGACCTGAACGGGTAACAGCTTCGCATAATTTTGCTGAGTTGTGGACTACTTTTGCCAAAACAGGAAAGCCCGCCGCCCAAAATGCCCCTAAATGGAAAGCTTACGACCTGAAAAATCGCTCAACGATGCGCATTGATACGCAATTGGAAGTAATCAATAATCGGTTTGGGTCAGAAATTGAGATGTGGCGTTCTATCGGGAAAGTGTAACACTAAAAAATGAGGAATATTTAATTTTTGAATTTCAATGAAAAATAAATATCAAGTAACCGTATTAGCCTTTGGGTTAGTAGTTATGATGTTTTCGTTAGTGCTAAATGCACAGTCAACGTCTAAAAACACGTCTGTCGCTGAAAACTGGAAGCTGGGTGTGGCCTTGTACACCTTTAGTACAGCATCTTTTCCCGAACAATTGGCCTACGCCGACAGTGCTTCCTTAAAGTACGTGGAAGGGTTTGTGTTTGCCAAAGCGGGAAAAGAACTTCAAGACTCCGCACTATTTCGGCTTTCGCCGTCGGGGCTTCAGCATCTGAAAAAGCAGATAGCTGATAAAGGGCTTAAAATGGAGTCGATATACATCATTGGAGGTAAAACACTACCCGATTGGAAACGCGATTTTGAAATAGCGAAAGCGTTCGGGGTCAAATATGTGACTGCAGAGCCCCCTCGAAATTTGTGGAACAGCGTGGATAGTTTGGCAGGGGCTTACGGAATAAAAGTAGCTTTGCACAACCATTGGAATGGAAACAGCATTTATTGGCATCCTGATTCGGTATTGGCGGCCTTGAAAGGTCATCCCAATTTTGGGGCTTGCCCCGATCTTGGGCACTACCCTAAATCAGGAATAAACCCTGTGTTAGCGTTGAAGAAATTGCACGGAAAAATCATTGGAATTCACCTAAAAGACATCGCGGAATACAACAACAATAAACTCCAAGATGTGCCTGTAGGAACGGGAGTAATCGACTTTCCAGCAGTTTTTGACGAATTGAAGAGTCAAAACTACAAGGGATATATCATGATTGAACGCGATACCAAAGAGAAGCCGTCGAACCTTTCCTCGGTGAAGCATACGGTCAATTTTTATTATAAAACGCTAGCCATACCCCGCTGAGGTAGGTAGCTAGTGTGCGCTCCTTTTTACCAATAACTCTAATTGAATGAGAACAAAAATTCAAGCTGTTCTAGCCTTACTACTTTTGTCGAATGTAGGAGGTTATGCCCAAGACAAGACCCAGTTTCAGACCCCTCCCAGCTCGGCTAAGCCGCGCGTTTGGTGGCATTGGATGAACGGTAATATCTCTAAAGAAGGCATCCAAAAAGACTTAGAATGGATGCAACGAGTGGGTATCGGCGGGTTTCAAAACTTCGACGCGAACTTGTTTACGCCCGTCGTGGTTCCCAAAAAACTTGTTTTTATGACGCCCGACTGGAAAGATGCGTTTAAATTTACGACCGAACTCGCCGAGCAAAAAGGGCTCGAAATGGCCATTGCGGGGTCGCCAGGTTGGAGTGTGACAGGGGGACCTTGGGTAAAGCCTGAAGATGCCATGAAAAAGTATGTTTGGGCTGAGACGCTCGTAGAAGGAGGAAAAAAACAAACCGTAAAACTTCCCTCGCTTCCTAATGTGATAGGTAAGTTTCAGGAAGTAGGAACTGCTGCAGGTGGATTGATGGGGGGATTTGTGGGTGAAATGCCTCGCTTTGCGGCCGATGCCCTCGTGATTGCGTATAAGTTGCCCTCTAACGAAAAGCATCTTATGGAGTTGAACCCAAAGATGAGCAAAAGTGGAGGGGATTTTGACACAAAGCTGATGCTCGACCACGATTTGAACAAAACCTACCTTTTGCCTCCTATGGAGGTCGGAAAAGATATGTGGGTACAGTATGCATTTGATACTCCTCAAACTTTCAAGGCGTTTGCGGTGGGGGTGAGCCCTGCGGGCGAATTGTCGGAATTTAACGGGGGACCAAACAATCGTAGTTTAAAAGTAAGCGACGACGGGGTAAATTTTAGAACCGTAGTCAAAGTGCCTAACAGTACTTTGCCGTTTATTACGGTTGGGATTCCTGCCACTACAGCCAAATACTGGCGGATTTGTTTTGAAACTCTGCCAGGAACCATCAATTCGATTGCGGCCCTGATGGGGCAAACAGGAGAACCCAAGCCCGAAGGGACAAATATTTCGGAGTTTGTTCTTTTCAATACGTCGCGCATTGATCAAGCGGCAGATAAAGCAGGCTTTGTAGCTTGGAAAGAAAGCCCCCTATTCCCTAATGAGGGAAGAGATGTTGATGCGATTCCAACGTCTGATGTAATCGACTTAACTGATAAAATGAAGTCAGATGGTACAATCGACTGGAATCCCCCCACCGGGGGTGAGGGGTCTACTTGGATGGTTGTGCGTTTGGGGTATTCACTAACTGGCCGCCAAAACCACCCTGCTTCGCCTGAGGCAACAGGTTTGGAAGTGGATAAACTTGACAAAGAAGCGGTACGTCGGTATATTAATACTTACTTGGATATGTACAAAGATGCCACAGGGGGAATGATGGGCGCAAAGGGATTGCAGTACATGGTTTTGGATAGTTACGAGGCAGGGCACATGAACTGGACCAAAAATCTGCCCGATGAATTTAAGAAAAGACGTGCGTACGATTTACGCCCTTGGGTGCCGGTGCTTACGGGTAGAATCGTGAAGAATGTAGAAGAAAGTGAAAAATTCTTGTGGGATTTCAGAAAAACGATTGGCGAAATGATTGCCGAAAACCACTATGATGTGATTGGGGAAGAGTTGAAGAAACGTGGTATGAAACGCTATACTGAATCACATGAAGGTGGACGGATTTATTTGGCCGATGGTATGGATGTAAAACGCAATTCGGATATTCCGATGTCGGCTATGTGGACGCCAGGGAGCTTGGCAGGAGGAAACGACGAGGAGGTACGGAGTGAGGCAGATATTCGTGAATCGGCTTCGGTAGCTAATATTTATGGTAAAACCATCGTGGCGGCAGAATCAATGACGTCGGTGGGAAAACCTTTTCAAGAATATCCTGAAAAATTGAAACGTACTGCTGATTTGGAAATGGCGTCGGGTTTAAACCGATTTGTGATTCACACTTCCGTTCACCAACCACTCGATGATAAAAAACCTGGTTTTTCACTTGGGCCATTTGGACAGTATTTTACCCGCCAAGAGACGTGGGCCGAAGCGGGAGGCAAAGCGTGGATGGGCTATTTGGGGAGAAGCAGCTATATGCTACAACAAGGTAAAAACGTAGCCGATATTCTTTATTTGTACGGAGAAAATACCAATATCACATGGCTTTGCCGAGAAAAATTGCCAGCTATTCCTGCGGGTTTTGAGTTCGATTTTGTCAATTCTTCGGCACTATTAAATGCGATTAAGGCTCAAAATGGGAAGTTAGTGGCGCAAAGTGGTAATACGTATAGCATCCTGGTGTTGGATGAATCTGCGAAACTGATGACCCTGCCTGTTTTGAAAAAAATTCGTGATTTGGTCAAAGCAGGGGTAAAAGTAGCAGGCGAAAAACCGCTAAAATCGCCAAGTTTGGCCGATAATGAGTCTGAATTTCAGTCGATTGTAAATGAAATTTGGTCAAATCCAAACGTCAATGTAGAGACAGGGCATGCCCTGTCTCTAATCGGAATGCAACCCGACATAATTATTTCAAATACCCCAAATAAAATCCTATACCGCCACCGTCAAATTGCTGTTAGTGGGGACGGGCTTTCGAAGGACCAAGGGACTGATATTTATTGGTTAAACAATCGTAGCGACAACCCTACCAATGCCGAGGTAAGTTTCCGAATAACGGGTAGGGTACCAGAAATATGGCACGCACAAACAGGCAAAGTCGAAAAGGTGAGTTACCAAATGAAGGCTGGACGCACTATTGTTCCTTTGAAATTTGAATCATGGGATGCGTTTTTTGTTGTTTTCAAAGACAAAGCCACGGTCAATAGCTACACCAAGCCTGCTACTAAAGAAACGCCCCTGAGCCAAATGTCAGGAGCATGGAAAGTAAGCATTGCAGGTAAAAATGTAACGATGGATAAACTGACGTCATGGAGTGAAAATGCAGATACTGACGTAAAATACTTTTCAGGTACAGCCACTTATGAGAATAATTTTCAAATAAATACCCCCATTGGGGGAAAGGCTGCTATCCTCGATTTGGGCGATGTTAAAAATATCGCGGAGGTCATTGTGAACGGTAAAAACGTAGGAACCGTTTGGAAAAAACCGTATAAAATCGACGTTACTTCGGCGGTGAAAGAAGGTGAGAATAACCTTCAAATCAATGTTACCAATAATTGGGTCAACCGCCTTGTGGGGGATGCGCAGCCCGATGTTAAGCAAAAAACGACCTTCACAACCATGCCGTTTTACCGCAAAGATTCGCCTTTGGTTCCCTCAGGTTTAATTGGTGAGGTGAAGGTAGTGCAAGTAAAATAGGAGAAATTATCAATGAAAAGTAAGAGGCGGGGCAACTCGCCTCTTATAACGGTCTATCACTACGGCCAAACTAGCAGCGGCAAGGGGTGGTAAGTATAGGCTTGACTCTGAGGAAAGAAGGAAACAATAGACCTACCCCCTCCAGTAATTCACTGATACCGAGTAAAAATGCTGGATAGGTTCTCTCTAAATCGGCCAGACGTTGTTCGGCTTCAATGAGTGTTGAAATGCTTCCTGCGTCACTACCACAAACTCGGTATCCTCAAAAGCATCAATGTTGTACAATGACGGGGTGTTTTGGGTAAAGCTTTCGCGGTCGGCGATTCACCAATTTTCAATGTACAAACCCAAAATATATTCTTTACCCGATTTATCAACGGTGTACTGGCGCATGGCCTCTTTTTTGACAAACCCTGTCACTTTGCAGATGTCGCCTTCTTGAAGAAAATACTGGTGTTTTTGGAGTTTTTTGGGAACAAAGGTCTTCTTGATACGCGTAATTTCATCCTCAGACAACGGCGTTGCTAACTGACGGTCGATGTAATTTATCAAAGCTTCGTGCATGCGATTGAGCAGAGCGTGTCACAATTTGAAATTACGAAAGATTTTCAATAACCTGCGGCTCTTCCATGCTTTGTTGAGTTACTTTTTGGAACCGGTACAAATACGGCGCCTTATTCTGCGCCCCTGTAAATTTCTTTTCGAGGCGTTCGAGTACGTTCAGGTCGAGCATTTTCTTTTGGAAATTGTTGCGGGCAAAAGGTTTGTCATACACCGCTTCGTACAGTTCTTGTACTTCTCGCATCGTGAACGTTTCGGGTAAAAGATTAAAGCCAATGAGCTTTTGGTCAAGGTTTTGTCGGAGAGTTTCCAGCGCGGCATCGACCATTTCGTTGTGGTCCATAATCATTGTTGGTAGTTCCTTCACATTGTACCAATCAACGGAAGTATCAAGCATTCCTTTTCGAGGGCTCACTTTGTTGATGTCTACCAAGGCATAATAGCCAATCGAAACAAAGCGTTTGGAGAGCCATTGGAAACTACTTTCGTCTAACATACTTTTACTTAGCCATTCTTTTTTCATGTTGTTGAAACCCTCAACGATTTCGTGGTTGATACGAGATGGCTCCCCAAATACCCGATATTGCTCTAGGTAAATGTCAGTGAGTCCTGTGCGTTCTTCCAAAATACGTTGGGCGGCTAAGTCAATACTTTCCTCTTGCCTGATAAACCCCCCAGGAAGTGTCCAGACGGAGTTAGGAAGAGCAACTCTAGAAACTAAGACCTTTAATTCCAATTCTTGATAACCAAAAATAACACAATCGATAGAGAGCTGGCGAATAAAATATTCTTCATTAAATAACTTCATAGGGCGTGGTTTTAGGAATTGCAAATTTGGAAACGGCCAATTTTTGAAAAACTTAAATTTAGTACAAAGGTATGTTTATCCAGATTTTTTACCTCTTACAAAGAGGTACTCTTCAAAGGCAAAATAATGAAAAATTTATTGTCTCTAAAATAGACAATAAAAGATATTTCTTCTACTTTTGTTCTAAAAATTAATCTATCAGTAATTTATACCAACAATTTCCTATGAAACAGCTACTTTATGTAAGTAGGTGGCTATATGTAAAAGCATTATTGTTGCTTTTCTGTACTAACCACCTAGTTGCACAAACGGCGAAATTAAACGTTTTGGTTTTTAGCAAAACGGAAGGGTTTCGTCACCAATCCATTGAAGCAGGTAAAGTGGCTTTGGCAAAAATGGCGAAAGAAAAAGGCTTTGGCGTTAGCTTTTCGGAAGAAGCGACGCAGTTCAATGAGCCTAATCTCAAAAAATACAGTGCCGTTGTCTTTTTAAATACCACAGGTAACATTTTAAACGACGAGCAGCAAGTTGCTTTTGAACGTTACGTTCAGGCAGGAGGTGGTTATGTAGGGATTCACTCGGCAACGGACACTGAATACGATTGGCCTTGGTACGGAAAATTGGCGGGAGCTTACTTTTTAGATCACCCAAGTACGCCTAGCAACGTTCAGAAGGGAAAATTCATCGTTAAACTTAAAAACCACTGGGCTACCAAAGGAATGCCTGATGAATTTGAACGCACCGATGAGTTTTATAGCTTTAAGGATATTTCTCCTAAAATCAATGTCGTACTCACAATTGACGAAAAAACCTATATTGGTGGTAAAAACCCTGATTATCATCCTATGAGCTGGTACCAAGAGTATGACGGTGGACGGGCTTTTTATACTGCAATGGGTCATACCGATGAGTCGTTTTCGGAAGTGCTTTTCCTCAATCACTTGTGGGCAGGAATTCAGTACGCTATAGGCGGGAATTCTCCTAAACCGCTTGATTTTACTAAATCGCGTCCTGAAGAAAACCGTTTTACCAAGGTGGTGTTGGAAGAAAAATTGGACGAACCAATGGAGTTGACGGTGTTGGATAAAGACCGGGTGTTGTTTATCCAACGAAAAGGAGAAATTCGCCTCTACAACAACAAAACTAAACAACTCAAAACGATTGCGAAACTTCCCGTTAGTTTAAAGTACGTCAACCGCGAAGGGAAAGAATCAGTAGCCGAAGATGGTGTGCTTGGTTTGGGTAAAGACCCGAAATTTGCCCAAAACCAATGGATTTATCTGTATTATTCTTCAACCAAAGGCTCGTACAACGTGCTTTCGCGCTTTACGATGAAAGGCGATGAACTGTTGATGGATTCTGAAAAAGAAATATTGAAAGTCGAAACTCAACGCGAAGAATGTTGCCACACGGGGGGAGCAATTGACTGGGACAAGGCAGGAAACCTTTACCTAAGCACGGGCGATAATACCAACCCCCATGCTTCAAATGGATATAGCCCAAGTGACGAACGCCCAGGCCGCAGCCCCTGGGATGCCCAAAAATCGTCGGCTAATACTAACGACTTGCGAGGTAAGATTCTGAGAATTAAACCTCAGCCTGATGGAACGTACACCATTCCAGAAGGTAACCTATTTGCTAAGGGTATGGACAAAACCCGTCCTGAAATTTATACGATGGGTCACCGTAATCCATTCCGGATTTCGGTTGACCAAAAAACGGGCAAGTTATATTGGGGGGATGTAGGCCCTGATGCTTCTAAATCCGACCCAAATCGCGGGGCAGCGGGTACTTGTGAGTTTGGGCAGGCATCTGCATCTGGTAACTATGGTTGGCCGCACTTTGTGGGAAACAATCAGCCGTACAATAAGTTTAATTTTGAAACCAAGCAATCAGGCGAAAAATGGGATGTGTTCAAACCTGTCAACAATTCGCCCAATAATACAGGTCTAATCCAACTTCCCGAAGCTAAAGGTGCCATGATTTGGTACACTTACGGTAAGAGCGATGAGTTCCCGTTGTTGGGAAGTGGTGGATGTAACCCAATGGCAGGGCCTGTTTATAACAAAGAAATGTTTGCTACTGCGTCGCGAGCTTTTCCCGCCTATTACGATGGTAAATTCTTTGCCTACGAATGGATGCGCGGCTGGATTATGGCCGTGAGTTTTGACAAAAATGGCAACTATGCTTCAATGGAACGCTTCATGCCAAGCTACAAATTTAGCAACCCAATGGACATGGAATTTGCGGAGAATGGTGACCTGTACATACTCGAATACGGTTCGGGCTGGTTTACGGCCAACGACGATGCACGTTTAGTACGTATAGAGTACAATGGTGGAAATCGCAAACCACAAATTCAGTTAGCCGCCAATCAGATGGGAGGCGCAGTTCCGTTTAATCTGAAATTATCGGCCAAAGGCACGACCGATGCTGACGGCGACGCTTTGAAATATACGTGGAAAATTACCTCAAAGGCTGGATTTAATAAAATTGTGACGACTCAAGATGCCAACGTGACCCTTGCGAAAGCAGGTATTTACAAGGCTACCTTGACCGTTGATGATGGTAAAGGTGGCTTAAATACGCAGTCGATGGAAATTACAGCGGGGAACGAACCTCCCGTTTTAAGCCTTGAAATGCCCAAAAGCAACAGATCTTTTTACATAGCCAACCGTAAGTTCAATTATGACATCAAAGTAAGCGATAAAGAAGATGGTACAGTAGGCAAGGGAATCGACCCTGAAAACGTGGCGGTGAGCATTGATTACCTAGCCGAAGGCTTTGATAAAAACATGATTGCGATGGGGCACCGTTCGGCGGATGCCAGTGCGGCCTTTGCGACGGGTAAGAAACTGATTCAGGCAAGCGATTGCATGGCGTGCCATAGCATCGACAAAAAGTCGATTGGCCCCACTTACCGCGATGTGGCCAATAAATACAAAGGAGATAACTCAGCTTTGGAGAAATTGACGAAAAAGGTGATTTCGGGTGGAAGTGGCGTTTGGGGCGAAACCGCGATGGCGGGTCACCCACAACTTTCTACTGCCGATGCGTCGGAGATGGTGAAGTATATTTTAAACATTGCCAACGAAAAACCCAAAGCAAAATCAATGCCTTTGAATGGTTCCTACGTTGCAAAAGCACCTGCTGCCGACAAAAACAAAGGGGTATATATCGTGCGGGCGGCTTACGAAGATCAAGGTGCCAACGGTTTGCCTGCACTTCGTTCGGAACAAACGTTTACCCTTCGCAACTCGAAGGTAGATGCTCACGGGTTTGATGTTTACAACGACGTAAACAAAATGGCCTTTGGAGGAAATAACCTGGCAATTCCTGCAAAATCAGGAGCGTATATGGCTATGAAAGAAGTTGATTTGAATGGAATTACGGAATTAATTGTGATGGCAACTGCGCCAAAACCGCAATTAAATGCGGCGGGAGGGGCGATTGAATTGCGCATTGACAGCCCAACGGGCAAGGTCATTGGTAAGTCGGACTTCCTTGAGGCTTCGGATAAAATGGACTTTACGCCTAAAATGGTAAAAATTCCCATCAATGATGGACCCAATGACGGTAAGCTACATAATATCTTTGCGGTGTTTGTGAATCCGAAAGCGGAAGGTTCGTTGATGGTAGTGATGGGTAGTGAATTCAAACTCGCAGGAAGTAGTGAAGAAGAGGCCGCACCTAAAGCCGCAGAAGCTACCTCAGAACAAGCCGATTTCTTTGTGGGGGCTTGGGAGACAACCTTCATGGGTACGCCTCAGGGGGATGCCGTGATGAATCTAAGACTAGAGCGCAAGGATGGTAAACTGACAGGGACGATTAAACCAAAAACGGGCGATATTCCTGCCGAAACCCTCGAAAAAGTGGAAGAAACTGACGGTAAAATCATGATTTACTTCAAAATGTCAGGATTCAACATCAACGTCAACCTTGAAAAAGTGGACGCAGATAACGTGAAGGGCTCAATGATGGGCATGTTTACAACTAAAGCAACTCGTATCAAATAACATCAATTTAAACTCAAATACAATGAAAAAAGCAATCGTATTGATTCTCGCACTTGTGGGTGGTATCGTATCAGAAAGTGTTGCACAAACCGATTATTGGGTGGGCAAATGGGAAATTTTTGTCAAAGAAACTCCTCAAGGCGACGTGAAAATGACGGGAAATTTGGTTCGAAAAGAAGGGAAGTTGACGGGCGACTTGACGCCAATCACTAGTCAAGCGACGGAGAAAATTGCTATTAGTTCGATTGAAGAAAGCGCCGATAAAATCGTATTATTTTTCTCGGCGGCTGGATACGATTTGAATTTAGCCCTTAATAAAGTTGACGGAGATAACCTCAAAGGGTTGTTGGCCGATTCGTTTGAAGCATCGGGAAAACGACTAAAAAGCAATGACTTCTTCGCAGGGAAGTGGGAAATTGTTGTTGTTGGTACTCCAAATGGTGATGCTAAGTTTACTACTGAGTTTATTCGTAAAGACGGTAAATTGACAGGGGATTTGAAAATGACGGCGGGGGATGCAAAAGAAACAATACCCGCGAAAGTGGAAGAAACTGATGGCAAAATTACGCTTTATTTTTCTGCTCAGGGATACGATGTCAACGTTGAATTAAACAAAGTAGATGACGATAACCTCAAAGGCACGCTGATGAATATGTTTGAAGCGAAGGCAAAACGTATAAAGTAACTAGCGTAAATAATTTTAAAAAAGCCGTCACAAAGAGCATTTTTGCTGTGTGACGGCTTTTTATGTTCATCCGTCATTGTACTACCACCTTTGGGGTCTTTTAAAAAAAACGTGCTGCTTTTGCTGATGACTAATAGTAGAATAAGCTACTCCAAAATTAGATTCAATCTTGATGTGTTTAAAGTTCTCTTGAATACCGATCTGCATTAAGGCAAAATGATGAATAGAATGTTCGACCATATACACCAATTCGCGTAAAAAATTTGTCTCAATTAATTCGAAGTTATCATCGTCAAAATTCACTTTTAGCTGAATTGGAAAATAGGGGTCGGAGTTTATAATAATCGTTGACAACTCTTCAAATAAACACTGAAAAAACTTGATGGCATGCCTGACGTGCTGCCCAATACTGCTTCCGTTCAAAACGGGAAGTTTTTGCGTGTATTGGTCGCGGTAGTTAATTGAGTAAGCAAGTTGTGCAATTGCTTTAGAATTGATAAACAAGCGTTGATTGTCATCTTATTGTTGCACATTTAATGTAATAGAAATGATAGCTATATCACCCAAAAGCGAACTTTTTTTCCCGATTTCGTACTCAGTTCGATTGAGCTGGAAGGTACTTTTAAATTGAGCGGTGGCGCCATTTTGGACGAATGAAAAGGGGATTTTGATGACTTTGGTCGTTTTCTTTAGTGTCAAACTGAACGTTCCCACATACTCATTTTCTTTTGCCCCTTTCTCAAACCTCTGCGAAACCATTATAATTATTGGGTACGTTTCTACGTCAAAATACTCATCACTTCTCAAGATTTTATCCCTGATTTTCAGACCAGTATCAATTGTCTTTGCGGCAATATTCGCCTTGATAGTAGCGTTGGCGAGTTCTTTAGGGTCAAAAATGACTGCCCCTACAAATCCTTTAAAGGAGCCGTCGGCAGTAGCACCCAAAGCGTGTTTTATTTTGAAAGTGATTGAGGCCGAGGTCGGTTTCCAACCCTGTGCTTGAGAAGTCAAAACTAGAAAGAGCAATGCTCCTGAAAATAGTTTTTTTATTAAGGTTAAAAGCATGCAGAAAAATTTTAAGTAAATGGGCAAATTTACAAATAAGGTAAAAAGCAAAATCAGCTGAATATCAATCTATTATAAACAAAAAAGTCTCAGTTAATTTTGCGCAACTACCCAATAACGGGCATACAGCTCAGAAGTTAAACTTCCAATGTCGCTTATGAACAGTAAATTAAAAGAAGTAGGTTTGGCATTTTGTAGGCTACCATTTAGTGATTTTGAGTCGCTGGCAATGAACTTCCCCGATTGTTTATTACCAAATGAAATCCCCAAAGCGTCAATATTAAAACCTACGTCTCACTTTGGGAAACTGTATTGTAAAATAATCATGCTATTTAAACTCCCAGCGGCCGTTTTTGTGAGTTGTAATGTGTAAATATTACTCAAAATATTTTCAATAAATAAAGCGGCAATACTTTGTGAGCCAGAAGTTAGTTTAGCGGGAGCGGTAAGGTAGTTCTGTTTCCCGCTAAAAAAAGTATTGTTGGTTTTTTTGAAAGTTGTAATATGTTGATAGTGGAATATTTATAAGGAGAAAGATGAGCATTGCTGGCGGCTACCCAAACACCCGTTTTGAAATTTCGGAAAAGGGTGGCATTGATAACGGCCAAATTGACGGGGCCAGGGTGAATAGATTCCATAAAACTAATGAACTCACTGTCGAATTGCTGGTAGGCTGACATTTGGAGCAAAGTAATTTTGGCGTTCTTGATTGGGTTGAGAGCAACAATGTAAATCGGGTTGAACCCTTCCCACGGTGAAGAGGGTTGCTTATAATCCTACGTCTGCCAACGTCTGCGTTTATTTTTGGAGTACTACGAGGGTTATAAACAACGCATTAAGCCCAAAGCAGGCCAATAAATTGAGCCACATCGTATTTTTAAAGTTGGCTTGCGATGCGTCGAGCCATGTTTTACGAAACCAATTTAGGAAAAAAACGAGGGTGGGAGAGGTGAGTACGATAAAAAGAAGAAAGGACTGAAGCGGTAAATACACCCAAAATCCGAGGGCAGTCAATGAATAAATGCCGGCGGTAAAAGAGAAAGTGCCCCGAATCCCCAACAAAAGGCTCAAGGTTCGGTCGCCGCGTTTGGCGTCTTCTTCGTGTTGGTAAATTTGGGTCATGGGGTACACCGCCCACAGCATCATTGAGCTCAAAATGGCAGGGAGAAGATTATTAGTCAATTCGCTATTTTCTTGTAAAACAGCCTGTTGGGTGCTGAGATAAACAAAAAAACCTTGAAAAAGACCAACGATAAACCAGCTCAGCAACGGGTATTTTTTGAGCCGAATACTGGTATGACTGTACGATTTAGAAACCAACCCATACACCAAAACGGCCAGTGAAAAGACGATTCCGACAAAGAAATAACTAAGCACAATGGCCAAAATGTCCATTGCCCAAGCGGCTGTAAAAAGCTTTTTATCAACGGCGGGTGGTTTTTCGAGGCCACCAATGCTACCTTCGTCCTTGTCGAAATAGCTGTTGTAGGCATTGCTGGCGGGATACACCAACACGTGCCAAATCACAAATACCCAACAAGCTTTCGTAACGTTAAAATGCGGCGATTGGCTGAGTGCAAACCAATAAACAGGCATCAAAAACAACGAAAATGGTAAACGAAGATGTAGAAGAATAGCCTTGGGCGTCATTTGGAAAAGGTTTAGAAAGGTTGCCCGTGGGTCAGACGGATTAAATTTTTAATGATAAAAGGAAAAGGTCGAAGCGTACGGAGTAATAATTCTGTTTGAAATTCGCTTCCAAATTGGGCTTGAATTTGCCGCCCTATCCACAAACGCCGTCTGAAATGTTGGACCCAATCGCGCACAAACTGTGTTTCTAACTCGTTTCGAGAAATCGTTCCATTAGTATATTTATCAATCCACTCAAGCGCAATTTTAGACGCGTGCAACGCCATGCTCATACCATTGCCGCAGAGGGGTGTAATCATCCCTGCTGCATCGCCGATTAACAGTACGTGGTTTTCGACCAAGCTTTTGGGTTCAAAACTAATCTGAGAAATCGTGACAGGTTCGGGAAATAAAAAGTCGGCATTGGCAAAAATTGATTTCAAATAAGGATTCCGAAAGAGCACTTGTTCGTGCATTTGCTCCAGTTTATTGCCCGATTTTTTAAGGTTTTGAGCCGTGGTGAGGTAGCAAAGGCAGTAGTTGTTATCTTCAATAGCCGAAATACCGCAGTAGCCATCCACAAAATTATGCAGGGCGATTTTATCTTTTGGGAAGTCAGTTTTAAGATGATATTTGACCCCAATGTAGTTATTGAGTCGTGTTTCTTGGCTTTGCACAAAAGGCCGTTTCCATGCTACGTCGAGGTTTGATTTTTTGCCAAAACTACCCACGCAGCAATCCACTTCCCACGTTTGTTGGTTGGCTACAACGACAAACGAATCGGTAGTTGTCAAGTAGTCAATCTTGCTAACGGTATGTTTTTCTAATACCTGAACACCCACGGAACGGGCAAGGCATGCCAATTCGTGGTCGAGTTGGTAGCGACTCAAGCCAAACCCACCCAAGGGCAGAGTTTCCGTTACTATTGTCCCTTTAGGCGAGGAAATTTCAAGGCGTTTGATGGTAGGTAAGTTCCATTCAGAAAGCGGAACCCCCAAGCGTTGAAGAAAATCGTACGATTCAAGGCTGATGTATTCGCCGCACACGCGATGAAATGGATAGCTATTTTTTTCAAACAATAGTACCTCAAAGCCTCGTCGTGCTGCTTGAATGGCCAGACTTAGTCCCGCCAAACCTCCTCCAACGATGCCTAATCTATGTTTGCGCATGTTTGACAACAATTAAAAATCGAAACGCCCATTGCCAACGTATAGTGTAATCAGTAATACCTGCCTTGGCAAGTAACGCTTCCCATTCCGACTGCCTAAAACCACGCCTGACTGAAAGCGGTGCGTCATTTCTAACCAAATAGGAGCGAGAAAAAAGCTGAGTCAATAGTTTAATCGAATAGTAGGCTAACCCGTGGCGGTGCAAATCCGCGATAAAGAAGCCTTGGGTCGAATTTTGGTGCATCCATTGCAACATTTCCACCAACTGCTCGTCGTTAAAATGATGACAAAAGAGTGAGTTAAAAAGGAGGTCGGGCGTTTGATGAAAGTTAGCTTTTTGATAGTCAGCTGTTTGAAAACGAATCGTCGGGTTATGACTGCGTGCGTAGGTTGTACAGTCTCGCTTTAAGTCCACACCTTCTAAGAAAAAGTCGGGGTATTTTGAGCGAATTGCCCCGAGATTATCACCGCCTCCTGAGCCTATTTCAACCACAAAGAGCGAGGAGGCTTTCTGGGAAAATTTGGCAATTCCATTGAGCACCACCCGATGTCCCCCGAGCAAAGTATTAATGATTTTGAGTTCTTTTAGATTTTGAAACAAATCGGCCGAAGGGATGTCATCGGCATCCAAAAGTTCGGGCGTGTAGGAGCGTTTTTTGAAATCTATCATGCCAACATCATGCTTTCCATGGTGATACCAGGCCCAAAGGCAACCGCAAACGTATTGCTGTCATTGTTGGTTGAAAATAACTTTTTTAGCACAAAAAGTATCGTCACCGACGACATATTTCCGTAGTTTCTTAACACTTCAAATGAAGTAGCGCTTGCTGTACTTTCCAATTTCATGGCTCGTTGAACAGCTTCTAAGATGCTTTTTCCACCCGGGTGAATGGCCCAATTGGTAATATTGTCAAGCGTTAAGTGGTTGTTGAAGAGGGCGTTGAGAATCATTTGTCGAATCGAAGCCTCCAGTAATTTTGGTACTTCATTGCTCAACTTCATCAAAAAACCGTGTTCCGAAATCTTCCAAGACATGTCATTTTTACCTTCCGACACCACTTCTGAATAAAACCCCTCAATGCGTTTGCCATAGGGGCGATTACTGACGACGCAAGCGGCGGCACCGTCGGAAAAAAGGAGGTTGGAGGTCTGGGTATCCAGCGATTTCCCTTTTTGAAAATGTAAGGTACACAGCTCGGTACAAACCACCAAAACCTGTGCGTTGACATTGGCTCGACAAAAAGCGTCAGCGAGTTTGAGGGCGTGAATAGCTGCGTAACAGCCCATAAAATTGACCGAATTTCGGACAATGGTTGGCGATAATTCCAGTGATTCCATCAACTGAATGTCTAGCCCGGGCGCCATCAATCCCGTACAACTTACCGTAATTAGGTGTGTAAAAGTAGCGGGATTTTCAGTGAAATCAAGGTCTTCAATGGCTGTCTGCGCCAAGGGAAGCGCGTGCGTTTCGAAGAAACTCATACGCTGGGAAACCGTTGGAAAAGGCTCTAAATCAGCGATTTTTGGGTAAAATAGATAATTTTCCTTGGAACTGCTGTAATCGGGCAATGCAGAATGACGAAAAGAAATGCCACTTCGATGGTACATCAACGACAACCGACGGGCTTCGTCTTCTGAGTACGTTTCGGCCGCGAGCATAAAGCTCAGAATGTCGGTTTGTTGGTGCTTGTAAGGTGGCACAGCTGTACCGATGGCATTGATATAGGGCATGTAGGTATGTTCTAGTTGATAGATTGCGTAAAATACGCAGTTTGACATTATACGAAATGTCGCCCAAACGACACATAATAATATATAATAACTAGAATTAGTCGAAGGAGTTTGATAAATCTTTTTCAGATGCTGTATGAAAGCAAGTAACGGTTTGATTTTTGTAAGTTTTGGTTTGAAAACCGTTTAGCGATGGATAGAGATGAAATTACTTTTGCCGTATCAAATCATCAATAAATCAAGTACATGTGTTTTCAAGTGTCAAAAGTTGAGTTCGTAAAAATAATTTTAGCAGTTTGTGCCTTTGGATTGGTTCGCGTAAGCAATGCACAGCAAACCGATTCGACGACCCAAATGGTTAATTTTAGAGCAACAGCAAGCATTACCAATAATGGTTTTTCATTTATCCCCGCATTTTCATTGGGTAAGCCTGCGGCTATTTTCAACCTAAATATCAACGGTGGCAATCGATTTAGTTTTGAGCCTGAGTTTCGTTTTGCCCTTCAAGACGGGCGGCCTTGGTCTTTTATCTTTATTTGGCGCTACAAAATCATCGATCAAAAACGGTTTCAGCTTACAGCGGGTACGCATTTTCCAGCGGTGCCTTTTCGAGTATTGGCTTATGAAACTTCTCCACAAGTCAAAAATACATTGGCCGTATCGCGGGTGATTCCTGTTGAAATTACTCCCAATTTGGTGGTAGGTAAACGACTAAGTATGAGCTTTTTTTGCCTGTATGCCAAAGGAATAAGCGATGATGCCGTCAATCATACGTCGTTGGTTTCGTTTCGAGTTATTTCCATTGTACCGCTTGGCAAAAACCTTACTATGCGCATAAATCCTCAATTGTTTCACTTAAAATTGGACAGTAAGTCGGGCGTTTATTTTGCTTCCAACGTTACATTATCATCGTCTAAGACTTCCTTTTTTGTGGGTTCGACCCTCAATGCGCCCTTAAAAACTGATATTTCGGGGAGAGCATTTGATTGGAATTTGAGTTTGGGTTATTTGTTAGACAAAAAGCTAATGGTAAAAAAATGATGGAAAAAGCAGAAAGTCTTCAAGAGTTTTATAATCGGCAATTTGAGTGGATTCCCGAAAGTCTAATCAAAGACATCGGGCATGTCAATGTATTTCGCCTGCCACATCCTGCGAATAAGCCTGTACCATATCGGCGGCGCGATTTTTTTAAAGTAACTCTTTGTCGTGGAGGCAGTCGGATTCACTATGCTGATCAGGTATTTTCGTTTGAAAAACAAGCACTGGTATTTTCCAATCCTTTTATCCCTTACAAATGGGAACATATTGAACCAGAAGTGGCAGGTTTTTATGTGGTTTTCAATGCTAGTTTTTTTAATCAGTTTGGAAATTTGACTCAGTACGAAGTCTTTCAACCAACGGGTACCCATGTGTTTGAGTTGGATAATCTTCAATTTGATTATTTGTGCGGGTTTTACGAAAAAATGGAAAATGAATTGAGTTCTGAGTACATCCATAAGTACGATGTGATTCGAAACATGATTTACGAACTGATTCATTACGCTATGAAAACTCGCCCGTCCACGCGCGTAGAACAATTACCTATCAATGCCGCGCAGCGGATTCATTGGTTGTTTTTGGAGTTGTTAGAGCGTCAATTTCCGATTGACGAAAACCATGTTCATATCCAACTACGTACTGCCTCAGATTATGCGTCTCAACTCAACGTACACGTCAATCACCTCAATCGAGCTGTAAAAGAGACCTGCGGAAAAACCACCTCGCAATTCATTGGAGAGCGGTTGTTGCAAGAAGCTAAAATCATGCTCAAGCAAAGCAGATGGAACGTGTCGGACATCGCTTTTGCGTTAGGGTTTACGGAAGTGACTCATTTCAATAATTTTTTCAAAAAGCATACCAATGTAAGCCCCGTGAAGTTTCGGAAAGAATAGCCCTTTTCCCAAATAAGATGGAGATACATTTTAAAATTAAATATGGTTAGCTATGCCCCTTTCCCGCCCAAAGAAGATTCGATAAAATTGATACGTCAGGCAGTGGAGTAAGGTGTCATATTTTTTGACTTTTGCGCAAGTGAAATTACTTAGCTAAACCAATCCTGTTTGATTTTCGTAAGTATTCATTTGAAAACTGTTTTTTTGTGCATAAATTCCTGTATATTTTTGTTAAATTTTCTTTTTAACCTATTTCTAAGTCATGGCAAAGTACAATCTTAAAATTAATGGTAAAGCCCGCCAAGTAGATGTTGACCCAAACACGCCCATGCTTTGGGTGCTACGTGATAGCCTCAATTTGGTAGGAACAAAGTTTGGGTGCGGTATGGCGCAATGCGGTGCTTGTACCATTCATATAGACGGAAACGCTGTTCGTTCGTGCGTGTTGCCTGTTTCGGCTATTGGCAAACAAGAAGTGACGACCATTGAAGGGCTTTCGGAGAAAGGTGACCACCCCGTCCAAAAAGCGTGGCTAGAACACGACGTGGCGCAGTGTGGTTATTGCCAAACGGGACAAATCATGACGGCGACGGCTCTGCTTAAAAGCAATCCAAATCCAAGCGATGCTGATATAGATGCTGCTATGAGTGGTAATATTTGCCGTTGTGGGACGTATTTGAGAATTAAAGATGCAATCAAAACGGCGGCCAAAACATCAAATGCTAAATAAGAAACGACGATGAAAAATATAAAATCACAAAATAGAAGAGATTTTTTAAAGTCTTCGGCCTTGGCAGGTGGTGGACTAATGATTAGTTTTAGCTGGTTTTCGAGCGCCAAAGCCGCCGAAACAATGCAAGAGCTAAATTTACCTGAGCCAGTTTGGTCAGAATTGGCGGCATATATCAAAATTACACCCGATAACGTCGTGAAAATTTTGGTGCCTAACCCCGAATTTGGCCAAAACGTAATGACGTCCTTGCCAATGATGGTAGCCGAGGAACTCGACGTTGATTGGAAAAACGTGGTAGTAGAAATGAGTACCCACGATAACGTCAAGTACGGAGCACAGTTTACGGGGGGAAGTAATTCGGTCAGAATGTACTGGAAACCGCTTCGAAATGCGGGGGCTGCTGCTCGCCAAATGCTCATTGAAGCTGCTGCACAAACGTGGGGAGTGGCGGCTTCGGAAATCACCACCAAAGCGGGTGTTTTGTTACATTCGAGTGGAAAAAAGACGAACTACGGCGAAATGGCCTCAAAAGCAGCCACTTTGCCCGTTCCGAAAGAGGTAAAATTGAAAGCTCCCAAGGATTTCTCCATCGTAAGTCATTCAAAGAAAAATATCGAAGGCGTAAAAGTAGTGACTGGTAAGCCACTTTTTGGGATGGATTATAAAGTAGATGGTATGTTGATTTCCATGGTGCAGCACCCACCTGCTTTTGGAATGAAACTCAAGTCGTTTGATGCCACCGCCGTCAAGAAAATGCCAGGTATCAAAGACGTATTCAGCTTTAAATTATACGACGAAGGGTTTGAACAGGCAGGTTTTGATACCCGTACGTTCAACGAAATGATAGCTATCGTAGGGAATAGTACTTGGGAGGTGATGAATGCCCGCAAAAAGTTGATTGTGCAATGGGAAGCGGTGGGCGATGTAAAAGAAACCATGATGGGGAGAAGTGGAAAGAGAGAAGTGACTGTGCCTGGTCGATTAGAAACTACGAGTGCGCAATTTGAGATGATGGCGGAATATGCCAAAAGGCCAGCCCAACAACTTAGAAAAGATGGCGACCCCGAAACGGCCTTTAAAAATGCGGCTCAAATCATCGAACGTACGTACAATGCGCCGTTTTTGGCCCATAACTGCATGGAACCAATGAACTTCTTTGCGCACGTACAAGAAGACAAAGCCTTGGTAGCGGGGCCATTGCAGGCACCAGGCTGGGTAGAACCTACTTTGTCGAAACTTCTTAATTTACCTGCCGATAAAATCGAAATTCAAATGACGCGCATGGGAGGAGGTTTTGGACGCAGGGCCTACGGGTCTTATGTGTATGAGGCGGCTCGTATTTCTCAAAAAATGAAAGCTCCTGTCAAGCTGATTTATACACGGGAGGACGACATGACGTACGGAATTTACCGACCCATGTACACCGCTACGTATCGGGCGGCGTTAGATGCCAACAAAAACTTGATTGGCTTCCACGTCAAAGGCGGAGGAATCCCCGAAAACCCCGTTCATGCCAACCGTTTTCCTGCGGGGGCGGTGGATAATTACTTGGCCGAAGGCTGGGAAATTCCCTCAAACATCACGATTGGGGCATTCAGAGCACCACGTTCCAATTTCAATGCTGCTGCTGAGCAATCGTTTTTAGACGAAGTAGCGGCGGCTATGGGCAAAGACCCCATTGAGATGCGCCTGGAATTGCTGAAACGCGCCAAAGAAAACCCCGTGGGTAACAACAACGATTATGATGCCAACAGATACATCGGTGTGTTGGAATTACTGAAAGAAAAATCAGGCTGGGGAAAACCCGAAAATGCGGGTAAAAAACGCGGTGTGGCGGCCTATTTCTGCCACGCTTCGTATGCAGGTCACGTAGTGGACATGGTGATAAAAGACGGTCAGCCGTATGTAGAAGCCGTTACATCGGCTATTGACTGTGGCGTAGTGGTCAACCCCGATGCCGCTCGTAATATGGTGCAAGGTGCCGTGGTTGATGGCATTGGAAATTCGTTTTATGGCGCACTGACGCACAAAGACGGGGTAGCCGAGCAAACTAATTTTCATAACTACCGTATGATTCGTCACAACGAAGCACCAAAGAAAATTGACGTTCATTTTGTGCAAAGCGAACTTGACCCGACGGGGCTTGGTGAGCCACCGTTCCCGCCTGTGTTTGGGGCGGTTGCCAATGCGTTGTTTCAAACGACGGGCAAACGTTACTATAATCAGCCGTTTAAGGTAGAGCTTGAAAAGCCTAAGTCGTAATATGAGATAATTATATTGCCATGAATACAGTAATTATTCGTGGCTTCTTTTAGTTTAAGTAGGCAAATTTGTTCACGTAAAGGCGCAGTGATGCAAAGGTCGTAAAAGCCTGATTGTTTAAAATTTAGGGTCTTTCTTTGCGTAAAATTTTTGCTAATTTTGGGCTTTGTTGTATGGTTAATTTGCATTAATAAAATACAAATACGTTTTGTACAATATTTAAGAGAAAGAATCTCTTAAATATTGGTTGTTTGGGTCTTTAAAATCTCACTTCTTACAGGTATTTTTGTATTAATTCTTTTGAAAGGCGAGCCATGCAACAAAGCTACTAATTAATTAAAATCTCATATCCACTTTGATTTTGCTTAATTGCCTACTTAACTTCCGTGAAATTAATCTGATTTGCTCGCTTTTCCATTGTTCACTAATCTGTATGTGTGATATCCAGAACTTTGGCAAAGCTAATGCCTTAGTAAAATCCAACTCTTGTTGAGTCATACCCAATGAATACTTTTATTTACCCAATATAGCCACTGCTCAGGAATTCTTATAAGCAGGCATTTCGTCAATCCCAAGGGTAGTGAGAACTGGATTGAGTACGCATGGGATAATTGAAACCCTAAATACTTTATACCCTGCTACCTCAAAATCACAGTGGTATTTTTTCTTCATTTTAAGTCCGCGATATACCGCTGTGTAATTAATTTTTTGCGGCCAACCGTTTAAGGCCAATTGACCTGTGAGATTTTCTACGGTTTTCTTTAGGTTTGAAAAATAACAGACAAATGGCTCGCGCTCACGGAGCCCCGTTAGGCTACCAATGTAGGTGATTCGTACTTCGTAGATGGTTTGTTGGAGCATGTATCTGTCATTTTTTTAAGAAAAATCAACATTTGTTGATTTTTGGCAATAATATGAAAAATAATAAGATAATTTTTCAAAGCTAAAACTTTTTCTATCTCTACGTCGTTTTCATATCAGTTGTGTCACTCAACATAAAAAGCCGCTATAAATTATAGCGGCTTTTTATGTATTAGAGCTGATGGGTTTGAGGTACAATTATTGACCCATTGTCAATTTTGTCCCGCGTAAAAATTCCTCAACTCCCATTCTTTTCTTTCCTTCCAATTGTAACTCGTCAATCGATAACCATCCGTCGGCAGTTTTGAAAAGCAGTACGTGTTTGTTGTCCGTAAATAGTTGGCTACCATTGTCAGTGGGTATCTGTGTTGCAACTGAGCTTTTATAAATTTTACACAATTTGCCATTTAAGGTGGTCCAAGCAGCAGGGTAAGGAGCTAACCCGCGAATAAAATTTCGAACAGATTCTGTGGGTTGATTCCATTGAATCTCGCAAGTTTCCTTAAAAATCTTAGGGGCAGCTTTCAATTCTTCATCGTGAGGCTGAGGTGTCTGAGGATAGTTGCCTGCTTCTACCGCCTTGACTGTCCGTACAACCAATTCGGCACCTTTGTTCATAAGTCGTTCATAAAGAGTTCCTACGTTGTCGTCGTAATGAATGGACTCCTTTTCCTGAAAAATGATTTTTCCAGTATCAATTTCATGTTCAAGAAAAAAGGTGGTAACGCCAGTTTCGGTTTCTCCGTTGATAATCGCCCAGTTGATTGGAGCAGCCCCACGGTATTTGGGAAGAAGAGACGCGTGTAGGTTAAAGGTGCCTTTAGGAGGCATGTTCCAGACTACTTCGGGTAACATTCTAAAAGCTACTACTACCTGCAAATCAGCATGATAGCTACGTAATTCTTCCAGAAAATCAGCATTTTTAAGTTTTTCGGGCTGTAAAATAGGGATTCCTTGGGAAACTGCATATTGCTTCACAGGAGATGGAGTTAGTTGTAAACCGCGTCCAGCAGGTTTGTCAGGAGCTGTGATAACCGCCACAACTTGGCATTCACTTTCTACCAATTTTTGAAGGCTACTCACTGCAAACTCAGGAGTTCCCATAAATATGACACGAAGTTTTGACATATCAACTTTTTTAAATCAGTTAACCGGTAATAAGATATAATTTTAGGAGTAATTTTTTAGATTCAAACATAGGTAGTATTGATTCCCGTTGCAAATATTGCTAATTTTGTGATTCAAATTTCGACCATGAACCGACACACCCAATTCTTTTCGGTCTTTTAGGAAGAAGTGACAGAGCTACCCCATTTGTTGTAGAGCGGTCATTTCACCGTTCTTTTTTTTGTCTATAGTGGAAGAAATGAGTGATAGGAAAGATATTTAATACTAAACAATTAATGTACAAAACAGCAATATGGCTAAGATACAGTACTACACCGAAGAAGGTCTCAATAAGCTCAAGGCTGAATTGCAGGACTTAAAAACACGCGGTCGTCAGGAAATTGCTCGTGCGATTGCCGAAGCGCGTGATAAAGGTGATTTAAGTGAAAATGCCGAGTACGATGCAGCAAAAGATGCACAAGGATTGCACGAAGCTAAAATCGCGAAATTGGAAGAGGTTTTAGGAAATGCTCGTGTATTGGATGAGTCGGCAATTGATACTTCACAGGTAGGGGTTTTGTTAAAAGTGAAAATTAAAAATTGCCGCACTAACGCAATAGTAACCTACACATTGGTGGCGGAAGAAGAAGCAGACCTCAAACTAGGCAAGATTTCCGTAGGTTCACCGATTGGAAAAGGCCTCATCGGGAAAAAAGTAGGAGAAAAAGCTCAAATCCAAGTTCCTGCTGGAGCAATGGAGTTTGAAGTTCTTGAGATTTCTCGCTAGTCGGATACACTATATAGATATACTACAGAAGGGGCGCCCACGGGTGTCCCTTTTTTGGCTTCAGGCAGAAATAGTTTTTTGCTAAAACTTAGTTTCAAAATGAGTCTTCTAACAAAACATTTTGGGAAATGAGGGTAATTTTGGTTTAAACTAAATGAAATATTACAAAAAGATGAGCTTTTATCTTGAAGAAAGCCTTAGAAAAAAGTTGAGTAACAATTTAAAAAATTCAATAAAATATTAAAAAAGTTATGAAAATAAATCAAAATATTCCACTTTTGTCTCATTCCAAAAATTGAATAAGTAAAAAAGCTAAATAATTCTAAAAATCAGATTAAGTAAAATGAACTATCAACCACCCGTATATCTGACGCCTCATATGTACATTACCAACGAGGAATCAGAAATAATTGATGCGTTGGTTGACCACCACGAAATGCCCAAGAAGTTTGATACTGATAAAGTGATTTCATATTTCGATGGCCAAAATTTTTGCCTTGTGTTGTATTTTGCCAACTCGCAAGACCGAGGTTTTCAAATGTTTGTGGTGAATGACTTTTCAGTAAATGTCGATGAGCTATATTTATTATCGGCTTCTTTGGGCAGTTTGCTCCAAAAAGGTATCAGTGTGCATCTACTTAGTCAAGCCAAAAATCGGGTTGACAATTTGATTCACATGTCGGGCACTTTTAGGGCATTGTTTGGAAAAAAAGAAATCATCGATTAAATTAGGTTCTGACGAGCACGCATCAACAAAACTAAACACGCAGCCTGACCTAGTTCGCTAAGCTGGGCTTCTGTTTCCTAAAGATTATTCTTATACACTTTGCCGTCTTTCATTATAAACATGAGGTGTTCTTCTGGCTTTGTGACAATTTCCAATTTTTCGAGCGGATTACCATCGTAGATTAATAAATCGGCATATGCACCTTCTTTAATGACTCCGAGCGGGGCGGGGTATGGGTTCAGTTTGCCCGTTTGGGCAAAAAGCTCGGCATTAAGCGAGGTGGCTTGGCGAAGAATTTCCACGGGTTTGTACCAACGAAGCCGAGAGGTAAATTCTTTGAGAGCGTCGGTTTCGATGCCAATTTTACCAAATACGTCGGTGCCGAAAGCTACTTTTACCCCGTATTTTTTTGCCAAAGTCATTTCATTGAGTGCACCTTCTTTAACAAGTTTAAACTTTCGGGCGTTCGACGAAAATTGAAGAGGAATGTCGGCCCAGTAACTTTGAGGTACCAAAAAAGCACCTTTTTCCTTCAAAAGTTGCATAGCTTCTTCGTCAATGAGATGCCCATGTTCTATCGTTTTTGCGCCAGCAGTTAATGCGCGTTTGATAGCATCAGGATAATAAGCGTGAACCGAAACATAAGTGCCCCAATCGGCTGCTGCTTCGACTCCTGCTTGTAGTTCGTCGAGCGTAAATTGAACCGTATGTAAAGGGTCAAAAACCGTAGAAATACCTCCACCTGCCATCATTTTGATTTGAGAAGCACCTTGGCGCAGGTTTTCTCGAACGGCATTGAGGACTTGCGGGCGGCCATCGGCTAAATAGCCCCATCCCTGCATTTGAGCTACGTTGACGGCTTGCCCCGTCCAATTCGGATTGGCGTCATTGCGATTGCGTAAATCACCATGTCCAGAGGTTTGACTGATAAACGCTCCTGATGGGTAAATACGAGGGCCTGGAATGGTACCTTCATCGATGGCTTCTTTGATGCCAAAAATGGGGCCGCCCATGTCTCGAATTGTTGTAAAACCTAGCATCAAATACGAGTGCACCGATTTGGTCGCACGGGCACTCACATAGGCCCAGTGAGCGGTGTTGCTAACAGCACTCATCGAAACGTTGAGCATGATATGTAAATGCGCATCTGTTAGTCCAGGGATAAGGGTTTTTCCCTTGCCATCAATGACTTTTGCCCCTTTAGGAACGGTCAGGTTGCTGCCCACTTGTTTAATTAAGTTCTGTACAATAAGCACCTGAGCGTTAGGCGTCGCTGATTCGGATAGACCATCCCAAAGTGAAACGTTTTTAATAAGAACGAGGGTGTCGTTACTAATTTGCGCAAAGAGAGAAGAAGTGGTAAATAACAAAAATCCAAGTAGAATCCGCTTCATAAAAAAGAGTTAAAGTGGTCGATGAACGATTTAATTTAGGTAATTAGACTAAGCTGGAAGATATTAAAAAAAGTTGAAAAAGCGTTGTTGGGGGCAATAAAAAAGGGTGCCAATGATTCTTGGCACCCTTAATATTATAGGGGAAAGGTAATGTTTAAAGCTTAGACGTTAAAGCGGAAGTGCATGATGTCGCCGTCTTGAACGACGTACTCTTTTCCTTCCACCGAAATTTTACCTGCATCGCGGCAGCCTGCTTCAGTTCTGTATTTTTCGTAATCAGGAAGTTTGATTACTTCGGCACGAATAAAGCCCCGCTCAAAGTCAGTGTGAATCACCCCTGCTGCTTGAGGGGCTTTCCAACCACGCTGAATCGTCCAAGCCCGAACTTCTTTTACTCCTGCAGTGAAGTATGTAATCAAATTCAAAATAGCGTACGAAGCGCGGATAAGTTTGTTAAGGCCTGATTCGGTAAGTCCATATTCTCCTAAAAACATCTCACGTTCATCAGCGTCTTCCATTTCGGCAATTTGCGACTCAATTGCGGCACAAAGAACAATGACTTCGGCGTTTTCATCGGCAACAGCTGCTTTCAATTGCTCTACGTATTCGTTGCCATTTTGAATAGAATTTTCATCTACATTAGCCACGTAAATTACGGGTTTAATGGTCAGAAGTTGAAGGTCGGCAATAGCGGCTTTTTCATCATCGGTTAAACCTACTGCGCGGACGCTTTTACCTTGAAGAAGGGCGTTTTTAACACGCGTTAAAATTTCAAGCTCTACCTTGGCTTTAGCATCGCCTACGCGGGCTGCTTTTTCAACACGAGCAAATTTTTTCTCAATGGAATCAAGGTCTTTGAATTGAAGTTCAAGGTCGATTATTTCTTTATCGCTTACGGGATTAACGCGACCTTCGACGTGAACGATGTTGTCGTCGGCGAAACAACGAACTACGTGAATAATGGCGTCTACCTCACGAATATTAGCCAAAAATTGATTGCCAAGACCTTGTCCTTTGCTGGCTCCTCGTACAAGCCCTGCAATGTCGACAATCTCAACGATGGTGGGAACCGTGCGTTGTGGATTGATTAAACCTTCGAGGACTTTTATGCGATCATCGGGTACTTCTACTACTCCGACGTTGGGCTCGATGGTACAGAAAGGATAATTGGCAGCTTCTGCTTTGGCACTAGACAATGCACTAAAAAGAGTGGATTTACCGACGTTAGGCAATCCGACAATACCACATTGGAGAGACATTAGATGATTTACGATTTTTGATTCGCAAAATTAGTGCTTTTTGTGGTGGCTACAAAAATAATAAGCCTCTGGAGCAACCAGAGGCAGGGCATAGGAGAGAGGTCAGTAAATAATAATTAGTCCCACTTCAAATCGCTTCCAGAGTAGTCCTCTTCTTCGCGTACGGTGTATTGAGAGAAATCTACATCGGGCATCAATTCAGTTTTAATGTGGGCTACAGTTTCTTGCAGGGCATCCACAAACTTATCGAAGTCTTCTTTGTAGAGAAACATCTTGTGTTTTTCGTAAGCAAACCCATCTCCTTGCGGAAAACGGCGACTTTCAGTAATAGTTAAGTAGTAATCATTGGAACGGGTTGAACGCACATCAAAAAAGTAAGTTCTTTTACCTGCCTTTACGCGTTTCGAGTAGATTTTTTCTCTGTCTTTGTCTTCCACTATCCTTAAGAGGTTTAGAGTTATACCAAACGCTAAAATACTTCTTTTGTTGTTTGTAGTCAAAATTTTTTCAAAATAAAGTTGTTGGTTTTTACGTTGTTACATATAAAAAGAGATATGTTAATTTGTAAAAAACGTAGTTTGTATTTATTTTTTGCTTAATTTTCAGCTCTTAAACTCAAAAAAGGTTGCATTATTTTGAGTATTAAACCTCGTAGACTACGTGTCAAATTAACGTTTTTGACGTCAAACAAACTGAAAAAATCTATGTATTCTACTACTTTTTATGTATTTATATTATTATCGTTGATGAGGGTTAAGCCTGCGGTAGCACAATTGTTGGGGAAGGAAGAGCAGGGAAGAGCATCGTTTTATGCGAACATGTTCAATGGTCGCATAACTTCGTTAGGCGAACCATTTAATCAAAAAGAGTATACGGCAGCTCATCGTACATTGCCCTTTAATACGATGGTTGAGGTGACAAATCTTTCGAATAAACGAACTGTTATTGTACGTATCAATGACCGTGGGCCATATCACCGCTCGCGTTTAATTGATTTAAGTCGTTCGGCAGCCCAATACCTCGGTATTATCAGTTCGGGAGTTGCTAATGTTACGCTCCGCGTTGTAGGTATGGAAGGAATGGTGCTACTCGGAAAAAATGAGATAATTACCGACACAGGTGATATTATCGAAAGGGCACTGTCCAACTAGAGTAAATTTTTCTTCTTCCCCTGTTTTAAGTTTACAGCCTCTCAATAATGTGGTTTATTAGCACGATATTTGTGTTTACAACTGCTGTGAACTTAAAAACATCTTTGATTGGCCCATAACCCTTTTAAACTACATGAGCGCGCGCAAATTTGATATTGCAACGGTAAGACAGTACGGAAATCTAGAGTTTTTGGCGAGACAGCTCGTTGAAGGGTTTATCACGGGGTTGCATAAATCGCCCTTTCACGGTTTTTCGGTTGAATTTGCCGAACACCGTCTCTATAACACGGGTGAAAGTACTCGCCATATCGACTGGAAAGTATTTGCAAAAAGCGATCGTCTGTTCGTAAAACGCTACGAAGAAGAAACGAATTTGCGTTGTCACTTGCTGGTCGATACTTCGTCTTCGATGTATTATCCAGAGCCTAATCACGATAAAATTACGTTCAGCGTGTTGGCTGCTGCGAGTATTGCCAATTTGCTCCAGCGCCAAAAAGATGCAGTGAGTTTGTGTACATTTTCGGATAAAATTGAGGTACAGACGCCCGTAAAATCCACCCCATCGCACGTACACAAAGTGTTTTTGGATTTGGAGAATGTTCTTAAAAAGCCAAAAGACCTTCGTAAAACAGCCGTAGCGGATGTTTTGCACGAAATTGCCGAGAAGATTCACAAACGCTCGTTGGTGGTGATTTTTAGCGATATGTTTGAGGATATCAACCAAGCCGAAAAGATATTTTCAGCCATGCAGCACTTGCGTCACAACATGCACGAAGTGTTGTTATTCCATGTTACAGATCGTCGTACGGAAGAGGAATTTGCGTTTGACGACCGCCCGTATGAGTTTATTGATTTGGAATCGGGAGAACGGGTGAAAATTCAACCTGGACAAGTGAAAAAGCAATACCAAGAAGCCGCAAAAAAATACTACCACGAACTTCGGTTGAAATGCGGGCAATACAAAATTGATTTCATTGAAGCCGATGTCGCTAAGGGATTAGACCAGATTTTGACGGCTTACTTGGCCAAACGAGCAAAAATGCGTTAACATTTCTTAGGGCTTATTACAAAGTAGAGAGACTATTTTAAGTCTCTCGTCCAACCCAGTTTTTTTAATTCTTTGTCGTTCATTTTCACTACCCTAACTTTAAGCGTTATTGGTTTAAGTGGCGTGTCAGTTGAGTCGGTTTTTACGGCAACGATGGCATCTACGATGTCCATTCCTTTAAAAACTTGTCCAAAAACAGTGTATTTATCATCGAGACGCGCCAAACCTTTTTTATTTTGGACTATGTAAAATTGGCACCCAGCCGAAAGCATGTCAGGATTATTGTCGCGGCCTGCACCTACGGCTCCATACACGTGCCGAATCTTTTTATCGAACTCGGGTTTGAGTAAATAGGGAGAATTGGCAAAACCTTCGGGCGTATCGGGGCAGCCACCTTGAGCCACAAAATTATTAATAACACGGTTGAAGGTCAGCGAATCCCAGTAATGTTCGCCCGCTAATTTGGTAAAACTTGCTTTATGGTTGGGAGTTTCATTGTACAACCAAAAGTAAATATCACCCATGTTGGTTTGGATATGTCCTACTTCGTACTTCTTCTCCTTGAATGTAAAACCAAGTAAAACTGCTGAAAAAAGGGATATAAGTAAGGGTTTGTACATAAGATGTTGGTTTTTAAAGGTGATATAGAATTACTAGTTAATGTACGAAAGAAAGGTGCAACTTTGCAACTGGGCAAGCCTGTCAAATAAGCAAGTAGGCAAAAAAGTAAACTAACTTACCCTTTTGCTTCTTGCCCTTTGCCGCTTGCATACTTGCCAACTCATTCCTCTTCACCTTCGCCTTTTGTCAGTTCGGCTTGTAGGGTTTGAGCGCCTGTAATTACGATGGGCAACGTTGGTTTTTTACTGAAAGTTACTTCTACAAAACCATCTTGGGTGGCTCCTGTTTTCACGTCGATGGGGCGATAAATTCCCTGAGGAGTTTTGACAAATATGTGGGCGGTCTCTCCCGTGCGTACTATCGCAGTTTCGGGAAGAGTCTCGGTTTGGCGAGGCGATGATACCACTTTCCCATTCACATATTGGCCTGCCAATAAACGGGTTGCAGTAAGAGTAGCGTAGGCATCCACGGTACGAGTGTTGGGGTCGAAAGTCGTACCTAAACTTGTGATGGTAGCTGAACCGTTCTCAAATGTCACTTTTTGGCCTATTTTTACGCGATTTACGTCTTTTTCAAATACTTTGAGTACCAAACGCGCCCCAGTTTGGTTAACAATTTCAAACAACGATTCGCCGCCGTTAATGGATTTTCCAAGGGTTGCTTGAACACTCTTAACTACACCACCAATGGGGGCACGAAGGGCAATGGTACGTAAAATTTGATTCGTTTTGAGGGATTTTGGATCGATTCCTACCACTTGCAGTTTGGCTTCTATGCCCTGTTTGGTGGCTTCCAAAACTCGCATTTCCGATTCTGCTTGTTGTAATTTTCGTTTGGCGCCAACCTCTTCTTGTGAGAGAGTTGTTTGGCGTTGACGTTCTTGTTCAGCAAATTGAAGTTGCCCTGCTGTTTTCCAATAATCTTCCTGTAATTGGATAATTTCGAGGCTTTCAATGGTTGCAAGGGTATTGCCTTTCCCTACTGAATTCCCAGCCAAAACCCCAATACTGCGGACAATACCCGAAAGTGGGAAGCTCACACTGGCACTTTGTTGAGGCGATAATTCTACAACCCCATTGAGGACAATAGCATCAAAAACTGTCCTCGTTTCAGGGTTTCCAAGGCTTATACCAAAGTTTTTTTCTTGTTCAGCTGTCAGTTTTAGCTCAGTGGGGGCGGTTTCGGTTACTGCTGCTTCACTTTGCGCAGTTTCTGTTTTATTACAACTGCTGAGAGCTACTAATAAGCAAAGGGCTAGGAGTAAAGGGCGAGGAGCAAAATTCAAAAGGCAAAAGGCAAAAGGTAAAGCTGAAATGCGTCGTATAGAGTGAATTAATGTGTTCATTGGAATTATGTTGAAGTTGTTGGTCGTCGTCATTCGTTATTCAAAAAAATCGTCATTCTATTCAATACCTAGCCATTTTTCAAGCTCAATGACGGTTTGGGTAAAGCGTAGTTGTTCGGTCAAATAAGCTTCACGGATTTGCCAGGCTTGACGGGTGTTTTGGAAAAATTCTACGTATTCAATGTCGCCCAAACGAAATTGTTTGTAGGCGGTTTTAAGCAATAACTCGGCTTGAGGTAGCGCCGATTGCTCGTAATAATTGAGCGTTACTTGGAGTTTTTGGAGACTTTCTCGCAGAATTTTGGTGTTGGCTTCGGTCTGAAACTGAATGGCTTTTAGCTGATTTTCGCTGGCTTGTTCGCCCACTTTTGCTGCCTCGATGCGTGCTTTTTGGGGCTTGTTAGACAACGGAATCCCCAAGCCTCCAGAGAGGTACATAAAGCCAAGTTTACCTTCAATGGATTGATTCGCAGCACCAATTCTCCAGTCAGGTTTGAGCTGTGCACGTTCTAAATCTGTAAAATTACGGCTCAATTGTGATTCTTCCGACGCAAGGGCAGCGTACCGATTGACACCTTCTTGAGAAGGTATAAGGCGTTGTAAGTTGAGTAACGTATCAATCATCAACGATTCGTTGCTGTACATTAAAGTTTGTAAACCCATGTAAGCCAACAAAATCTCGCGGTCGATGATTGTACGACGATTTTGAATTTCACGACGGTTGGTTTCGCTCGCTACCACTTCTAATTGGTTGGTTTCCCCCGTTTTAAACCGAGTTTTTGCGGCTTCCAGCGCTTTTACGTATAAGGTGTCTTGTGCTTGAATAAGTTGACGCGTTTTGTACAAAAACAGAAGTTGATAATACTGCTGCTTGACGCTGAAAGCCAACTCATTTCGCTGAATTTCCTGTTGTTTTTTCGTCACATTGACTTGTTGTGTCAATACCTTCGCACGATTGCGATACACGCCAAAAGGTTCAAAACTCTGCACCGCGCTTAGGGTATAATCAAAAGGGCGACTTTGGGTTTGTCCTGCTGCTAAATCAGCGGAGAGTTTGGGCAGCTGCCAAGCCGACCCTACCAATGCTTTTTGTGATTGTTGGGTTAACTCCGTTGTTTTTAGGGTTAGGTTATTCTGTGAAGCTCGTTCAATTGCTTGTTGGACGCTGATTTGAGCGTGGGATGGTAATGAAAGTGTAATCAGTACCAATACGCTTGCTACTCTTTTTCTAGAAGTGGATGTCTTCGAAAACAACGCATACAACACAGGTAATACGACCAACGTAAGGAGCGTAGCAGATAAAATCCCACCGATTACCACCGTTGCCAGTGGGCGTTGTACTTCGGCTCCGCCTGAGTTGGAAATTGCCATCGGTAGAAAACCTAAGGAGGCTACCGTGGCGGTGATAATTACGGGCCTGAATCGTACCTCGACGGTTTTTAAAATGCGTTCTTTGAGGTTAGTAACTCCTTCTTTTTCAAGGTCGTTGAGGTAGCTGATAAGTACAATTCCGTTCAAAACAGCAACCCCAAATAACGCAATAAACCCAACACCCGCTGAGATACTAAAAGGCATGTCGCGCATCCAGAGGGCGATGATTCCTCCAATGGCTGACATAGGAACGGCGGAGAATATTAAGAGTGATTCTTTTAAAGAATGGAATGTAAAATAAAGCAAGGTAAAAATGAGGAAAAGGGCCAACGGTACGGCAAAACTTAGGCGTTCTTTCGCACGTTGAAGGTTTTCAAAAGCTCCCCCGTAGGTATAAAAATAACCCGATGGTAACGCCACTTTTTTCTCAATAGTAGCCTGAACATCATTGACTACACTTTCTACGTCGCGGTTGAGAACCCCGATGCCAATTGTAATGCGCCGACGGGTTTCTTCGTGGGAAATTTGAGCGGGAGCTTTACGAAAATCAATATCCGCTAACTCTGCCAACGGAACTGTTCCACCCTGTGGTAATGGGATGAGCAATTGACGAACGTTTTCAATGTCTTGGCGATGTTGTGCATCCAATCTTACTACTAAGTCGAAACGGCGCTCTTGTTCATAGACAGTCCCTGCGGTTTCACCAGCAAACCCACTGCGAACGAGGCGATTAATGTCGGCAATACTCAGACCGTATTGCGCAATTTTCGCCCGATTGTAATTGATGCTGATTTGGGGTAAACCCACAATTTGCTCTACGCGAACGCTGGCCACACCCTCCACTTTTTCGATGACTTTTGCTGCGGCGTTGGCACGTTCGTACAAAACGTCAAGGTCGTTGCCAAAGATTTTAACTACTACGTCTGAGCGAACCCCCGTAATCATTTCATTAAAACGCATCTGAATGGGTTGGGTCATTTCTACGCTGGTTCCAGGAAGTTCTTCGGCCAATACCGCCGCCATTTTTTCGGACATTTCTTCGCGGTTTTTGGCGTTTTTCCATTCTGAAATGTCTTTCATGTTAATCATTTGATCGACCATTTCAATGGGCATGGGGTCGGTAGGAATTTCGGAAGCTCCCACCCGTCCTACAATCTGTTGAATTTCGGGAAAATGTTTTCGGAGAATTTGGTGGGCTTTGTTAGCTGAATTAATTGTTTCAGTCAAAGAAGTTCCCGAAGCTGTTCGGAAGTCGATGGCCAAGTCGCCCTCGTCGAGGGTAGGGACAAATTCACCGCCAAGTCGATTAAATACAAAAAGTGAGATGACAAAAAGCCCCAATGTGATGCCCACCGTGGCCTTCTTCCATTGTAAAGACCAGATAATGAGGGGTTCATAGCGTCGGTATAACCAAGCGAGTACTCGCTCTGAAAAATTCCAGTGTTTGTGTAAGTTTTTGCCCATTACCAACGAAGACATCATCGGAACGTAGGTCAAGGACAAAATGAACGCCCCAAAAATGGCAAAACCAACCGTCATGGCCATAGGTTTAAACATCTTACCTTCAATCCCCACCAACGAAAGAATGGGTAGGTATACCATCAAAATAATAATTTCACCAAAAGCTGCTGACGTGCGAATACGTTTGGCTGTATCATATACCAATTGGTCACGTTCGAGTGGGTCATCGACGTTGTTGCGCTTATTGTCTTCGTACCAAACCTGAAAACGATGAACAATGGCCTCCACAATAATCACGGCACCGTCTACAATCACCCCAAAGTCAATGGCACCTAACGACATTAAATTGGCGGAAATATCGAATGTGTTCATCATTCCAATCGTGAACAACATAGCTAAAGGGATGACCGAAGCAGCCACCAATCCTGCCCGCAAACTACCCATAAGAAGTACCAAAACTATAATTACGATGAGTCCCCCTAAAAGCAGGTTTTCGCTAACGGTTGTGATGGTTTTATTGATAAGTTTGGTTCGTTCAATGAACGGCACAATTTCAATTCCTTCGGGGAGGGTTTTTTGAATACGAGCAATGCGTTCTTTGACGGCATTTACGGTATTGGCCGAGTTAGCACCTTTCAGCATTAACACAATTCCCCCAACGGCTTCGCCTTCGCCATTCCGTACCAATGCCCCAAAACGGTTGGCATGGCCAAAATCAACCCCAGCTACATCACGCACCAATACGGGTACTCCACTTACGTTTTTAATCACAATTTGTTCAATGTCGTTAAGGCTTTTGACAACCCCTTCGCCGCGAATAAACTGCGCTTGACCAATCCGTTCAATGTAACTTCCCCCTGTGTTGGCGTTGTTTTTTTGTAACGCATCGTATAATTCCGAAAGGGTAACATTGTGCGCGCGCAGGCGTTCAGGGTTGACACTTACTTCGTATTGTTTGACGAATCCCCCAAAGCTGCTGATTTCAATCACTCCTTCGATTCCTACCAATTGGCGTTTGACAATCCAGTCTTGAATAGTCCGAAGTTCAGTGAGGTCATATTTAGACTTTGCTCCTTTTTTGACGGCCAATGTATACTGGTAAATTTCTCCCAAACCTGTTGTGAGGGGCGCAATCATGGGTTTCCCGAACTCCGCAGGAATATCAGCTTCCACGGTTTTGAGTTGTTCGGTGATCCATTGTTTACCACGGACAATGTCCACCTCGTCTTTAAAAACAACCGTCACCACCGAAAGTCCAAGTTTAGATACCGAACGAATCTCGGTCACATCGGGAATGTTGGCCAGCGATAACTCGATGGGCGTAGTCACAAACTGCTCGACTTCTTGGGCCGCCAAAGTGGGTGTGAGTGTTAGGATTTGTACCTGGTTGGTTGTAATGTCAGGAACGGCATCAATGGGTAACCGCGAAAGCGAGTACCCCCCCCAAATCACCAGCGCAACTACTGCTAATCCGATGATGAGCTTGTTTTTGATACTGTAATGAATCAGTGAATCAATCATATTTTGTTTTATTTTATTGAAAATTGTATAGCAATATTTTATAAATCGCTATCTCCGAGAAAGAGGTATTTTTGAGACTCATTTAGGTGATTGTTTCTCCAAGGTGAAAGGCTTGTGCCAATTTTGCCAAGTGGTTGAAAGGCTCTAACAAGGAGAATTTGAGTTGAAAAACATGATTCAGCTTTTTCAATGAAAACATTTAGCTGACAGTATGTTTGATTTGATGAATGGATGGAGAATCCGTTTCAATAACCTATTTTGAGGATAGATTAAAAGCTTAAAAGCCAGAACTGAAAGGATATACTTCTCCCATCAAAAAAGCCCTAACTAGGCTCGGGGAGGACAAATAAGAGCTTTGAAAGTTAAAAAGGCGTAGGAGTTGAGCCAATGAAAATTAGCAGAAGTTAAAACCGATACAGTTGCTTTTTTATCGAGCGAAACCCATGCTGAAGGTACTACAAAAAAGCTAGCTACGCTGTTGAAATCAAAACTTGGAAGGTGATGTTTTTTTTGCTTAGTATGGTCTGAGTCGACCGAATAATGCATCCATAAAAAATCAAGCAGGCTAAGCGGTTGACTTTGCTCTTCTTGGTGTTCGCGGTAATGAGCCCAAACGTCAGTCGACCGTAGCAATTCGATAGCTGCGCGGGGCGTAAGGCTCTGCGCAAACATAACGATGGCCAATATCCAAGTAAAAAGGGCTTTCATTTTAGATAACTGCTCTCAGACAAAAGTAGAGTTTTGCTCTTAAAAAAGCAAGCGTTCTTCACTACCTACTTTTCAGCGGAAGCTTTAGGGGCATTTACTTATTATTTGCAAAAAAATAATACTCACGAATATTTTATAAACCCCAAAACTGCGTGTAAATCAATCATTTTCAGTTTTTTATACAAAACATGACTTTTATTCTTTGAAAATATGGGAAGAGAAATGTTACTTTGTAGGATTTTATTTAAACTCAATCTAAATAAATTTTGTTATTGACTCAAAGCCCTTTTGAGAAAATATACTGAACTATCGTTCCAATGAAGACCATCGCTGATTTGAAAATAGGAGAACGCGCTTTTGTAAAAGAGTTTTGTCAAGAAGATTTGTCTCTCAAACTCCTTGAGATGGGGTGTTTGCCTGGCGAAGAAGTAATATTGGAGTTTGTGGCACCTTTAGGTGACCCCGTCGGTATCCAAGTAAATGGTTATTGTTTGGCAATGCGCAAAGAAGAAGCAGCTACGGTTATTGTTGAAGAAAGCATTTAAGTACCTTGAAAAAGAACCCCATCATCGCCATCGTAGGTAATCCAAATATTGGTAAATCGTCGTTGTTTAATCAACTGACGGGACTGCGTCAAAAAGTAGGAAATTTCCCAAGTGTAACGGTTGAGAAAAAGTCAGGTCCGTGGATGTTGGATGATGCAACCGAAGCCGTGGTAGTAGATTTACCAGGGTTATACAGCTTGTATCCTAAAGCCCTCGACGAACGGGTGGTGATTGATATTTTGGCAAACCCTCAGCATCAAGATTATCCAGATGTGGTGGTGGTAGTGGTAGATGCTTCCAATTTGAAGCGGAATATGTTGTTATTTACGCAAGTAGCCGATTTGGGTTTGCCCGTAGTTTTGGCCCTAAACATGCTCGATGTCGCCCGTGACAAAAACTTGCAGGTCAATGCCGTTAAGTTAGCTATGAAGCTTGGCGTACCCGTTGTTCGTATCAACGCGCGGGTAGGAGAAGGGATTGATAACTTAAAACAAGCGGTACTTCAAACCCTCAAAACTCCGCTTGCTCAACGTGAAAAATACTATTTTAACCCCGCTGACCAATTCCCAGAGCTAATAGAAGAAGTAAAGTACACAAACTCCCTTTCAAATAATTATTTGGCTTTGCATTATGTGCAGCAACACGATATTTTTTCGTTTGTGCCTGTCGAACAGCGAGTGGCTTTTGACCAAATGATTGAAAAATATGGGTTCAAAGAAAGTGGGTTTCAAGCTGCTGAAACTATGCACCGTTACGCTGTCATTGACAGTTTGGTGAAAGATTCGGTGAAAACACTGGCCGAGTTTTTAGTAAAGCCTCTATGGACGCGGCGTTTAGATAAAGTTTTGCTGCATCCGTTTTGGGGATATGCTGTTTTCTTGTCGGTCTTGCTTGTTATCTTTCAAGCTGTATTTACGTTTGCAAGTTATCCCATGGACTTGATTGATGCGGGCATTTCTTCGCTCAATGATTGGTTAAAAGAACGTCTCCCTGAAAGTGCCCTCTCCGATTTAGTGACCGATGGACTGGTTGCAGGTATTGGTGGTGTGGTGATATTTATTCCTCAAATAGCCTTCTTATTTTTCTTAGTGTCTTTGCTTGAAGAGTCGGGGTACATGGCTCGGGTGATGGTAATTATGGATAAACTCATGCGAAAGTTTGGGTTAAATGGACGAAGTGTTGTTCCACTCATCTCGGGAGTAGCGTGTGCGGTGCCTGCCATCATGTCGGCGCGTAGCATTGGCAATCGCAAAGAACGTTTGTTAACTATATTGGTGACACCACTTATGAGTTGTTCGGCACGTTTGCCTATTTACACAGTTCTTATTGCATTGGTAGTACCCTCTACGGCTGTCTTAGGTTTTTTTACACTTCAAGGTTTGACGTTGATGGGGCTATACTTACTAGGACTTTTGAGTGCACTGCTGTCGGCTTGGGCGATAAAAGGTAAGGTTGAAAGCGCCGAAACGGGTTATTTTGTGATGGAGATGCCAACGTATCAAATTCCTCGTTGGTATCACGTAGGTATTGCGGTTTGGGATAGCGTCAAATCTTTTGTGACAGAGGCGGGTAAAATCATCGTGGCCATTTCGATTATCCTTTGGGTGTTGGCAACGTATGGTCCAGGAGATGCTATTTCCAAAGCAGAAGAAACCGTCCAACAAGAGCAACCTACCCTGCGAGGCCCTGCTTTTGACAATGCGGTTGCTGCCTACAAATTAGAACATTCGTATGCGGGGCATTTTGGTAAATTTATTGAGCCAGCTATTTCCCCTCTTGGATATGATTGGAAAATAGGGATTGCTCTGTTGGCTTCGTTTGCCGCTCGTGAAGTTTTTGTGGGTACAATGAGTACAATTTATAGCATTGGAAGTGAAGCCGACGAAGACAATAATACTATCAAAGCGAGAATGCGGGCAGAAGTGAACCCTAAGACAGGTTCGCCTATGTATACACCTGCATTGGCGTTTTCGTTGTTAGTGTTTTATGTGTTTGCCATGATGTGTATGAGTACCATTGCTACTGTCAAACGTGAAACTCATGGCTGGAAATGGCCTCTTATTCAGTTAGCATACATGACGGTTTTGGCCTACGGATTGGCTTTTTTGACCTACCAAGTGTTGCAATAGTTCCTATCTTACAGATGAGCACAGACGGTATTCACAAACATACCCAGAACCAATCTTTACACCTCTACAAGCTGTTTAATCTGTGATTACCTGTGAGCTAAAAGTACATCTGCTGCGCAATTCGATAAGTATTGCAGTGTGCTTCTACAATATCGGCTAGGCGAGGTGAATAGCCTCCCCCCATCGATACCACAACGGGAATGTTCCGTTGTCGGCATTGAGAAAAGACAAATTCGTCACGTCGATAACAACCCTCGCGGGTTACTTTCAATTTCCCTAATTTATCCGTTTCCAAAATATCAACTCCCGAGATATAAAATACAAAATCGGGACGTTGTTCTTCCAAAAGTGTAGGAAGGGCATCAAAAAGTAATGAGAGATATACCTGGTCTTGCGTTCCTGTAGGCAATTCAACATCGAGGTCTGATTTTTCCTTAAACAATGGGTAATTGTCTTTACCGTGCATTGAAAAGGTAAAAACCTGAGGGTTATTCTGAAAAATAACCGCCGTTCCATTTCCTTGATGTACATCCAAATCAACGACTACAATTTGCCTCGCAAGTTGTTTAGTAAGTAAATAGTTAGCCGCAATGGCAACGTCATTTAACAAACAAAAACCTTCTCCACGGTCGGCGTAGGCATGGTGAGTACCTCCTGCGATATTCATTGATATCCCGTATTCTAACGCATAATGGCAGCATTCAATCGTACCTTGGGCAATTCGGGTTTCACGTTCGATAAGCTGCCGAGTGAGGGGAAACCCGATTCGACGAACCATTTTGTCCGAAATTCGTAAATTTTTTAAATCTTCCCAATACGTAGCATTGTGTATTCCCAAAATCCAGAAAGGGTCTAGTTCTGTTGGAGAAAAAAAATTTGCAATCGAACAAGTCCCCTCGTACAGAAGCTGTTCAGGAATAAGCTCGTACTTTAACATAGGGAAACGATGCGGTTCTCCGTTGGGGCCTTTGGGAAGTGGATGGCAATAAATTGGGTCGTGGGCGATTTTGAGCATGGAACCAATGAAATGATTTGGGGTGTATTTTCGTTAGTAATTCATAGAGAAAACCGAGAATAAACCATGAAAGTTAAATTTCAAGCACTTATTTTAGGAGCATTGGTTGCCGTTATGGCTGCTGCTTGCGCCCCCAATCCGTTAGAGGATTTGACTGTAGAAGAAACCCAGGTTTTTATAACCAATTATGAGCCTACCACTAATTTTGGTAGTTATCAGACATTTAGTTTGGCAGATTCGGTATATGTGATTCAAAATCAACGGACTGGAGTATCGACGACAAGCCAAGATTTTCAAGTACTTGACAGAGTGTCAAGTACATTGACGCAGCGAGGATATAAAAAAGTAACGCGAGAAGCTAAACCTGATTTGGGAGTGAATATTGCTAGAATTAGCGAAACTCAAACGGGGGTAGTTTCCAATTTCAATCCTTGGAATAGTTACTGGGGTTTTGGTGGAGGAGGTTTTTATTATCCTCCTACTTATTCTTTCTACCAAACGACCGAAACGTATTGGTACATGGAAATCGTTGACTTAAAAAATGCTCTTACGGGGCAGCAACCGAAGGTCGTTTGGAATGCTCAAATTCGTGGAAATGGCATTTTTGATGCGGCATCATTGAAGAGTCTTGTGGACAAAGTGTTTACGCAATCTGCTTATTTAAAGAAATAACTAAGAAGAAAAATGATGATTTTGTTCAATAAACTTAAACAAATAGCCCCAATCAAATGCAGTATATCTTTGCTGATGGGCTTGTTACTGATGGGTGTTGTGGAAGCGCAGCAAGTGATTGAGCGCCCACAACTGTTTAAACGTGAATCGCCCTACTTGCGGTACACGACTTACCGAGTGTCATTGACAGGTGGGTTAGGAACACCAGTAGGTTCGTTTAAAGATTTTATGGGAAATTCAACGTTACGTAACTATTCGTTGGCAGTCGATTTCGTTTTTCCAAAGAATAACCTTTCGCTGGGGTTTGCGATTGGGTCGCAGTATTTTAAAAATCGCTTGCCACGTCAGTTGTTTGAATACAGTAACGGGGCAATTTCAGCGGTTCAGACCCGAATAATGTCAGCTTATCCTATTACGTTGACGGGAAGTTACCACGTTGGTGACCCAAACGCCCGAATTCGCCCTTATGTTCAAGCAGGACTTGGGGCGGCATTTACTGAAGTGAGCAATTATTATGGCGTATTGTCAACGGGCGACAACGGCTTTAGGTTCGTTGCACAAGGTGGAGCAGGGCTTCGCTTTTTATTGAGTAAAACAGGGAATGTAGGTCTTGAAATGGGGGCAGCCTATCAACATCTTCCTTTTAAATTAGAAAATGAAGGCATTAGTGATGTCTCTTCGATGAATGTCCGCGTTGGCTTGTTTTATCGTTGGTGGTAATCAAACAGTTACGATTCTTTCAGATGCACTGTTTTGGTGGGGTCAATTTTCAGCCAAAGCAGTGCTGCTACCAATAAGCAACCCGCAATCAGGAAAAGCGGAATGTTGAAGTTTTTGGTGTTTTCAACAACCATCCCAAAAATGATGGTAATGAAAAAACCACCCATTTGGCCTGCAAAATTCATAGAACCCGCAACGGTACCCGCATTTCGTTTACCAATATCTACACAAACAGCAAAGGCAACGGGTAAGGCCAAATCTTTGGTTAATACACAAATAGCCAATAAATAGCCTGCTAGTTGGTCGTCTGGGGTAAGTCCTGCGGCTAAAAAAAAGAAGCTAGATAGTCCTAGTCCAGTGAGAGCTACGGCCCTACGTCCGATTTTTAAGCCATATTTTTTGGTAAGAAAATCGCTGAGAATACCGCCAACAACGCACCCAATCGCTCCCAAAAAGTACGATAATGATACGAAGTTTTTAGATTGGTCTTCGGTCATGTGGCGGCCTTCTTGGAAGTAAGTGGAAGACCAGTTAGTAAAGAAGTAGGAGCCGTAAAAAAACAAATGGCACATGAGCATCAACGCCCAAATGTCGGGATTAAGGATGATGGTTTTCCACGGAATGGCATGGTCAGTCTGTTTTAGGTTTCGACCTGATTCAATTTCTTCCACTTCTTCATCCGAAATTCCTTTGAGGGCACTTGGCTCGTCTCGGAACCATAAAAACCAAGCCGCCGCCCAAATAGCGCCTGCCACTCCCAAAACCACAAAGGCCCAGCGCCAACCCACTTTATGAACCAATGGAATGACTAGCAGAGGAGTAAGTGCTCCACCAATGCGCCCTGCGGCCCAAATGGCCGATTGCGCACGACCCACCTCAATGGCAGGAAACCAACGCGAAATGGCAATGGTGGCATTGGGGTAGGCACCTGCTTCGCCCATCCCAAAAAGGAAACGTACGACGAGCAAATACAAAAAATTAAAGGCTGTACCGGTCAGCGCTGTAAATCCTGACCACCAAAGTACCACCCGCGTTAAAACACGACGGGGGCCAAGGCGATCGCCCATGGCCCCCGTCGGGATTTCAAATAATGCGTATGCCAATGAAAATGCGCCTAAAATCCAGCCTAATTCTTCGTTATTTAAGCCTAAGTCGGCTTTTACGTATTTACTGACGACGTTCATACAAACGCGGTCAAGAAAAGTAATGATCGAAAGAGCGAATAAAAAAGCAAGGGTTCGGTAGCGGTATTTCATGGGTTGACAGCCCCCCGCCCCCAGTGGGAGGAGTTTAGTTAAAATGGGGGATTGATTACCACATTAAAGCATAATTAACTTTTGCCGCTGCTGGTACCACTAGCTCTTGGCTTCCACCAATGGTTCGGATTGTTGCACCGTCAGCTTGAATATAGTAACTTTTATCCACAACAAAGGTATTATCGCCGATTTTTACGATTTCTTTACCTGTCGCCAAACGGCATTTCAACGTTGTTGGAATGTTTCCAGTGATACGAAGCTCACGGTTTAAAAACTTACTATCGGCATCTGGACGGATTTGGTCTTCAACTTTCACCCCAGCTACATCGTATTTGAACGTTGGGCGCCCTGCGGCATCAACTTCATATCCGCGTTGACGGAAGCCGTCGGTTTCACCATACGTTGCTGGCCAAGCTGTCTGTTCATTGGCAATCAACGCCAACGTTGGTTGGTTATTGAGGTTCAGAACACTTCCTTGAGGAATGCTCATGCCATTTCCCCGGTCGTTCCACATGGGGGTTACGTCCAAAAAGTCGCCTTTCCAAACGCGTGCTAATGCTCCTTTCTCAAGGTTAACCGCATAATGGATGCCCGTTGGCTCTCCAACTGAAATGCCGTGTGAAACGTTTTCATTGAAAATACGGAAAAAGCTACGGTGAACTACGGGCGAGCTACCTGGAGCAATTAGAATAGGGTTGGTAGGATTGCTGAGGTTCACTGAGCCCAAACCTTGTAATTCGACAGCGCGGTTGAAATCACTTTCTACCGAAAGACCTAACGATGATTTTGCCCAGTCTGTGTTTTTGTTATAAACATACTCAAATGGAACTTCTCCAGCGGGTAATTTTACCCTGGCTTGACCTTCCCACCATTTCCATTTCAGAATTTCTTCGTTGTTTACGCGAAGGATTCCGTTGCCTCCGTTATGCACGGTTTGGAAACGATATTCTCCCGCTACTGGTACCACAAGTTTACCCGTAAAACGCAATAAGTAACCATTATCTTTGCCTGCTACGTCGTAGGTAAGCTTTTCCAGCGACCCTTCTTTGACCATTTTGGTTTTGGTGTAATCGGGTTCTGCCATGAAAATACCGTCGTATTGGGCGTATTTTAAGTCTTTCAATTGAGGTATTTGCTCACCGTATTGTTTCACAGAAAGGTTGCGAAAAGCAACACAGCCGTGGTCGCCTTGAATAAGAATCGGCCCTTTGGCTACTTCTCCGTCCAGACTTCCGCGTGTGGGCCCAGAAAGCTCTACATTTTCCTGAACCGTAATGCCATTCAATTCAATTTTAAGAACTTTAGCATTCGAAATTTTCTTTCCAGCGGCGTCGAAGCGGGGAGCTTGAAAAAAGATTTTCATGTGTTGCCACAAACCAGGAGCTTTGCTGGCGTTCATGCGTGGGGCATATCCCTCGTACCCTTTTTGCCCGTTAGGTTTTGATTCATCCCAACGCTCATAAATGGCACCTGCATCATGCGCGTGAGGTTGACGTACCCCCCAACTATCGAACAATTGAATTTCATAACGACCTTGTAGGTAGAACCCTGAATTAGAACCTTGGGCCATCATAAAATCAAATTCAACGTCGGCATCGCCGTGTTCAAAATTGGTCAATAAGTCATACTGACGACCGTACTTACCACGAGGATGAATACAGGCCAATACGCCTTTGCCAGGTGTAGTGCTCATGGCGTTGTTTTGAACAAGGTCAACGGTAGCATCTCCAACAATCGACCAATTGGCAGACGGGTTTTTAAAAGAACTAAGGTCGTTAAGAGAAATGGTTTGGCTTTTTACGACTAACGAAACAAGACTAAAAAGCGGTACTAGTTTGCGTATCATGTTGATTTTTAATAGGGTGCCTTTCGGCAGATATGGTTTGGACTACGTAAGGTATTAAAGGCGAACAATATCGGCTCCGATGGCATTTAAACGGGTATCAATGTTTTGATAACCACGGTCAATTTGTTCAATATTGTCAATGATACTTACTCCTTTGGCTGACAACGCGGCAATTAATAACGAAACCCCCGCACGAATATCAGGCGATGTCATACGGATACCACGGAGCTGAGTTGCGCGGTTAAGACCTACTACAGTGGCGCGGTGAGGGTCACAAAGAATAATTTGGGCACCCATTTCAATCAGTTTGTCGACAAAGAACAAACGACTTTCAAACATTTTTTGGTGAATTAAGACCGTTCCTTTGGCTTGAATTGCGGTTACAAGAACAATACTTAGTAGGTCGGGCGTGAAACCTGGCCAAGGAGCATCGGCAACGACAAGCATAGAGCCATCGATAAATGATTCAACCTCATAGTGTTCTTGAGAAGGGATAAAAATATCATCGCCACGGAATTCCATTTGAATACCCAATTTTTGGAAGACCCCTGGAATGACCCCTAAATCAGGAATAGAGCAGTTTTTGATGGTAATTTCACTCTTTGTCATGGCGGCCAATCCGATGAAAGAACCAATCTCAATCATATCTGGCAGCATTGTGTGTTCTGTACCTTGAAGCTCAGCTACGCCTTCAATGGTAAGTAAGTTTGAACCAACACCAGAAATTTTGGCCCCCATGCGGTTCAACATTTTACAAAGTTGTTGTAAATAAGGCTCACAAGCTGCGTTGTAAATGGTAGTAACACCTTCTGCCATCACGGCTGCCATCAAAATGTTGGCAGTACCTGTTACGGAAGCTTCATCGAGCAACATGTACACTCCTTTTAATCCGCTGGCGTCTACTTGATAAAACCCACCATCATTGGCATCGTATTCAAATTTAGCGCCTAAACGCTCAAATCCTAAAAAGTGGGTATCCAAGCGACGACGGCCGATTTTGTCGCCACCTGGGCGTGGAATACGTCCTTTTTTGAAACGAGCAAGCATCGGTCCTAAAAGCATTACTGACCCACGAAGGGCGGCAGCTTTTTGGCGATACATCTCAGTTTCCATAAATTCGAGATTGACGTCAGATGCTTCAAATCGAATCGAAGAATCGCTTAAACGAGTACGTTTTACCCCCAAATCGCCTAATAAATCAATAAGTTGATTGACGTCGCGAATGTTAGGAATATTATGAATAGTAACAGGTTCTTTGGTCAATAAGACAGCACATAAAATCTGTAGTGCTTCGTTTTTGGCACCTTGGGGAGTAATCTCACCTTTCAACGAATGCCCACCTGCTATTTTGAATGAAGCCATATTTTGGAAATAAGCGTTATGGGGAGTTAAATAAACTTGCGGTTCAATGATTTCTGCAAAGCTACCATTTTTTTAAAAATGATAACAACCGACTGAAGGGACAAGGCCATAAAAAAAGTAGTGGATAGCAAATGCCATCTACTACTTTTGTGTGTGCGTTCCTAAAATAATTTGACCAATTACCTTGGTTTGCAACAGTATGTACGCAAAAAAAAAGGATAAGGTTGCTTGCTCGTTTAAAAAACTTCAAAAAACATTGTTTTTTTTATGAATAAAGCCGAAATTAATTTTATATTTGTTTCGCTATAGGTAGTTTCTCTGTTTCTCTCGACTGCATTGCTATGTATTTGTCATTTGCTAGACGGAGTTGTAAATTGAAGGCCGTCCTAAGCATACCTAGTCTCATTATTTCAAATTAATGTACAATGAACATTTATGTAGCTAATGTCTCGTTCAAGGCGAACGATGATGAATTAAACGGATTATTCGCGGAATTTGGAGAAGTGACCACTGCCCGCATCATTATTGACAAGTTTACGGGTAAAAGCCGTGGTTTTGCGTTTGTCGAGATGCCTAACGATGAAGAGGGAAATCAAGCGATTTCACAACTCAATGGCTATGAGTTTTTAGGAAGAGTGTTGGTAGTAAACGAAGCTCGTCCACGTGACGAACGCCCACGTGAAGATCGCCCTCGCTCTGGCGGTGGTAACTTCGGTGGTGGAAACCGCGGTGGCGGTGGAGGCTACGGTGGTGGAAATCGCGGCGGTGGCGGAGGCTACGGTGGTGGACGTGACAACGATTTCAAAAAGCGCTGGTAAGCTTAAAACATATTGAAACAGAGAGCCGATTCTAGTGAGTCGGCTCTCTGTTTATTCAAGCAGTAAAGTCGTCGAATGTTTTATTTCGATTATTAAAAACGAACTTTGCGCGTTACCAATGTTTCAAGTTTGGCTAATTTAATGATTTACGATGAAACCCCTGCTAATCCAATGCTTTGATTGATATGTGTTGGCGGTGGGCATAGCTATGTGATAGCAGGCGCCGTTTGTGGAAATAAAGAAGTCATAAAAAGAGTAAAAGGCTTGCGAATTGACCGAAAGTATGGTTCGCTTATCGGTAGGGGTAGAGAATCGTAAAGATATAATTTGGGATGTAGAGTAAGCCTTAACGCAGGTTTAACTCTATTTTGAGAATAATCATTGTGGCGAACTTACCTGTTAGGTAGGTTCGCTTTTTCTTGTATTTCCCCAAAAGTTTGGCCTTATATTTGTTTGTACCATTCAGTAAAAATAGTCATGATGAAAAAAAAAATTACGTACATTTTTTACTTCATTTGTTCGCTGACGTTACAAGCACAAGAACCGTTAGAAATTCGAAATCAGTGGAATAAAAACTACGGCCCTTCGTTGTCGGGTGAAGTCGCGTTAGGTTGGCCTGTGAGTAGGGTTTCTACTGGTGGTACTATTATCTTTAATTTTCCATATCGCCTTTGTGCTTCTAGGTGCAGTACAGCCATCGTTTATCGAGGCATAGCCCGTGATTCATTGTATAAGACAGAAGGACGATATACGTTAGGGGCTGAAATGGGATTTCCTCTCGTAAATGGGTATTTTTCTAAGTTGGCTAGCGGGTGGGATGAAACCACTCAAAAGTTTTACACAACAACAACCTATTATTCTCCTGATTTTAACAAAATAGGACAAATCACTCAACAAAACCCTGCATATATTACTTCAGTCAACCCTCAGCCAAATGGGTCGTTGATGATGAGTACATCAAAAAACACAGGAGATAATAGCGACTCTTTGGTTCGTTTAGATGCACAAGGCAGGCGAGTTTGGGCCATAGCTACGGAGAGTTATTCACGTTCTCAAAATCAAACAAATTGGAATGTAATGAGTGCCGCTTTACCTAAGTACCAAGGCGAAGAGGCTGCTTTTATTAGTTTTAGAACTATTTACGATTTCAATAATTCTAGTACAATTCTTTCGCAGAAAGTTGACTTGAAGGTAGTTAAAGGAGACGGTACAGAAAAATGGAGCGTAACGATTGAATCTCCTCTTGCTACCACAAAGGTAATTGGGACGGATGCAGAGGGGCAATGGTACGTTTTAACTCAACGAGATTCGGTCGGTCGTTTGTTAACGTATTCGGGAGAAGGCAAAAAAAGTAAGGAAGTGATGCTATCGATGCCTGGTTTTAATAATTTCAATTTTGGTGGGGCAGATATTCAGAAAACAGCCGATGAAGGCTTTGTGCTGTTTAATAAAAATATATTTTCGCCATTTTTTGCAAAATACAGTAAAACAGGAACCCGCGAGTGGAGCTATCAAATGCCCTCGTATCTTGAGCAAGTAAAAATTACTTCAACTGGAAATATTGTAGCTTATACTCACTATCTCAATCAGTATCAATTAGTGTTACTCTCGCCCACGGGAAGAGAGAAAGCAAAATTGACGCTTTTTCACCTACTAGAAAGTAAAAATGGGTGGTTATATGGCACAACGTTAGATAAACTGTATGCCGTTAACCCACAAGGAGAAATTGCTTGGACCATCAACCGCCCGTCGTCGCGTGCCGTTGTTAGTGAAGATAGGGATGAAAACCTACTTTTGACAGAAACGTTTTCGATTCAGAACCCAAAAGTCAGTGATTTTTTAGGGGCGTGGGGGCTGGATGTGGTGAATACATTTAGCCTGACAAAGTATACCAAAGAGGGGAAAATGATGTGGCGGGCACCTATTACTTTGCCCGTCAACGAACCGAATTACCAAGTGCGTTTTTTAGCAGGAACGTATCCTTCAAAAGACTCAAAAGATGCGTATTTGTTGACTTCAATGGTTTTGACTGCAAGTAAAAATGCTGCGTTCGGAAATCAATCTAATATAGACTACAGTACTTCGGTTATCAAAATTTCGCGGCCTTGTTATGCTCAATTAGCGGCTTCGCTTTCAACGAACTCTCCCTCGCTGTGCAGCGGACAAACGGTAAAAATGGTTGCAAACGCTGATTTTACTGGTTTTTTGTCGTACCAATGGCAGCGCGACGGGCAAACAATTATTACCAACCGTCAAAACATATTTGAGACTACTACGGAAGGAGTGTACCGAGTGACTTTACGGGATTCGGTGTGTGGTACAAGCTCGACTTCTTCGACCATCGAAGTGAAACCACCTCCAATTGCCTCGGTTTCTTTGGTGACTCCTCCTCCTGTGTACGCTCCAAATAAAGCAAAACTGCAAGCCAACGAAGGCGTGGGCTTAACGCACCAATGGCTAAAAAACGGCCAAGAAATTGGAGGCGCTACCACGTCGAGTTTAGAAACGGTCGAAAGTGGGACTTTTTCGGTAAAAGTGACCAAAGACGGTTGCAGTCGAATCTCGCCTCCGTTGACTGTGGAAATAGTACAGCCGCTAGGGATAGAGGGTACAACAGAAATAGCGTTGCTAGTGTCGCCTAATCCTAATTGGGGAGAATTTGAATTGAAACTTCCAGAGGGTTGGGAAGAAGCGCAGGTTCACCTTTATGATTTGATGGGGAACGAATTGCCGGTCAATCATGGGAATGGTCGAGTAACGGTAAAAACTACTGCGGGAATCTATTGGCTCAAAACCCAACTGGGAGAAAAGAAGTTGTCCCAAAAAGTAGTTATTCGTCCTTAGAATTTACGCAAAGTCGCAAAATCGTTGAGTAATCAATATTTGATATTCTTTACGTTAGTGCGTCTTTGCGTGAATAATTATTATAAGTCCATTGAGAAATAGATATAACCTTTTGGTATTTTAAAATGGAAACCTTCGGCCAATAATGCCACTCCAAGATTATCATGGCAGCGTACATCATAGTTTTTCAAGCTCCCAAAACTAAATATATCGCTAGGGTACTGGGAATGAGAGCTTTCATCGGAAATGGTTTTAGAATTGGTGAGTAAGATAAACAATGAATCAGGCAATTGCCAGCGAAGAAAAGAAGAAAAATCTCATTGATTCATCGATGAATTCAGGTGATTAGTCTGCACATTGTAGTAAAATAAGTAGACTAAATGCGATAAAAATGAAAAAATTCAGCCTAAATGGTTACATTTCGGAATGTTTTTACACAAAGCAACTTCCTCTATTTGTGCCAGTTTTTTGTTTCTATACGTGTGTTGCTAATTTTTATCGATAAGCGACCCTACACCGATGCCCATCGTTACTTAATGTTGGGACGTAATCCTAATCTCGAGTCAGAATCACCGCCAACTTCATCACTGTTTGGGGTTCTTCCACCATTTGCCCCATGTATTCAAAGTGCGAACCGCACCCCCGTTCGTTCTGAAGGATGGCGATTGTAGCCCCTTCCTTATTCGTATAATCACCAAAGTTATTAACCTATCAGTAATTTATGAAAATTCGTTTACATGCTCGATTGTTAATTTTGCTAAATGTACTTGTATTGTATGCCTGCGTCGAAACTTACGATGTACACTACCAATTGAATGCCGAACTACTCACAGTAGAGGGTTTTGTTACTGACGATGCAGGTACCACAGTGAGTATCAGCAAATCAAAAAACTCTTCAAGTAACTTTTATTCGGTGCCATTGGTGGGGTGTACTGCCGAATTGGTTGCAAGCGATGGCTCTGTCGTACCTATGAAAGAGCAAGTGGAGGGAGTGTATGCACCTGCTAGTTCGTTTAAGGGAAAAGTGGGTCAAACGTATCAACTTCGTTTTCGTACTCCTGAGGGGCAGGAGTATGAATCTACTAAAGAGACACTCCATGGAGTTCCTGAAATTAAAAAAGTATATCAAAAATTCGACCAAAATGGATTACTGGACCCGAAAGGGAAACGGGTTATAGGTTCAACAGTCGATGTGTATATCGATTTTGATGACCCTCAAGAAAGCAAAAATTATTACCTATGGCGTTGGAAACGTTATGAAGATCAGCCAGTTTGTATTACCTGTCAAGAAGGCCAATTGTCAGGAAATGGGGGCGTTTGTGTTAGAATAAACTCTAGAAATCCACCCACTTACGATTATCTGTGTGATAAAGCCTGTTGGGAGGTTTATTACAATTCAGACGTAAATATCTACTCCGACGAATTTGCGAATGGTCGAGGCGTTCAAGGGCGACTTATTGCTAAAGTGCCCTATCACTCCTATAAAGGGGCGTTGATTGAAATTGAACAAGTAGGGGTAACCCAAGAAGCATACTTATATTATAAATTGATGAGTAATCAAAACCAAACTACGGGTACTTTGGCCGATACACCTCCTGCACCTATTATTGGGAATATTGTAAACGTAACCAATCCGAATGAAAAAGTGATTGGCTATTTTGGCGCTGCTAGTAGCCGTACATCTCGATATTGGGTCGACAGAAGTATCTATAAAGATGCGTACTTGGTACCTATTTTGGGTAGAGAAATGAACTTAGAACCTGCTACTCCTTTTCGTCCGCCAGTTTACCCCTGTGTTTTGAGTAAATCACGTACTTCTATAAAGCCACAAGGGTGGCCCTTTTAATGAGGTAAATGAGGGAATGTAAACCATCAATTTTTCACAGTCAACGACCAATTGTTACTAATGAAACTTAACTACTTACTTTTTATATTGCTGATAGGCTTGGCGGGAGCTGTATCGGCACAACAGCGTACAAAACAATTACCTACGCGTTCCTTTGAATTAAGCGGCATTTTTCGAGATTCTACCACGGGGGAGCCCATTTCTAACGTTGCGATTCGAATAAATTTTGATAAAACGGGCCTATATACCGATTCAACAGGGACATTTACCATCATGCTTACTGAATCAGATTATAGTATTGTTATTAGTCGATTGGGTTATAGGCCTTTTCGTACTAAATTACATCTAGATAAAAATATTCGACTTGATATAAAGCTTTTAAGTGTTGCAAAAGAGTTAGAAGAAGTGGTCATTTCTACGCAGTCTGTTGATGAAAATGTTTCTCGTCCATTACTCGGAGTAACACAGATGAATATCAAAACCATCAAAAAACTTCCTGCTATTATGGGAGAAGTTGATGTATTGCGGAGTCTACAAATGCTACCGGGGGTTACATCGGTAGGGGAG
>JALQYJ010000091.1 GCA_023254175.1 Runella sp. | reverse complement strand
CCCATTGAGTTTATTCAAAATCAAAAAATTGCATTTCAATATTGAATTCACGATAAACGCAACATGGATATTTTCAAGGCAGACGAAGTACTCGCAAACCTACTTATAAAGTACGGGTTTAAAGACATAGCAGACGACATTAACCGTAACGAAAACAAAACAGTATTTAAGTTACGACGCCAGTCAACAAATAGTATAACATTTGACTACATCAACATACGAGTAGTCTTTGGACATACAACGTTCCTCAATAATCCGTCAATTACGGAGGCTGAGTTAAGAACTGTTTTGTTATTGTTTTTAATTACACCTAAAGAACGTCAAGAACTAATGAGTGAACCCTGCGAACTATCAGACGTTCAAAACCGAATCAAATTGATAAAGGCAGAATTAGAATTTGAACGAAAAGAAGTAGGGAAACTTCAACAGCGACGTTTGGAAAAGTTACAGCGAATTATTGACCGATTAGAAAGTATTACTTTTGAGCCTCAGCAGGCGACGTAGTAGATTGTAAAAAGTGGGACAGAATCTAAAAATTTCAAAAAGTGTCCCCCAAACTGTCCCCAACAAAAAAAGAAACCCATTAAACCACTGAGGATTAATGGGTTATCTATTTCGGTTGTGGAGTCGGCGGGAGTCGAACCCGCGTCCAGAACAAGGAAACCGTACGCCTTCTACACGCTTAGTTTTGATTTGATTTTCGAGCTTTGGTAAGGTTCAAAACAGACCTGAGCCAATGCCTTATTTGCTGGTGTCTTACCGCGTGTTAGCAACGTTAGCGCGGCCAGTCTCGCGGTTCGACGCCCCTTGACCCAACCAGCAAGACGGAAGTTGGAGGGACGATGGCTAATGGTTAATCACTCCGGATTAAGCAGCCATAGCGTAGCTATAATTGCCAGCTATTGTTTATGCGTGTTTTTAACAGGACTCGCGCACACGTCCCGACGTGCTTATACGTATTGCTTCAACTCGCTGTCAAAACCAAGGCGACCCCTTCGAGTTGGTTTTAGGCTAACAGAAATACCTGTTAAAAAAGTTCAAGCTTTTTGTTTTTCTTTCAAACTGCCTCCAATATACTTTTAAGACAATTACGCAATTGGTCTCGCTGGGACTTTCATTTATTGCTGAAGGCCGCTGACTCCAGAAAAGTAGGTTTTGGCCGAGGCACTCAAAACGGACGCCGACGAGTACACTCCTCCTCCCGTTTGAAACTCCCATTTTTTATCGCCTGACTGAAGGTCAACGGCAAAAAAACGACCGTCAATTCCTCCCACATAGGCGAGACTATCGGTCACAACGGGCGAAGCTTGAATACGATTCGTAGACCAAGCCTCCCACTTTTTGGCACCTGTTTTAGCATCAAGGGCATAAAGTTTATGGTCATTGCTAGCTACGTACACCATTCCATTACTCACTGACGGTGACGAAAAAATAGCCCCACTGGCTCTAAACTCCCATTGCTTTGCCCCCGTTTGGCTATTTATTGAATATAATTTTCGGTCAAAACTACCAATGTACAGACTTCCACCTGATACTGTAGGCGATGAGCTCACTTCTCCTCCCGTCGGGAAACTCCATTTTTTAGCTCCCGTTTCCGCATCAAGGGCATACACATTGTAATCGTTGCTACCTATATACACCACCCCATCTACTACCGATGGCGAGGAATCTACCCCCGCTCCAGTAACAAACTCCCACAACTTTGTTCCTTTTTTGGCATCGAGGGCGTACAAATTATTAAAACCACCCACATACACTTTTCCATTTACTACCGTCGGCGAGGAAATACTGATTCCATCGGCCGTAAACTCCCATTGCTTTGCTCCCGTGATGATATCCAATGCGTATAGTTTTGAGGTAAAACCCGACGTCCCCCCCATTCCTACGTAAACCGTATTTCCCAAAACCATGGGTGCCGATGATATGCCCATATCCAGTGTAAACTCCCATACTTTTGCCCCCGTTTTTACGTCGACTGCGTAGATATTTTGGTCTGAACTACCGAAAATCACCATCCCAATGGCCAACGTTGGGGAAGAATGAACCGTGCCTTTGGTGACAAACTCCCACAATTTAGCACCTGTTTTAGAATTGAGTGCGTATAGTTTATTATCGCTACTTCCAACAAACACCGCATCAATCCCTTTCGGCATGGGGTCTTCTTTCTTGGAACAATACGTAAACAACTGAAACGCAGCGAAGGCCATGGCGGCAAAAAATGAATGAGTGGCTATTGATTTTTTCATAAAAAGAAAGATAGACGAGACGTTTTGTTGTCTAACGACTTTGCGGGTCAATTAGTATGCTTTTGGGATTTTGGAGTTGTAGCCATAAAATCTTTCAAATAAAAAGGCTCAAAGGTAGCTATCTCCTCAAATTGCTGATTTTGAAAACGCTTCCATGCCAGTTCTCCTACTGTTTTGGCCGAAGGAGAAATCACGTGCGAAAGAAAATATGCGTTTGGATTTTGTCCTAATACCTGCCGACATTTTTCGGCACCGTCGCCGAAGAAAACCACTGAGTACTCTTCAAGAACTCCTGCAAAAGATTGTTGATCAATGATTTTGGCCTGTGTGGGTTCAACAAACTTGAGTTCACAATCAAACAGCGCACAAAATACCTCCATCCGTCGTGCATCGAGCATCGGGCATAGCAAGTAATTAGTTTCAAAAAAAAGCTTTACTTGCAAGGCCATTGCCTCCAGCGTATTTATGGCAATCAAAGGTTTATCCAGGGCAAAACACAGCCCTTTGGCCGTCGAAACGGCAATTCGTAAACCCGTGTAAGACCCCGGGCCTTGTGCTACTGCAAAGGCATCGACCTCTGCAAGCTGATAACCCGCATGGTCGACGGCGTTGTGAATCAAGGTAGTCAACATCCCCGACGACGATTTGTCGGCTAGTAATTCGTACGATGACAGCAAGTGTCCGTCTTGGTGCAAAGCCACCGAACAGCCACGGGTAGAGGTATCAATACTAAGTAATAGGGGCACTTTACAGATTAACGTTTGAAGTTTACAGTTTACAGTTATTTTTGCAAACTTAATTATTCGCCCTTCAAAATGAGTCAAAAAGTTCACTTTATCGCCATCGGTGGCAGCGTAATGCACAATTTAGCCATTGCCCTTCACCGCCAAGGTTATCAAATTACGGGTTCGGACGACGAAATCTATGATCCTGCGTCTTCAAGACTCCAAAAATTAGGTTTACTTCCTTCTGAAATTGGCTGGTTTCCCGAAAAAATCCACGAAGGACTTGATGCCGTCATTCTTGGAATGCACGCCCGAAAAGATAATCCTGAGCTAGCCCGTGCCCAAGAATTAGGATTACCGATATACTCATATCCAGCATACATTTATCAGCAAAGCCTGCACAAACAACGCGTGGTAATAGCGGGTAGTCATGGCAAAACAACCATCACATCGATGGTATTACACGCCCTACGTGTGAACAATCGTCAGTTCGACTATTTGGTGGGTGCTCAATTGGAAGGCTTTGAAACGATGGTCAAACTTACTGACTCTGCTCCCTTGATTGTAGTAGAAGGCGATGAGTATCCTGCTTCTCCCACCGACCTTGTTCCGAAATTTTCACATTATCATCCTCATATCGCGCTCATTAGTGGCATTGCATGGGACCATTACAACGTATTTCCAACCTGGGAAGGGTACGTAAAACAATTCGAGAAACTGGCCAATTCCCTACCAAAATCAGGCATTTTGGTCTTTGATGAAACCGACGATATGCTCGATGTCATTGGCAAAAATGAGCGCGTAGACGTACGGGCGGTTCCTTACAATGTTCATCCGCACAAGATTGTCAATGGGCAAACATTTTTGACAACTCAAGCCTATGGGGATGTTCCTTTGTTGATTTTTGGGGAACATAACATGAAAAATATCAGCGGAGCTTTGGCCGTATGCGAAGAAGTAGGGCTCACAAAAGAGCATTTTTACCGCGCCATCCAGACGTTTAAAGGAGCGGCAAATCGCATGGAAACTTTGGCAAAAAACGACAATTCGGCCATTTTTAAAGACTTTGCCCATGCTCCTTCTAAGGTAGAAGCAACTACCAAAGCTGCCAAATCACAGTTTCCTGCGCGCAAATTGGTCGCTTGCGTAGAATTGCACACATTTAGTAGTTTGAATAAAACTTTTTTGGGACAATACGCCCACAAACTCGATGCTGCCGACGTGGCGGTCGTTTATTACAATCCTCATACACTCGCTCACAAGCGACTCGAACCCATTGAACCAGAGGAGGTCAAGGCCGCTTTTCAGCGTCCATCGCTCGAAGTATTTACCGATAAAGATGCCCTACAGGCTTTCCTAACCTCGTTGTCTTGGAAAAACGCAAACTTGTTAATGATGAGTTCAGGTACGTTTGGAAGATTGGAGTTGAAGAGATTAGCAACACAGATTATTACCTGAATATAAAGCAACGCCATGCGTTTTGTAGATTACCTTTCCATCATCAGATCTGCTTGGAACGATTTCGATTCGACCAGGCCCATTGAATTAATTGAAGATATTAGCGCCCGCGTTTCCACCAATCACGTATTCCGCGTGACTCTTGAAGGTGGCGGCCACGTCATTGCCAAACTTTCGTATTTTGGAAAGTTTGAGCATTTCAAAGAAGACCATCGCCTGATTCACACCCTTGCCAACAACTTGCTTTATCCGTTTGAAAACGTATTGGCAAAATCGTTGGTCAAAAACAATCAGGTATTTGTGTATCGATACCAAGAAGAAGAACTCGACGTATGGGTAGTTTTTTACAACCCTATTCGAGTCGCCGAAAAGCTGCCTCGCCGTTTGGAAGAACATCATATCCGAACGCTAGGTGCTCAGATTGCCAAATTTCATAAAGCCTGTGCCAGTGTAAGCACCGTCATGCCGAAGTCTTCGAAAACGCTCCGTTCCGATGTCCAAGATTTACTGACAGTACTTAACACCGAGGCAGGACGTTATGAGCATCGGATGCACATAGAGACCTTGCGCCGACAGTGCAATCTTTTTCTGAAATACCGTAAAGAGATGGTCGCTAACGCCGTCGAAACTATGCCTGTTTTTTTGGACTGGAACATTGGAAATTTTTCGGTTACAGAAAAGCTGGAGCTTTTTTCTCGCTGGGATTACGACTGGTTTCGTATCAGTTATCGGGTCATGGATTTTTATTTTTTCAGTAGGGTTTGCTCCGACGCAGGCGATCGAACCGTCTTTTCGTACTTGATTGAACCCTTGGCCGAAGAGCGTTTTGGATGGTTTTTGGAAGAATATCACAAAATTTACCCGTTGACCGAACGTGAAATCCGTTTTTTGCCCGAAGCGTATCGTTTTTTTATCCTCAATTATGTTATCAAGTATGGTCGGTATTTTTTTCATCGTACCTATGCGACAAAATTGCAGCGTGAAGCCTACGAAACCTATTTCCCATCCATTGATACCTTCTCGGTTGACCCTATTTTAAAACGATTAGGACTTTAAACTTTTAATCCTACACCTGTAAGGTTTCTAAAACCTTGCAGGTTTCTCACCTTCCCATGCTCACTGAATCTTTCGCCGATGTAGCCGCCCGCTACCAAGTTTTTTTCTTCGATGCCTTTGGAGTGCTCAAAAACTCCCACGGGCTTATCCCGGGGATTCCTGACACATTTACGTATTTGAGAGAAAACCAAAAGCAGTTTTATATTTTGACCAACGATGCTTCGCGTAGTCCTCAACAACTTGCTGAATCGTACTGGCGAATGGGACTAATGGACATTACCCCCGACAATATCATTTCGTCAGGAATGTTAGCACGCGAATATTTGGAATTAAAAGTACCTCGGGGAACGGTAGCCTATTTGGGCACAGAAGACTCTGCTCACTACATCGAGTCATCAGACCGCAAAGCGCTATCCATCAGCGAATTAAACCTCGATAGTATTGGCGACATCAACGCCCTGGTTCTACTAGACGATGAAGGTTTTAACTGGAATACCGACCTCAACAAAGCAATTAACTTGCTTCGCCGCCGCAATATTCCTGTAATAGTTGCCAATACAGATGCTACTTATCCTACTTCCAAAACCCAAGTCGCAATTGCCATTGGTGGCGTAGCCGATATGCTAGAAAGCATTGTCGGTAAGCAATTTATTCGCTTTGGAAAACCCGATGCTCAAATGTTCATGTTTGCCTACGAGCGAGTATTGGCGCAAAATCTTGCGCTTGGCAAAAAAGATATTGTGATGATTGGCGACACGCTCCGCACAGACATTTCGGGAGGGAATAAATTTGGACTTGATACGGTACTGGTACTGACCGGAAATATCCCCGCCGAAGACGCTGAAATTCGCATTAGAAGTACGGGTATTATTCCAACGTACGTCTGTGAGTCGGCTGTTATTGGCTAAAAACCATTTTTGTATCGCGCCAAAGTGCTACGTTTTTGGTGACAAACGCTGCGTCTTTGTGGCTCTGCGTGTTCCTTTTATTAATTCACGTTCAATCGTCTCTTTGTACAAATAAAAATCGACCTGAAACGTGTGTCGAGGCGAGGCATTATAACGATGCCTCATTTGCTGCGTGTCGCGTTCGATGTCTTTTTTCATGGAAGAAACATCAGGCAAACAACAAGTCCCTTTTATCAACTTAGCGACCCATTTGGCTTGGGTTTCGGCCAAAGGCATAATTGCCCCCAATGGCTGAATCAATCCCACAAAATATAGATTTGGCCAATCGGGATGTATTACTTTTTTGTACAACCGAAACTCATTGGTTGTACTCACATCAAACGCTTTGTCTTTCAAAAACGGGAACGTCGCTTTATAACCCGTTGCGTACACAATCACGTCATACGTTTCGGTCGTACCATCTTCAAAAACAACTTCTTTTCCGCGAAACTCCTTGATAGTCGGTTTATAATCAATTAAACCTCGGCCACTTAGGTTGAGCAATTCTTGCGACACCGTTGGGTGTTCTTGCAAGGGAGGGCGTTTCGGAAGGGGTACACCGTACGTTTCCTGACGGCCTCGGGCGAGCAAAAGAGACACTTTGAGCAAAAACCGCTGTACCGACAACGGCAATTTGGCCGTCAGGGGATTCGCCAGGCTATCAAAAGGTTTACTCAATATCCAGTTTGGCAAAATATACGCTCCACTTCGGGTTGAAATCGTTACCCTACCTGTATGAAGCTTGGCCGCCTCACAGGCAATATCCACGGCAGAGTTACCAATACCGACAATCAGTACATTTTTGTACATGATTTGTTCTGGTACCCGGTAATGGTGCGCGTGCAAGACTTCGCCCGTAAATGTGCCCGCAAAGGGTGGGTCAGGAAAACGAGGATTCCAATGGTGGCCGTTGGCGACAATAACGTGGGCATATTCTTTCGCCTCTCCACGGTCGGTTGTCACTTTATATAAACCGCCAGATGTAAGCTCTACATTGGCAATTCCTGTATGGAAAGTAAGCGAATTTCGAAGGCCAAAATGGTCAACGTATTCTTCAAAATACTTGATAATCTGCGAATGATGCGGAAACATGGGCAAATCGCGCGTGAGAGGGTAGTCGCTGTACGCCATAATTTCGCGATTGGTATTGATGTGCAACGACCGATACGCCGACGACATATTGTTATCGTTGTTATACCGCCAATTTCCCCCAATATCTGAACCTTTTTCGAAACAATCGAAGCCAATTCCAAGGTCTTTGAGGGCTTTCGCCGCTGCCATTCCTGAAGAACCTGCCCCAATGATACACACTTGTTTTTGCATAATCATTCCGATTTTTTTAACCAACCTTCCACCAAAGAGGCAATCATTGCCGCGCCTCGGGTATTAAAATGCAAGTTATCTTGGCTCAAATCCATGCCGTGCGATAGGCAGATTTTATCCCAATCCTGCCCCAAAATTTCATGCTTAACAACGCTCATATACACCAGTTTCATCGTATCTTCAAAAGTATACTTGAGCTTTTTGGGGTGTTGCTGTAAAAACTCCTTCATTCGTTCCCGAACGGGCAAATACGTCAAATTTTCACGTTCAGCTACTTCTTTAACAAATGCACTATAACGGTCGGCCTTGGCATTCGCCTCGTTTTGGAGGTCTTCGCCCATAATAGGCAAAGACATGAGTGCAATATGCGCTGGGGTTTCGGTGGTGAGGCGGCGCACAATTTCGGTATAATTGCGCTGATACCCCTCAAAATCGGGCGTTACGTTTTTCGCTATTTTTTTGAATTGGTAATAGCTTTTCAGTGCCGCTTTGGTCATCGTCGAATTGACGTCGTTGGTACCAATCAGCAGTGTCACATAAGCGGGTTGTGTGGCAATAATTTCATCCAAACGCTCCAAAACCGTATACGAAAGGTCGGAGTTAACCCCTGCATTGTAAAAAAAATAAGGTTCTCCAAGCCACCGTTTTAGCATATCGACGTAGCTAACACTCACATTTCCGTGGGTTATACTATCTCCCACGCACACTACTACCTTTTTTCCTGTGGCCTCTGCCATTGGTACTTGTCCTTTTTTAGGAAAATGGTCAGGACGATGATACCGAATTTTGCGTTCGAGGTATGTATAGATAAGAAAGACAAACAATAATAAAGTACCAATAACAATAAAGAATATGCTCATAAAAATAAAGTACCATATTGATACTGGTAAAGTTATACAAATTTTTTAATTGGTACACCCCTGCCCAACTGCCGCTTTAAAAACGCTATTTTTTTCGGCCGTAAAACCTGGCTGAAGCGTGATAGAATTTTTGGCATCGTACGTCATAGTAGCGCCCGCCTTTACCGTGTTCAGGCCCGTAATGGCATTCGATGCTTTCACGTCTCCTACTGTTCCTGCATTAAAAGTAGTCGTTACGGTCACATTCTGTGCGCAGACAGCTACTTGGTATAAACTCGAAATCGAAGCGCAACTTCCAATATTACAGGTAGCTGAATAAGTTGTGGTTTGCGATGGATGCTGAACAATGCTATTACCTATCAAACCTGCCGACCATGATACGGTTCCTGCACATCCCTGAGAAAACAAAGTCACCTCTTGTCCCGAAGATACCGTAGATGCCGTTGAGGTAATGGTCGGGGGTTGGGGAGGTAATGCTGGAACGGTGACCATTTGGCTCAAGATAATATTACCAGAGGCATCTTTCAAATACACCCGATAGCTCCCACTTTCAACATTCACTGTCTGACTAGCTGAAAAAAAAGTAGAAATATCCCCATTTCCATTGACCCAAAAATACTGATAACCACTTGGAGCAGTAATAGAATACGTATTATTCAAACAACTGAGGGTCAGCGAAGGAAGTGCAGTAGCGCTGTAGGGAGTGGCGTTGGTAAAAAACGAATTATCCAACGCACTATTCCACCGCGATGCCATCTCAGAGAGCGCTTGTTGGCCATTGGTCAAATTTTCAAGGTGGGTTCCATCAGGGCGAGGCGTCTGTAAATTATCCGTTTCGGGGCCTGCAAAAATTTTATCCTCGGGACTTATTGTAAGATTTTGGCCTGAAATGATGTTAGTATCCGCTACACCAAAATAAGAAGCCCTTGCCACTACCCAAGGTAGCATAATTTTACCCGAATGATTCCGCGAGCGATTAATTACATACTTTAAGCTATCGCGGTATTCATTGGCCGAAGTATTATCGTTGGGGTCGATATTGTTATTCTTGTGTGTATCTGACTCACCTTGGTGCCACAGCACTGCTCTCACTCCAAATATTGATCCATAATAATTTAAGACTTTTCGCAAATAACTATACGGGAAGTTGGGATTACCCGCGTACAAAGTCCCCACGTGAACATTGACAGATGACAGCCCATCGGCACTTCGGCTCCAATTCCCTACCGAAGAACCACTGGCAGAAGCATTAAAAAACATAACGGGTACGTTATATCGCGCTATGATGGCATCTCCGAGTTCCCCCCAAGCCCAAGGAGATACTCCGTTAGGAGACATTATTGCCCCTGCGTTGTTCAACGTCGAAATCACGGGAAAAGGAAGATCCACATTCTGGCAAGTTGCGTCGGGGCACGGCAATGTCCAATTGACATGTTTTACACGACCTTGTCCATCTGAAGAGGTCTTTGCACCGTGATTTTCAACACCTTGTGCATTGGACTGACCCGCTATTACAAAGACCTCTCCTACCCCTACCCGCGCCAATGTGGCTGTTTGAACCACATTATTAAATAAAATCGAGCGTACCTCAAGGGTGTACCAGCCGCCCAACACTTTCAATAAACTTCCCGAAAAAATTCCACCAGAAGGATTGACATGAATAGCTGTCCAATCAATATTTTGACCGCCGCTAACCGAAACCAATCGAGCTTCGATGCGGTCGACAGAACCAGAATAGCTGCCGCCCACGTAAACGGTTGCTAGGTTAGAGGCATTACGCTGAAAAACAGCCCCATCAAATGGAAAAGAAATCGACAATTGTGCCCGCGAATGCAGCAAAGCACCACACGAAAAACAAAGACAAAGAATGAGCTTTTGCCATAAATTTCCACTGTAAATTGAAAGCATTTTTGAAAGCACTAGGATTGATAGTAAACTTTATTGATTTTATATGATTTACCTGAAAATGTGAGAGTTGGTTCATTTGAGTTCACCAAAACAGAAGTATATTTGTTGTATGCTATGATTGAACTTAAGTTTTCAGCTCTTTCAAGGCAATGTCTTAACCGACGAGTTCCCTCTATTAATCAACTCACAAAGAAAGTAATGTGCTATTTCAAAGTAGGCACTATTCACACGTTAATTTAGATAATATAAAAAACTAATTAAACACGGTTAACTTTTACTTTAGTAATTAATCACTGTCATCAAAACATAGGTTGTTTTCTGTACAGTTCCCAAAGTTACTTTAGAGACGCTCCCCTTTTCGGCCCAAATTATTGTTTGGAACGCACCACCACAAAAAACGCCAAGCTACCGAAGCAACTTGGCGTTTTGAACGGAGTCAATCAAACGTTAGTTAGCGATATAAAGCTGATTAAATAACAACTTGAATGTTCCTTGAGCTTGCGCACGGAAAGTGATTTCGGGTCCAAATACGGTGAGTTTTCCCAAACCAATAGGAGCTTCAAATGCTGTGACTCCATCGCGTAAGTAACTTTGTCCCCACGCCCATCCCGAACGGAGTGGCTTATCGGTATTGAACCACATCAAAGGCTTTACTTCACCTTTAGCCACGGCCGCAGGAGCTAGTTTAAACACAGGGCTCGAATCAAAATACACGTCTGCTTGGTTGGACATTCCCCACGTAGCAGTTTGCGTTGAATCAAGCGTTACGCACAGAAGACTTCCTGGAATGTAGTATTTTTCGGCTGGCAACGGACGCTCAGCTCCCGCATTAGTCATTTCGGTAAGCGCACTACGAACAGGCAATCCAAGGTGATAGGCTAAATTGGCACTTGTACCAATCGTTACAATTTTGCCACCTTCTTCCAAAAACTTCTTCAATTGTGGAATTGACTTATCGGCCGTAATACGTCCCAACGACGCACGGTATTCAGCAGGAATATCCTCAGCTTTAGGCTCACCGCCCGCAAAAGCGGCATAAGGGTCGTTTTCTCGACCTGCACTTGGTAACGCAGGAATAGCGCGCGTTACAAACACAATCACATCGTATTTTTTACGTAATTCGCCCGCGTCTATTTCTTGAGAATAAATCACTTGCATAGGGAAACGATATTGTTCCATCAACAAACGTACCCACCCCGAAGGCATCGAACCACCATAAGTATCCCACAAAGCAATCCGCGAAGGAGCTACTTTTATCAACGTTCCGACGGGCTTTTTTGCCACACCCACAGCATTGACGCCCAATTCTTTGGCCGCTTTTTCCAACAAGGGTTTCACTTTTGCCGAGGCTGGCACGTAAAATACCCCTGCTTCCGCGTTTCCTGCACCTTGTGGTAAACGAAACACAGGAATACCTGCACTCAATAAATCATTGACAGCAATGTAAACGTTATTGACTTGGCTACTCAAAGTGTACCCTGCTGGTGCAGAAGTATCTATTTTGCCTGTTACTGACTGGAGTTCGCCGTATGGAATCGCTTGGAAAGGCCCGTCAAAACCGTTCAAGATACGGTCAAATTTTATCCCCATTTGATACGCCAATGTCCAACCTGCCGCATCATAAGGGCGGGTTGGAGGCCCCCCTGGATACGGAAAATCGTTCGGGTGGTCTTGGGGTTCAAACATATCCAAGACGTGTGGACGGAATGCTTGCGCTGTTTTAACAATGTAAGAACCTGCTGGATACGTCTTACCTTCAACTGTAAAATCAGCCGTAGCTTTGTGTACTTGAATACCCGTACGAATCAACGCATTGACAAATTTGGCTGCCGTTGCGAAGTCTGGCTGAGCCAAAGGGATAATGTAGCCACGTGCGTCACGGGTTTTAGGGTCTTTCAACACTTGGTCGTAATACTTAGCGGGAATTCCACCGCGCATTCCAAATGGATCGGGGGCTTCTGGTGCCGCAGGTTTTTCCGTCTTATCATTTTTCTGAGCCTCCGTAATGGCCTCCGATTTTTTGGGAGAAAGTGTCCAATAATCTTTGCTACCACGCTCAATGGAGTTTTTACCCATTACATATATATTGTACAACAATTCGTCGTGGTGACGAGCGGCGTAATCCAACACAGCATAATTACAAGATACTGAGTAGTCAATTGACTGCTTGAAGTACCATTTTTGAGGAGTTACTGGGAAAGGCGTATTTCCGTTCGGAATCAGACGGTTCGGAACCAACGGTACTGTTTCGGGCGTAGGACCACCGATGATTTCGGTCAACAAACCAATTTGGTTGTGGAAGTGGGTCGTTGTACGCAAACCTCCGTTGTACCAAGTGGAGAAAACCGACCCACCCAAACGCGTAAATCCAGGTTTTTCTTCGGCAATCAAGCGATTAATCATTGCTGCACCAAGTGCATCAATTCCTGTTACCATCAACGGATGAAACACGTAGTTGAATGGATCGCGGTACGGAGGCCCCGCCAACACCGACCCAGCGGGGCCACGTTGGTGGTGATTATACATGATTTGTGGAATCCAGTCAACAAACAACTGACGACCTACGTTCTGTGTTTCTTTGAGTTGTAGCATAAAAAAATCGCGGTTGTTGTCGTGACCTGCGTATTTCTGATACAGACGAGGCAATTGTCCCAGCGAGCGTTTCTCGGGCGCTGAGCTGCGCATATACCAATTGGCAACCAATTCTTGTCCATCGGGATTGATATGAGTCATCAAAATTACGACATTGTCAAGAATTCGGGTCACTTCTGCGTCTGTACGTGAAACAAGTTGGTAAGCCGTTTCGATGAGCTGCATCCAAGCTACCGTTTCGTTGGAGTGAATCCCCCCATCAATCCAAACAATCGCTTTACCCTCGTTTGCGAGTGCTCGGGCTTGCGCATCGGTAAGTCCCTCTGCACGAGCCATCTTAGTGGAAATTTCTTGGTAACGTGCCAGTTTTTTATGGTTGTCAGGCGACGTCACAATCAGCATAGGTTGGTCGCGGCCTTCTTCTGTTTTGCCAATGTTGACTAATTTGACACGGTCAGAAGTGGCTAGTTTTTTAAAATAAGCCTCCGTTTGGGTGTAGGTGGCAAGCATGTAATCATCGCCAATATTGAAGCCAAAGTGCTCTTTGGGAGACGGGATTTGCGCCCAACCAATTTGGCATACAAGCGCCAATAGCAGTAGCGGTAACAGTTTTCTCATTAGGATATTTAGTTTGTTTGTGGTCATTACGAGCAGAGTGCCCAATTCACTCCACAAAGTAATAAGAAAATGAGAAAACTGGGCAATTGCAGGGGCGTTTCAGGGAGTTTTGTTGATAAATTGCCGTTATTTAGCGATTTGTGGTTTTTTAGTTTACAGTTTACTGTTGTTAGGTTTGAGGTCAGCGTCGACTATTTTTTAAACGTCTAAACTAGCCCCGTCTCAATGACTTGTTTCTGGCTGCTAGTCTTCATTCCTTCGGGAATATTCGCCAATATTTCGGTTTTGAGAGCTTCGATGAGTTTCTCTTTGACAAAAAAACGAAAACTAGCAATCCCAATTTCGCGCACAGGAGCAGGAAGTTGAAAATGACGAATGTTATTTTTTTCGTCGTCGCTCAAATCATTGACCGCCAAAGCGGGTAAGACCGTTATACCTTCGTTGATTTCGACAATCTTTTTAATGGTCTCGATACTAGCTGATGACAAATCTACTTGACGAAAATGGCGTTCTTGCACCTTTAACTCGCACAGATTAATCACTTGGTTACGAAGGCAATGTCCTTCGTCTAATAACCACAACCGCTTGAGATCAATATCTTTAGGTAGTAAGTATTTTTTGTTGAGTATTTGGTCTGTTTTAGCCGTATAAACCACAAACTCTTCGTAAAACAAATGTTGTACTGCAATGTCGGTATCTTGTAAAGGTATCGCTAGCAATCCCGCATCTAATTGATTTTGTTTTAATTGACGTATAATTTCATTGGTTGTTAACTCTTGAATTTGTAACTTTATCTGCGGGTATTTTTGAAGAAAAGTTGGTAAAAATAACGGAATCAGGTACGGGGAAAGCGTCGGAATGATTCCGATTTTTAGCGTTCCTTGCATGTGTTGCGTATCTGATTCAACGAGCTCACGAATACGCGCCGTTTCTTTCAAAATCACCTTTGCTTGTTCAACTAGTTTTTTTCCGATTTCAGTAGGCACAACGGGTTGTCGGCTTCGGTCAAAGATTTTGACCCCTAGCTCGCCTTCTAGTTTTTTGATCATCATACTCAGAGTCGCCTGAGTAACAAAACATTTTTCGGCTGCCGTCACAAAATGACGGTACGTATCAACCGCAATGATGTATTCTAGTTGTTGTAAATTCATTATAGACAAAATTTATACAAATATAGATAATATCAGTTTGATAGATACCACGTATAGTCCTACTTTTGGCAAAAAATCAGAAACAAAAACCACTTTTCAAACCACAACCTCACACAGATGGATTCAGTACATCATAATGGTAATGGCGAAAGCAAATGCCCATTTTCTGGGGCAGTACTAACAACAAAAGGCGTAGGCGGTAAAGGAATGAATAACCGCGATTGGTGGCCTAACATGTTGAAATTGAATATTCTTCGTCAACATTCTACGTTGTCCAACCCCATGGACAAAGGCTTTAACTACGCTGAGGAATTCAAGTCACTTGATTTACAAGCAGTAAAGAACGACCTTTTTGAATTGATGACCACTTCCCAAGATTGGTGGCCTGCCGATTACGGTCATTATGGTCCTTTCTTTATTCGCATGGCATGGCACAGCGCAGGTACTTACCGCACTGCCGACGGGCGTGGAGGTGCCGGAACAGGAACGCAACGTTTTGCCCCACTCAATAGCTGGCCTGACAACGGTAACCTCGACAAAGCTCGTTTGTTGCTTTGGCCAATCAAAAAGAAATACGGTAAAAAACTCTCTTGGGCCGATTTGATGATTTTGGCAGGTAACTGCGCCCTCGAATCAATGGGCTTCAAAACATTTGGTTTTGGCGGTGGTCGTGAAGACGTTTGGGAGCCAGAAGAGGACGTGTATTGGGGAGCAGAAAAAGAATGGTTAGCCCTTAGCGACAATTCACATAGCCGCTATTCGGGCGAGCGCAACTTAGAAAACCCGCTGGCTGCCGTACAAATGGGCTTAATCTACGTTAATCCAGAAGGCCCCGACGGGAAACCAGATCCGCTCGCTGCCGCGCACGACATTCGCGTAACGTTTGGTCGGATGGCCATGAACGACGAAGAAACCGTTGCCCTAATTGCGGGGGGGCATACTTTCGGAAAAGCACACGGTGCTGCTGACCCAGGTAAATACGTAGGTGCCGAACCGGCGGGCGCTGATATTACGGCGCAAAGCATGGGATGGCTTAACTCGTACGAAACAGGTAACGCTCAATATACCATTACAAGTGGTTTGGAAGGGGCATGGACTACAACGCCAACTAAGTGGAGCAACGACTACTTCGCGCACCTTTTTGGCTATGAGTGGGAATTAACGAAAAGTCCAGCAGGGGCACACCAATGGACTCCTAAAAACGGACTGGGTGAGGGTAGTGTACCTGATGCCCACGACTCATCAAAACGCCACGCACCTATGATGTTTACTACTGACTTAGCGTTACGTTTTGACCCTGCCTACGAAAAAGTCTCGCGTCGTTTCTACGAAAATCCTGACGAATTTGCCGATGCGTTTGCTCGTGCATGGTTCAAATTGACGCACCGCGACATGGGGCCACGTGCTCGATACCTTGGCTCAGAAGTACCTGCTGAAGAATTGATTTGGCAAGACCCTATTCCTGCTGTTATGCATGAATTGATTGATGAACAAGATATTGCTTCACTCAAAGCTGCAATTTTGGCATCGGGCTTATCGGTTTCTGAACTTGTTTCGACGGCTTGGGCTTCGGCTTCGACTTTCCGGGGTTCGGACAAGCGTGGTGGTGCCAACGGTGGCCGGGTTCGTTTGGCTCCTCAAAAGGATTGGGCTGCCAATGACCCTGCACAATTGGCCAAAGTATTAACAGTGTTGGAAAGCATCCAAGCGTCGTTTAACAACGCTCAGTCGAGCAAACAGGTGTCTATCGCCGACCTTATCGTGTTGGGTGGAAGCGCGGGTATTGAGCAGGCGGCGAAAAGAGCTGGACTCGACATTGCGGTGCCATTTACCCCGGGGCGTGGCGATGCCTCGCAAGAACAAACGGATGTGGAATCGTTTGACGTATTGGAGCCAATCGCTGACGGTTTCCGTAACTTCTCGAAAGGTCAGTACACTGTCTCGGCTGAAGAAATGCTTGTTGA
>JALQYJ010000056.1 GCA_023254175.1 Runella sp. | reverse complement strand
GGGGAGACAAGTGGTTAAAAATAAGGGATTTGCGTTGAAGGCTTGGAAAGAAGAAGTTGAGAAGGATATAACAAAAGCCCAGCATTTTCCTGCGTTGAGCATCTATTGTACTGAGCTGAAAGTGGCTTTGGAGCAATTTGATAAATCAACTCATCACTTACTTTCTATTGCTGTAGCAGGCGATAACGAGGCTTTTTTGGCCGATGCGACGCTCTATATGGAGTTTTTTGGACTACTCAATGTTGCTTGGCAGTGGCTGAGAATTGGAGCGGTTGCCCAACAAAATCTTTTGATAATGCCCCAAAAAGTACGCTTTTACGAGTCTAAAATTCATGCGATGAAATTTTATTTTACCTACGAACTTCCCAAAATTGATTATCTATCAAAAGTATTAGTTAATAAAGAACGGCTAACGACCGTTGCAGATAATGAAATGCTCATTTAACGAATAAACTTCCAAAATTTAACCTATGAAAATTATTATAATTGGCGGAGGAATTGGAGGCCTAACCACTGCCCTTTGCCTGCACAAAGCAGGGTTCAATGTTGTTGTGTTTGAATCCGTAAAAGAAGTAAAACCCCTAGGGGTAGGAATTAATACGTTGCCGCATTCGGTACGAGTACTTACCAATCTTGGTTTGCAAGAAACGATGGCAAAAAATGCTATTGAAACCACTGATTTGGTGTATTTTAATAAATTTGGGCAGCAATTTTGGACGGAGCCTCGCGGTCGTTTTGCGGGCTATAAATGGCCTCAATTCTCCATTCACCGAGGTACGTTGCAGATGCTTCTGTGGGAGGAAGCCAAACAAGTACTTGGTGAGGAAAAGGTCATTTCCAATCATCATCTTTCACATTTTGAGCAAAATGAAACGGAGGTCAAAGTAGTTTTTATCAATCGAGAAACGGGGGAAGTTATTCGGCAGGAAACAGGAGATGTATTAATTGGTGCCGATGGAATTAACTCCGTTGTTCGTCAACAATTATACCCCAACGAAGGCCCTCCTGTGTATTCCGAAAACGTACTTTATCGAGGCACAACGCGTATGAAACCATTTTTGAATGGCACATCGATGGTGATGATTGGAAGTATGCAGCAAAAAATGGTAGTGTATCCTATTGACCCAACACCTGATGAAGAGGGGAATTGCCTCATTAATTGGGTAGGAAACTTAAAAGAAGGAAAGTCGAAACTAACGGCTCGTGATTGGAACCGCGAAGCTGACAAGGCACGATTGGTAGAAATTTACAAAAATTGGACGTTTGATTGGCTGGATGTTCCTGCGATGATTGAGGGCGCAAAAGCGGTGTATGAGTTCCCAATGAGCGACCGTAATCCGCTTGACCGCTGGACGTTTGGTCGGGTGACCCTTTTGGGGGATGCAGCGCACCCGATGTACCCAATCGGTTCAAACGGTGCATCGCAAGCAATTTTGGATGCCGATTATTTGAAGGAGTGTTTGCTCAAATTTGAAAATCCCACAGATGCTTTAGAGGCATATGACCAAGAGCGAGTCCCTGCCGCGGCCAAGGTAGTGCTACAAAACCGCGCCAAAGGCCCCGACCAAATCATGGACTTGATGGAAGAACGTTTTCCTAAAGGATTTGCCCCTGAGGAAATTCCGCATGATGAATTAGCCAATGTCATGGAACATTATAAAAAAATCGCTGGTTTTGACGTGCAAACCTTGAATCGTAAAGGATAATAAAACCGTAAAACCGAGAAATTTAAAACTAAAAAACCTAAAGTAAGAGTTTTTTGGAGCAACTTGGCTTGAATTTTAGAGAATTGATAAGAATTGAGCATCAGCGCTTAATTTTAGGTTTCCCAACCGCTGCTCGGCGGTTCGCTTAAAATACAAGCAGAACGCGAAACAAATTAACACTCTTGACTGATGCCCAGTGGTAAGCTATTGAAAAATTAATACCCAATCAATATAAACGCACAGTGTGTTTACGTTTAGTAATCAATGGTATTCGTTGGCTTAATCATACAGGGAGCTAATGTTGGGGAATGCGTTCTGACTTTCCCTGTTGGTCAACCATCTATTATTATTTCAGTCAATGGGCTAAAACTGGCAGCTTGACTTTGATTATGAATTAGTGAAAACCAAAAGGATACTGCAAAATCGCAATGGATTATCCTCAAGAGCCGCCCTTGACAGCCAGAGCGTTCGTAAAGGGTTGTTTTTTAGCTTGGATACGGACACAGATGGGGGTAAATTTATAAACGGGCGCAACCATCAAATGAATATGCTTGTTTATCAACTCTTTACACTCATGTTGATTAGAGTTACTACGTTTATCTAACATAGACCAAAGAATTAGTAGACTGATTTTGCCGACCACTATTGTTAAACATAAAATATTGTAGTTTACACCGTAAACTGCCAGTTTGTTCTATCTAAACTCAATTTGTATGGCCTTTTTATGTAATTTATTGCCATCAATAAATTGGATATTAAATTAAAATCTATGGTAAAATCACTAAAAAAATACTGAATTCGTCTAATATTGCTACTAATAACC
>JALQYJ010000194.1 GCA_023254175.1 Runella sp. | reverse complement strand
GTTGTTGATAGTGTTGGAGGATGTTTTCTATCTCAGTCTCACTCCAACTTTTACGATGTTTGCTCATATTGACTACAAGTTAGGTTTTCCCTTAACTTGTGTCCAGTTTTTTATCGGGCTGACAAGACACAAATTTAAAAGTTATCCCTTAATTTGTGCCCAAGTTTTTAACGGGCTGGATTCAGTTTCTCCAAATCCATTTTAGTCTTTCATGATAAAAGAACCACTCTTGATTGATTCTTTAGAAATCCAGTAGGCTTTGTTATCTACGAATAGATTTACATTTGCTTTTAAAACTATTTTCAATGATTTCACTTTCCATTTACCAATAATATCGGCATTGATAGAAGGAACTTCATCCTTTGAAGAGCAACCTAAAAGTAACATCGAAAAACCAAAAAAAATCTACAAAATATGTGTTTTTATAAAAAGAGTTATAATATTTATAAAATGATTAATTTAACCAATAAGAGACACTAATTCCCACAATCCTATTTTTACTTGTTACTTCTCCTACATGATTAAGATTAGTTAAACCATAAGAAGTAGAAATTATTACTTGTAACCCTTTGGGCAAATCATAACCTACCATGAGCCCAAAACCCGCATCACCTCTACGAAGATCATCTGATTTATTACTACCAAATTTTACCTTTCTTTCACCTAAAAAATAGTTTTTACCAGAAATACCCATACCTAAATAAGGCCCTAATCCTGCAAACAGTTTATAATCATTAATTTTATATGAATAAACGGCGTATATAGGAATTTCAACATAATATACGACTTCTTTGTCAGTAATCAAATCCGATTTATATCCTTTCTTAGAAAGACCAGGCATTGAAACTACACTCAGATTATAAGGAAGATTATAACTAATTATACCAGAAACACGAAAGCCTAATATATTTTCGTGTTTTAATTTTAGCAAACCATTATCACTTCTTGTGGTTTTAGCACCATGGATTCCTAACGTTATGCCGTATTTAAACTCTTGTGCCTTGACAAAATTAGATTTTGTAACAAAAAACAAGAAAATGGTTAACAATAAATAAAACAATTTCATACAAATTTTTATTTTAAGTTCAACAATTAAAATTTACTATTTAAATACAACTACAAACTGACCATCGGTAATGATAGTTTTTTATGCAGGTTTATTTTTTAGATATAACATTTTATTAAACCTCCCTTCAAGCAAATTATATTTAATATATAATTTCAATATTTCCCGAGGCGGCTTTGAATGGAATATACGATGAGTAGTATTTCTCAGTACTTTTAAAGTCAATATCAGCATCACCACTTGCAATATTAAAAGCAGCATTTTTACTTACATTATATTCATATATTTTTAGAGCACATACGGTCTTTTGCCTACTAGTTAATATAACCTGTAATTGTCATATTATTATCTGCTACAATTTGATTTAAAAAAATTAACGAGAGTGCAATTTTTTTATGTATGTTCTATAAAATTTTAATCACACTCTCTAAAGTATTGTTTTATAATAAAATTGCTGCAAGAACAACAACAATTAATAAATAGAACAAAAGGATAGCAAAACCACCAAAAATTCCAGTTAGTGCCCAACCTTTACCTTTTTCGCCAGTTTTCTTTATTTGTGCTCTACCAATAAAACCTCCAATAATACCAGCCAACGCCAATAAGAGAGTGAATGATCCGCTTGCTGTCAAAAGTAATAAAATCCCTAATAAAGCTGCAATTCCAGATATTAATGCAACAATATTGGTTTTTTCCTCTGCTACATTATTCCCTTTTTGTTTGTTCGTTTTCTTAATTTTTTGAGCAATAATTTTATTAACTATTCACTCTTTTAAAGTTACTTTTTTGAGAGATGTAGCCTTTAAATATGAACTTTTAATTTCACTTTCAGGCTCATATACAGGGTATGTTTTGTTTTCTTTTTTTGTTTCTTGAGTTACATTTTCTACTGTACTCATTGACAAAAAATCGACATTTTCTTTTTTTTCTAAATCTATTTCAAGACTTCTTTTTTCCTTTACCTCTATAGGATAATCTTCATGATAATGCTCAAATTTAGGAGCTGGAATTGAAGCAGAAAATTGTCGTTTCTGACAAGAAACAGATACAATTAGACACACAAAAAATAAAATTACTTTTTTCATTTGTTTAGATTTTAAATATTAAAAAAAAGATTTTCGATTATCACTTACGACCACCACCAATGGTAGTACCAATTTTTACAGAGAAAAAATTAAAATCTTTAACAATATTATATTCAGCACCTAATCTAAAATGCCCAATTTGAAAACCTGCCCTAGGAGTAATACCTAACTGATTTTTTGACACAATTAGATCGTCTATATCTTGAGAATCAGTATTTATTGAAAAACCTTTATATAAGCCAGCTCCAATCCCTATATAAGGCCTTACCATTTTTTTTCCAAAATAATATTCGCTAGTTAATGAGAACGAGCGAAGTGCGCTTAATTTTCCATCCTCTGTATTTGTATTACTTACCGAAGCCAAGAGAACTCCTTCTATTTTCAAACCAATAGCAAGGTGATTAGAAATATTAAATTTAGGTTCCAGTGAAAGATTAAATCCTGCTTTTAAACCTTGGGTAGATGGCCTAGAATACCCTGACAATAAATCTACTTTAAATAGGCGATATTCTTGGGCTTGAGTTGAAAGTACAATTGTCATTAGAAAAACAACAAAAGACAAGGGAAATAATTTTTTCATTTTTACAAGTTTTTTATTTTTATTTTATTAATCGATTTAAAGACATTCACATTGTTTGATTACTTGTTTAAGTATCTTGGCAATATTTCGATATTTTTCAATATTATATACTCTAATTTTTATGGCATTTATAAAACCAATTTGTTTTTTATTTTTGATATTTTTTCTTATTATTTATATAAAAATTGGGCTTTGTTGAATAAACATTTTTTAAGTATTTACAAATCAATCATTTATAGATTTGATATTGTTTGACAACTAATTTATTAAAAACCTAATTAATTAATACAACAAAGCCCATCTAAAATATAAAATTTTTAGTCTTAAAAAGCACATTTTTTTTACTTCTTCACAAACTCAATCGTCATGTTAAAATCTTGATTATTATCAAATGAAGCAGGAGCAGCATCTAATAGAGAGATTTGAGCGTCTGAGTTTTTTGCAGCCCTGAGTGCCTGTTCACGGTTCATTTTCCAAGTCATGTTAGAGCCATTGATACTTACCGTAAAATAGGCTAATTCACCAAGTGCATTCTCTATTGTTAGTTCATTCTTATTAATTGAATACTTAGAATACAAAATAGGCTGAAAAAGACCTGTAAAAAAATAGTCAGAATAAACCTCTCCGTTTTGTTTAAACTCAATAATATCTTTGACAGAAGTACCATTGATAGTTACAGGTGCGCCACTTTTATATTTAATCTCGACATTCAGTAAAGTAGTTTGCCATTTACCAATAATATCGGCATTGATGGGAGAAACTTCGTCTTTGGAGGAGCAATGACTCAACAAAAAAACAAGACTCACCAACATAAATAGAGATCGGAAGTAAGAGATTTTTTTCATAGAATAAATGTTTAAATGTTTTTAATTACTGCATCGTTATAGTTACCTGACTCCCTTCCATACCCATTATTTCAAACTTAGGGGTGGAGAGTTTTGACATAAAGTCCACGAGGTCGTCGGCAGAACCAGTGTGTTCGAGCGTGAGTGTACCCGCACCTTCTTTGAGCGTACTTTTTACCTCTTTGACCTTGGGGCTTTTACGTAAGGCATCAGCTAATGCTTTGAGTTTAGCAAAGTTGGCGTTTGTGGCTGCAATGGTCGTTGTATTGGTGGCTCCTCCGCTTACTCGTGCGGTAGAACTGTTCGTTTTACTCCCTCCCAAATCCGCGAAAGTCATATTTCTTTTGCAGAGTTGTTGGAGCATATAATCGGCCATTTTGTACCCCGCATTTCTCAGCGATTTGTTAGAGGCGATGGATTCGGCGGCATCTACTCCACCCGCTTGTAAGGTGTGTGAAGCCAGAATGGTAGCGTCGTCGGTAGTGAGGGCGCGGAGTTGGATCGAACCTCGGTACGAAAATAAGCCTTCGTTATTAGTTACGCGTTCACTTACTGCATAGCCTGTAATAATGATGTTTGCTCCCATTTTGAGGCCAATGGCTGCCATTTTTGATACATCATCACTGGCTGAGTCGGCTTGTTTTCTCATTTTGTCATATACTTTTGGGTCAATGACTCGGAAACCTGCATCAATAAACTTGCTGATGAGAATATTTTCAGTGACTGCGTCCTCAATTTGAACTTGCTTTTTGGCAGTATTAGGTGTAGTAGAACGCGCCTGCGCCGCTTGAGCATTTTGTTGGCTACGACCCGAACGAATCACATCTCGTAGCAACCCCAAACCTTCTTTTTGAACTTCTAACCGTGACTGTTCAAGGCTTTGTTGGCTCTGCTGAAGGTCAACGGGGGTTCCGCCCATCGTCTGCCCTTCGGGAATTAAAATCATGATTTTAGGGCCTTTGCCGTCTCGAAGCATGACACAATTAGAAGCATCAAATTTGACCGCAGCCTTTATGACAGGCGCTTCTATTTTATCTTTTTTGTCCGCTAAAATTCCCACCGCTTTAATCACCCCATCTTCCACCGCTTGTGCCAAAGCGCCTGAAAGGCTGGTACCTGCAAAAATAGCCTGCCCAAACACCGCAGGGCCACTTATGCCGTTTTGAGTAGCCTCGCCATTTACCGATTCCGAAAAGAGAATCGCTCCCGTTTGAGAATTTAAGACTTTAAGGATAAATCCAATCCGAACGTTGTTTCTGGTCAAAGGTCCTATTTTGACTTTCTTCTCAATAAACTCGGTGACTTCGCCTGTTACCACCAATTGGGCATCTATATTATCGCCTCCTTGTATACCAAAGTCTGCTATATTATCGTCCGTTTCCATCACCGTAAAACAGCCAGTCTTTTGTACAGCATTACTCAAAATCGTTCTTAATTCCTTTCCAAATTCACCGCTTGGTACTTTAGGAGAAGTGATGCTGAATCTTGTCACCTTCATGGTAAGGCGCTGCTCAGAAGGTAGGTCTTTGCACTTCTCTGCTATTTTTTCAAAAGTTACATTATTGCTTTTTTGACCAAAAGCAGCTTGAAAACACAGCAAGCTAATAGCAAGGTAGATGTAGAGTTTCATAATGATTTTGTGAGGTTGTACTACACGATAGTTGCTCTAAACTCTGTAATTTATTTGGTTCTCACTCTCATAACTTTACGAACTCCCTACTTTACTTGCCGAAGTCGGGTAAATGCTTGACGAGGCGGTGGAGAAATTAATCAAAACGGCCTTCTGTGATTCTTGAACAAAGTACCAACATAATGCTTCCGTGCGCAATCGCGACAAGCATGGTTTTGCGTAATGATTTCCATTATTTTTTTGTAGCGTAGGGCCGTTTACTTTGCGTAAATTTGGGTACACCTATTACTTTGGCTTCACTATCCAGCTATCTGCCCAAACGGCGACACTATCGAGTAGTAAATCCCTCTATGACATTGGCCTGAATCTGGAGATTTTGGAGGATACAAGTCGAAAGCTTACGCTGAAAGAGTTAATCCAAGTCGGCCTTTTGGGTACGTTTTAGCGTAATCGCACCCCATAAAACGCCCCAATAGTTCTTAGAAAACTACTTTCGCCACGTGGGCAAAACAGATTTTTATTTGGTGGACTCTGAAAAGACATGTGATAGACACCTACTTAGCGGGCGATTGGCACGGCAAGCATCCCATTAACAAACATTCCTCTTTTGGCATGAGGCTCATCCGACTCCAAGCCGACCGACTCTATGCTACCTATCAATTCGAAAAAAATAATGGACCACTTTTCAAAATGAAATTTAAAGTACAACCAACTTAAGAGGCATACTATACGGTTACTTATTTTACCAAAACTCAACTTTTCTTTGTGAAACAAGTCATATTCTTTGTGAAACACATTTTTAATGTTTCTATACGTACATGTTCTATCTACCGTTCAATAAGTTTTTATCATTAAAAAAATAAATATGACTTATTTTAACGAGACAAACGCCAACGGGCCACAATGCTTGCTATACCTATGAGTAAAATTGTATTAAGCATTCAAATAAGCCACTTTGCAAAGGCACTTATCATTCTTGTCGTGGTAAGTAGCGTCGGTAGTATTGCCCAACCTCCAACTTCCCGCTTCCTCCCCCTCCAACGCCATAAAGTCCAGTGGGCCAATGCCGTTATTAAAAATGCCCTTAAAACCAAAGACACGCTGCAGCTCGCCGAGGGGTGGTACCTTTACGGGAAAATCTATCAAGCCTCAGGCGATTGGCTAACCTCCAAACGCTATTTCTTAAAATCACTCAGAATACAGGAGAAAAAGGGCGATTCGTATGAATTAGCACGCTTGTACATCCGTCTGTATAACCTTGAAGAACAATTTTTTCATTATGCCGAAGCTTATCATTATCTACAACTTGCCAAGCAGGTAGCCGAACGAATCAACTCAGACAAAGCCTTGATTCAGGTCTATAGCGAGATACATCGTTTGCATGAAACTGACTGGTCAGAAGGTGGGACAAAACCCTATCCCGCACCCAACCTTGACAGTAGCCTTCATTACCTAAAGAAGCTGGAAAAGATAGCTTTGAAGACAGGCACTCAATTGCCTATACTGGGTCTCTTAAGTAGTAAAGCATTTAGAGAAAAAAATATTAAATCAATAGAATACGCGCAAAAATTAGTGCGCATTTACCAAATCCAAAAGGATACCTTAAATGAAATAAAGGCCAGAATTGATTTAGTTAATGCTTACTTAACTTTCAATCATCTCAAAAAAGCAGGACAAGAAATAGATACAATCGACGCGTCCCAAAAAGCATTATCCATAAAAATCATTGATAATGAGCACTACAAAAGAAGTCTTGCTCAGTCAAAAAGCAGCTATTACGAACAAATTGGAAATTTTAAAAAAGCCCTTGAAAATGAACGCGAATACGTCGCTTTGGAACGGCAAACACTCCACGCCGACCGCGAAGGTGCTATCTCTCGCCTCAGCATCGAATACGAAACCGAAAAAAAAGAAGCCGAGCTCAAAGCCAAACAGCGCGAGCTACAACTTAGTCAGCAAAACCAACAAACACAGCAACGCTTCGTTCAAATTTTGGCGTTTTTGCTAGTAGGTGCGTTGGGGCTAAGTGTGGCGTTTTACCGCATTTCTGTTAAAAACCACCGCTTGAGTGAATCAAACGCCTTACTTGTGCGCGAGCAAAACCACCGCGTCAAAAACAACCTTCAACTCGTTTCGAGTCTCATCAACTTACAACTCAACCGCCTCACCGACGATGCCACCAAAAATGTTTTGGAAGAAACTCAACTTCGTATTGAGGTCATGTCCGTACTCCAACGAACCCTCTATACAAGACAAACCCTCGGCGAAGTCAACGTTCATGATTTTCTCCATGAAATTGTCAAAGTAGGGTTACAAACCTTTGACTACGAGCACGTTCAGATACAAACCACTATTTCTCCCTCTTTGCATTTGCCCATCGACCACGCCATGCGCATTGGGCTTATTGTCAATGAGTTGCTCACCAATGCCTGCAAATACGCATTTCCTGGCCATCCAAGTCCCCAATGGATACTCAACTGTGAGCAATCTAACTGCCATTGGGCACTCCAAATCGCTGACAATGGCCCAGGATTCGCCCCCGAAAAGCCCATTAACAAACGTCTCTCTTTTGGCATGAGGCTTATCCAACTCCAAGCCGAACAACTCTATGCCAGCTATTCTTTTGAAAAAAGCAATGGCTCCTTGTTTCGACTAAGTTTTAAAGTATAATTAATTCACTCTACCAAAGTACCGATTGCGATGAAAAATTTAAAAATTCTTATTGTCGAAGATGACCTCACCATGGCCGAATCCATCCAAGAAACGCTCGAACTGGCAGGTCATGAAATTATCGGCCAAGCCCGCAATTCCCGCGAAGCACTCAAAGTGGTCAAGCACCAAGTACCTGACTTGGCACTGGTCGATATAACGCTGGAAGGAACGGCAGATACGGGTATTATGATTGCCAAACAAATGATTGCTATCAGCCCAATGCCCGTTATTTACCTCACCGCGCACGACGAGCCCAGCATTGTCGCACAAGCCCAAGAAACGCGTCCTGCGGCGTATTTATTAAAACCTTTTCGCCACAAAGAGTTAGCGATTCAAATCGAACTGGCTTATTATAACTACAAAGCGCAACACACTACGCCCGTTAATCCACACACCTCGCTTTCTTTATTTTTGCCCGTTGACCAAGGAAAAGGATACATTAAAGTCAACAAAAAGGAAGTCATGTATTTATTAGCGGCGGGTTCGTACGTAGAAGTACATACAGTGAGAAATGCCAAACCGTTGATATTTTCTATGAATTTAGGCTACTTAGCGCAGTTTTTTATGATTCAAGGCTTTCATCGCTTGTCGCGCTCACTGGTGGTGAACTTAGAATACATCGAACGGATTGAGAAAGGTCAGCTTTTTATGACCAATCGGGATGCTGCGGTGCCTTTTCCCGAAATACAACACAAAGACCTCCTTCAGCGCTTAGCTATCGTTCGAACGCCTTAAACGTGCGTCTAAACTATTTTTCGACCAATCCTAAATTCTCTAGTTGTTTTATTGCCTCTTCCATATTGCAATGAATCCAATTAGGGCGTATGCCTAACTTTTCCCCTTAAGGAGTGATTACAAGGTTATAAGAAGTGCCCAAATCCGTCACCGATTCGGTTGAACCTCGCTTTAGAGCAGGACTAAGTAATGATGCAAAATTAAATGAGACTTATTTCTTTATAATAGATTGATATTCAGCTAATTTTGCTTTTTACCTTATTTGTAATTTTGCTCATTTACTTAAATTACAACAAATTCGTAACAAACGTGCTAAGGGTTGCTCACAACCCGACTGAATTAGATACCTCCTTCATAGATATTGGTATGACAAAACAAGAAACAAAAAAGCCCCAGACTACCGAGAATCTGAGGCTTTTCTTATTAGATGCGTAAGATGCGTATCTCTATTTCTTAGGCTTTGAGAACACCAAGCCAAACAACAAAATTACGACGTAACAAACAATGGGTGTCAAGTACGACTGAGCCACGTCGATGTCGGCTACTTTCCCCATGATAGGCGGGAAAACCGCACCACCTACAACCCCCATCACAATAAACGACGAGGCGCGTTGTTTGTGCTCGCCAAGGTTGCGAAGACCTAACCCAAAAATTGTTGGGAACATGATACTCATAAAGAAATTGAGCATCATCAAAGCGATAAACGACGCCCAGCCCCATGTTTGAGAAATAATCAAACACAGTACGATGTTAGCCGCTGCAAAAATAGCAAGCAGAATATTGGGCTTAATAAAACGCATCAAAAACGTACCTACCGCACGGCCTGCCAACAACAACACCATACTAAACGAGAAATAGTACCCCGCTTTTTCATCGGTCATGTCGGGCATATATTTGACGGCATAGTTGATAAAGAACGCCCAAGTTGCGCCTTGTGCTGCTACGTTAAAAAACTGAGCGATGGCTGCCCAAATAAAGTGACGGTGTTCAAACAGTCCTTTTTTCGGACCAGAGCTAGTTCCTTCCTCTGCTTCAGTACTTTCTTCGGTCAAAGGAGGTACTTTGACAAACGAAAACGCCACTGCCACCGACGCTACAACAATACCGATGGCGATGTAAAGATACTTCACTGGCGCAAGGTCATGGACAACGTCGCCCGTGGGTACGTTACGCAAAATGATAAATGAACCCAACACAGGGCCCAAAATCGCCCCTACTCCGTTGAAAGTTTGGGAAAGATTAATACGTTGTTCCGAGGTTTCCTCGTGCCCCAAAGCCGCCGAAAACGGGTGAGCTACGGTTTCGAGTGTGGCCAATCCACAAGCCAAAATAAAAAGAGCTAACCGAAAGAAATCGAACGATTGGGACTCGGCAGCGGGATAAAATAGAAACGCCCCGATGGCATACAAGCCCAAGCCAAGCAGTACGCCGTTTTTGTATCCGTACTTTTTCATAAACAATCCCGCAGGAATTCCCATGACGAAGTAGGCACCAAAAATTGAGAACTGAACCAAGCCAGAATCAGCGATAGAAACGTTCAAAACCGTCTGAAAACGGCGATTCAATAGGTCTCCCATCGTAATGGCAATCCCCCAAAGAAGGAAAAGACTCGTCACAAAGGCGTACGTCGGGACGTACTTGGCGGTAAGTAAAGGGGCTTTTTTCATCAATAAATGAGTAAATGAAGTTTAGGGTTATTTGTAAGGTTAGAAATTATCTTCCCGAAAGTTTAGAACTTTCGGGAAGAGCTAAGGCTAATGCTTAATAATCGAACGGTCTAAATGCACGTAGCCACCATCCACGTGGATAAGCTGACCCGTGGTATGACTCGATTTCTTCGACAATAAGAAGGTCACCATGTTCGCAATTTCGTCGGGGCTTGTCATCCGGTTTTCAAAAGGAATACGGCTATTGATTTCGTTGAGGGTTTCTTCTGGATTCGGCAACGTTTTAATCCATTTTTCGTAAAGCGGTGTCCACGATTCGGCCACAATGAGCGCATTTACCCGAATCCCGTACTTCAGCAGTTCCACCGCCCACTCACGCGTGAGGGCATTACGAGCGCCGTTCGCCGCAGCATAAGCCGACGTATTTCCTTGCCCCGTTTCGGCCACCTTCGAACTCACGTTCACAATTGGCCCTTTGGTTTTAATCAAATACGGAAGCGCGTGTTGTGCCAACAAATAATAATGCACAACATTTTTGTGCAACGAAGCCATAAACGCCTCGTAATTACCTTTTTCAAGCCCTACACCATCGTTCACACCTGCGTTATTGACCAAGCCATCAATCCGACCAAAGCGCTCGACCGTCAATCGAATGGCTTTTTCGCATTCCGCCGGGTCGGTAAGTTCGGCTTCGATACCGTAGGCCATGCCACCTAGTGCTTCTATTTTTTCGATAACCACCTGGTTATCAACCGCACTACGCCCAACAATCACAGGAATGGCCTCTTCTACGGCTAGGGTGCGGGTAATGGCTTCGCCAATTCCTTTGGCACCGCCTGAAACGATAATTACTTTTTCGCGAAGATGTAAGTTCACAGATAAAAGAGAAGGTTAGTGAAATGGTTATGTTTTAAGTTCAATAAGTAATTTACGGCATGAATCTCATGCAATACTACTAAAAACTATTAAAAAACACTTCCTTTCTTTCCTTACCAAATACTTACCCGTAGGCTATCAGGACGATACATTTTATCGGTAGGCTTCATGTTGAACGCTTTGTAAAACTCAGGCATATTCGATAATGGCCCGTTGACCCGAAAATGCTCGGGTGAGTGCGGGTCTACCGAAATACGCGTACGTAGTGTTTCGTCACGGTTTTTGAGTCGCCATACTTGCGCAAATCCCAAGAAAAAGCGTTGTTCGGGCGTAAATCCGTCAATTTTTTCGTTGCTCTTTCCTTGTTGGGTACGTTTAAAAGCCTCATAGGCAATCGAAAGCCCACCGATGTCGGCAATGTTTTCTCCCAAAGTAAGTTCTCCGTTAACATGGACGTTGTTCAACACCGTGTAGTTATTATATTGCTTCACCACCAGCAGCGCTTTGCGTTTAAAACGGTCGGCATCCGTGGGCGTCCACCAATTTTTGAGCATTCCCATATAGTTGTACTGACTTCCTTGGTCGTCAAAACCGTGGGTCATTTCGTGACCAATCACCGCACCAATGGCACCGTAATTGATGGCATCGTCGGCATCGTTATCAAAGAATGGGAATTGCAAAATACCCGCTGGGAATACAATCTCGTTGAACGTTGGATTATAATACGCATTTACCGTAGGGGCTGTCATCCCCCACTCGGTTTTGTCCACGGGCTTTCCTACTTTGGCAAAGTCGCGTTTCAATGCTGACGCCCGTATTGACTGCCCGTTGGCGTAATAATTATCGGGAACAATAGTCACATCGGCATAGTCTTTCCACGTGTCGGGATAGCCAATTTTCTTGAGGTACAAGTTCAACTTCTTCAATGCCTCCGTTTTGGTAGAATCGCTCATCCAATCCAAACGCTTGATACGGTCAGCATACACCACTTGGAGGTTGTTTACCAGCTCATCCATGCGCGTTTTGGCCGCAGGTGGGAAGTATTTTTTCACAAAAATCTGCCCCAACAAATCGCCCAAACCACCATCAACAGCATTTGTTATTTGTTTCCAACGGGCTTCTTGCACTTGTTGACCATTCAGGGTTTTTCCGTAAAATTCAAACTGAGCATCCCGAAAACCTTTGCTCAACGAAGAAGCTGCACCGGTTAGAATATAAAAGCGAATTTTGTCTTTCAGAACCTCCATCGACTGTTTACTCAACAATTGGTCAAGGCCACGATAATAATCAGGCTGACCAATAATAACCGTATCCGTTTTGACGCCCATTTTTTGCACCAACTTCACCCAATCAATACCCGGAGTCAGTTTTGCAAGGTCTTTGGTAGCAAACTTATTGTAATTTTTTTCAGGATTCCGCAACTCCACAGGGCTACGGTGCGACTTGGCAATCTCGGTTTCGAGTTGGAGAACACCTTCGGCTTTTTTCTGCGCCGTGGCCGCATCGGTTCCACTCAAAGTAAAGAGCGTCGCCACGTATTTTTTAAAGGCATCACGTACCTTTTTGGTTTCGGCATCCGTGCGGAAATAATAGTCTTTTTCGGGCAGCGTCAACCCCGTTTGGGCAAACTGCAAAGCATTGTAGCCTGGGTTTTTCTCGTCGCTTCCTACATATAGACTAAACCACACACTGCCTGGGTCGGACGGAAGGCTAGCGGCGTAGTCGATCACGTCTTGTTTACTCTTCAGGCCATCGACCTTGGCCAAATCGGCTTTGATGGGTTCGTAGCCTTTTTTTTCAATCGTAACCGTATCCATGCCCGATTTATACAAGTCACCGATTTTTTGTTCCAAACTGCCTTTGGTGTGCGAGCCTTTGGCCGTTTCTTCCAAAATGGTGTGGAGTTTTGCCAAGTTTTCTTCGTACAAAGTATAAAACGACCCCCAGCCTGTTTGATCGGCAGGAATTTGGGTATTTTTCATCCAATTTCCGTTGGCGTATTGAAAAAAGTCGTCGTTGGGTTTGGCAGTTGTGTCCATACCTGCTACGTCAAAAAACGATGTTCGCTTCGGCTGGTCAGATTCCGACTTGCAGCTCACCAAAAACGCACCTAAGGCCATTGCCGACAGGATTTTCTTGGAATTGTTCATAAGAGAAGTTATTTATTTGGGGTTGTGATGCAAAGATAGATTACTAGAGAGGTTTCACAAAGGGTTGAATTTTTAAGTAGGTCAACGAGCGCTAAAGCAAGAAAACCTGAAACGGTTGATGGAATTTTAGAAACATCGACAAAATCAATCCTTCTGTCGAGCATTAGGGCTAAATCGTACATTTTACTAAGTAAATTAAGGGCTTTTATCGCCTTTCAAATATAAGACAAAAGCCTTTTTGCTCACAAAAGGGATTATAGCGTCAAAAAGCCGTTTGCTCTCATTTTTAAGGGCTTTCGGTACGATACTTGAACACCCTTTTTGTTTAACACCTACATTTGTTTATTAGTTAATAAATTATTAACCGAACTACGGAGATCTCTAAATCTTATTTTGAATGAATTATTCCAAACCCACGCATTCTTTTTACATAAGTGTGTCGACAGTCTTGGTTTGTTTGTCGCTGTCGGCTTGTAAAGAAAAAAAGGGAAAAGAAGGAGGTGGTGGTCGTGAAGAGAAAAAAGACAAACCTACACTTGTAGATGTCATGGTTGCTACTCCACAATCCCTCACCAATGTAGTAGAAGTCAACGGAACGATTATCCCGAGCGAATCGACCGAACTACGCCCCGAAGTAAGTGGACGTTTGACTTACCTCAACGTTCCAGAAGGTAAAACCGTCACGCAGGGAGCTATTTTAGCCCGCATCAACAGCGCCGACCTCGAAGCCCAAATGCAACGCAGCAAGGTACAATTGGACAACGCAATACGCACCGAAGAGCGTTTCAAAAAACTGCTGGATGTAAACGGTATTAACCAAAGCGACTACGATGCTGCCTTAAATAACGTCAATACGCTCAAGGCCGACATGGCTTATACCCAAACCCTGATTGACAAGACGGTACTTCGCGCGCCATTTACAGGAACGATTGGTCTTCGTCAAATCAGCCCTGGCTCGTACGTGACACCTACATCGGTAATTGCGACAATTCAGCAGTTAGGCAAAAAGAAAATAGACTTTACCTTACCCGAAGAATACAGCGATTTGGTACGGATTGGCTCGTCGGTAAAAGTGCGTGTCGATGGGCGTGACTCTGTTTTGAGCCGAGCTACGGTTATTGCTCTAGAACCTCAAGCCAACCGCCTGACAAGAAGCCTTGTAGTACGCGCACTCATGGACGATTCTCGCGGTAATCCAGGAGCTTTTGCCAAAGTAATTATTGGCGATGGGGGGAATAAAAAAGTCATTATGATACCCACAAATGCCATTATTCCTGACGACCGCAACAACCAAGTTATTTTAGTTAGAGAAGGCAAAGCAGCTTTTGTTAATGTACAAACGGGTATCCGTACTGCCAATAGTGTAGAAATTACTAAGGGCCTCAACATAGGCGATTCTGTGGTTGTGACAGGGGTATTGTTTGCCAAACCTGACGCCATTCTCAAAGTAAGAAAAGCAAAGAAATGAACATTTCAGAACTATCCATAAAACGCCCCGTGCTTGCCACAGTGATGAATTTGGCAATCATTATTTTTGGAGTAGTGGGGCTCTCGTTTTTGGCAGTGAGGGATTACCCCGCCATTGACCCTCCGATGATTTCGGTAAGTACCTCTTATACAGGCGCTAACCCCGACATCATTGAGAGCCAAATTACTGAACCTCTCGAAAAACAAATCAATGGTATTCAAGGTATCCGCACCATTACTTCTTCAAGTTCGCAAGGCAATAGCCAAATCAGCGTTGAATTTAACCTTGGGGTAGACCTCGAAGCTGCCGCCAGCGACGTCCGCGACAAGGTAAGTCAAGCGCAGCGTAGTCTTCCACAAGACATTAATGCGCCACCAGTTGTATCAAAAGCTGATGCCAACGGTGACTTTATCATGATTTTGGCCGTTCAGAGCGAAAGTAAAAGTTTGCTCGAATTGAGCGACTACGCCGAAAACGTGCTTCAACAACAGCTTCAAACCGTTGACGAAGTAAGTGCCATCAACATTTTTGGGCAAAAAAGCTACGCGATGCGTATCTGGCTTCACCCCGACAAAATGAGTGCTTACAACGTTGCCTTCTCCGACATTCGTTCGGCACTGAACAACGAAAATATTGAACTACCTCCTGGGAAAATTTATGGTAACAACACGGATTTAACCATCCGAGTCTTGGGGCGTATGACTACCGAGAAACAATTCCAAGACCTTATCATTCGTGAAGATGCGACAGGAATCGTACGTTTGAGCGATGTTGCCAAAGTAGAACTAGGCCCAGAACAACTCGAACAAAGCTGGAAATACAACGGCTTACACGCTGTGGGCTTGGCCATTATCCCCCAACCTGGTGCCAATAACATCAAAATTGCAGACGAAATCTACAAACGTGTAGCACAAATTCAGAAAAGTAGTAGAAGTGACGTCCAAATCAAAGTACTGAGCGACAACACCAAAAATATTCGAACCTCACTCGCCGAAGTAGAAGAAACACTCATCATTTCGTTTATTTTGGTGGTTATCGTTATCTTCCTTTTCTTCCGCGATTGGCTCATTGCGATTCGTCCGTTGATTGATATTCCGATTTCGCTCGTAGCTACATTTTTTATCATGTACCTAGCGGGGTTCTCGGTCAATATCCTTACGATGTTGGCGATTGTACTAGCCACAGGTTTGGTGGTCGATGACGGAATTGTGGTCACCGAAAATATATTTAAAAAACTTGAGCAAGGTTTGCCGATTCGAAAAGCAGCCATTGAAGGAAGTAGAGAAATCTTCTTTGCCGTTATTTCGACCTCCATTACACTGGCGATTGTGTTCTTACCAGTGATTTTCTTGGAAGGGTTTATTGGTAGCCTTTTCCGAGAATTTGGGGTAACGCTGGCCGCCGCCGTACTCGTCTCTGCCTTTGTTTCACTCACTATCACCCCTGTATTGAATGTTTATCTTTCACGAAAAAACGCAGGACATGGTTGGTTTTATCGCAAGACCGAACCTTTCTTCCGCGGCATGGAAGATGGCTACAAAGCCATGCTTACAGGCTTTTTGAAAGTCCGCTGGATGGCGTGGGTCATTGTATTGGCCTGCGGGGGTATTATTTGGTATTGCATGGGTACGTTGAAAAGCGAACTTGCGCCGTTAGAAGACCGCAGTAGCATTCGTTTTAACGTAACGGCGCCCGAAGGAACAAGTTACAGTGCTATGTCAAAGATTGCGGATGATTTGGGTAAGTACTTGTACGATTCCATTCCCGAACGTGATTTTATCTTTGTGCGTACCCCAGGAGGAGGTCCTGGAGGCGGAGGTGCTACCAACAGTGCCGCGCCTCGCTTGGCGCTCGTACCTCCTACCGAGCGTACCCGTAGCCAAAGTGATATTGTCAACGATTTGCAAAAAAAACTCAGCCGCTTTAATCAAGCGCGAGTATTTGCCGTTCAGGAGCAGACTATTTCGGTAGGTTTTGGTTCGCGGGGTAGCTTACCTGTACAGTTTATCCTTCAAAATCAAGACCTTGATAAACTTCGCGCTATTATTCCACGGTTTTTGGAAACGGCTCGTGCTGATAAAACATTTGCCAACGTCGATGTTAACTTGAAGTTCAACCGCCCTGAGTTAAAACTCACAGTTGACCGAATGAAAATCAGAGACTTAGGTCTCACTACCCAAGACGTTGTAGCCACCATTCAGGCAGCGTTTAGTGGGGGGCGCTTGGCGTATTTTATCCAAAACGGTTATCAGTATTCAGTAATTGCTCAGGTAGAACGTACTGACCGCAACAAACCCGAAGACATCGGTCGCTTGTATGTACGTAACACACGAGGTGAAAACATTCCTTTGAGCTCAGTCATTCGTTGGGAAGAAAGTACTACTCCTACCACAATCTACCACTACAATCGATACAAAGCTGCTACAATTTCAGCTTCATTGGCCGAAGGCTACACCATCGGTGACGGTATCAAAGCCATGGAAAGTATTGCTAACAAACTCCTCGACGAAAGTTACCAAACGGCATTATCAGGCCCCTCGCGTGACTTTTCAGAAAGTTCGTCGAATATCCTTTTTGCTTTTATGTTGGCTTTGGTGCTTATTTATTTGGTGTTAGCGGCTCAGTTTGAAAGTTTCGTTGATCCTTTCACCATCATGATTACCGTGCCTTTGGCATTGGCAGGAGCTTTGTTAAGTTTGTGGTTTTTTGACCAAACTCTTAACATTTTCTCCCAAATCGGGATGATTATGTTAATTGGGCTAGTAACCAAAAACGGTATCTTGATTGTGGAGTTTGCTAACCAACGACGCGAACATGGTCTGAAAAAAATGGAGGCTGTTATCGACGCCTCTACGCAGCGATTGCGCCCTATCTTGATGACCAGCCTTGCTACTTCTTTGGGAGCGTTGCCTATTGCGTTAAGTTTAGGCGCCGCTAGTACCAGCCGTATTCCGCTCGGAATCGTCGTCGTCTGTGGTATTATGTTCTCCCTTGTCCTTACGCTGTTTGTCGTTCCTGCGGTATACACATTTGTTTCGGGAAAACACAAAAAAACGGATAACATGGAAGAAAAAACGGCCGAAGTAAGCAACGCCTAAACTCCCGCCTTATTCATAATTAACTAATAACGATTCACTGTGCTTTGGCACATAATCTCATCGCAATGAGGAAATATTTGATAGTACTGGGTTTGGCCGTCTCTGGCCAAACCGCTTTTTCTCAGAACCTTACCCTAAACGATGCCATTGGCATTGCACTCAAAAATAGTCTGGATATTGAGGTACTGAAGAACAACGTTCAGGTAGCTCACATCAACAACGACAAAAGTATTGCAGGCGCCTTGCCAACCGTAACAGCTACCATCAATGACAATGAGCAATATACCAACGTCAATCAAAAACTAAACACGGGGGTGGAAATTAAGCGAAACGGCGCGGCCGCCAATCAGCTTAACTCCAACGTTACGAGTAGTATTTTACTCTACAATGGGAACCGTGTCAAATCGACCAAAAACCGTTTAGAGCAACTCGAACTCCAAAGCAAGCAGTTACTCAACGCCCAAATTCAAAACACGATTGCGGGCGTAATGTCGGGGTACTATGATGTGATTCGCCAACAAGCTTATATTCGTACCATCGACCAGTCGATTGATGTTGCTCAACGACGCTTGGAGCTTGTTAAAGTACAACAGAATGTAGGCTTGGCCAACAATGCCGACGTATTCCAGTCTCAGCTCGATTTAAACGCACTTTTGCAATCGAAACAATCGCAGCAACTTATAGTCACTCAAGCAAAAACTGACCTATTGCTGTTGCTCAACCTCCGCCCCGACACCCTAATTTCTATCCAAGATACAATTGTGGTGGATAAAAGTCTTCAGCTCGAAGACATCCTTCGAAATACCAACCGCAATGCCGATGTCATGGCTGCTGATAATCAAATCAAAATTACGGAATGGATAATGAAAGAAACTCAAGCGCAACGCTATCCTTCGCTACGCGCCAACATGGGTTTCAACTATAACCGCAACCAGCAAACCGCTGGGCAGTTGCTTCTCAACCAAAGCAGCGGGCCATTTTTGGGGGTAGGCTTGTCGATTCCTATTTACAATGGAGGTATTTTTAAACGCCAAGAACAAATTGCTGCTATCAACGCCAAAAACGCAGGGTTGCGTAAGGAGATTCTACAACGGACATTGAGCAACAACGTTGTTAAAACCTATCAAGCTTACACGGTGAATTTGCAACAGTTAGAAGAACAAAAGAAGAACGTTGAACTTTCAAAACAACTCCTCGATTTGACCCTTCAACGCTATCAGCTTCGCCAAGCAACCATCGTAGAGGTACGCCAAGCACAACAGAGTTTTGAAAGCGTCGGCTACGCTTTCATCAATCTTAGTTTTGCCGCTAAGGCCGCGGAGATTGAATTGCTTCGCTTAGCTAACGACTTAAAATAACCCGTCCTTTTAAACAAATCTGTAAGGCTTCGAAATTATATTGGCCATGTGGTTGGGGTTTTGAGAAAACCCAACCACATGGCTTCTTTACCCCTTCTGAAACTTGCGTTGACTATCATAAGCCAAACCTACGCCTACGCTGTCTAGTTTATTGGAGTCCGATACCTCAGCATTGGGAAATAACTTCCTAAATCTTCGTTGAACGGCAGGAATCTCCGTCGACCCTCCCGTCAACACAATCAATTCAATATCGTTTAATTGCGCCCCTGCTTCTTGTACACAACTTGTGGCAGAAGCCGCTATTTGTTCAATTTCGTCCGTAATGGTCTCTTCAAACGCCGTTTTTGAGGTTTCGACCGTGCAGCCTTCGGCTAAAAAATCAAGCGAAGCGGTGTAGAAATCGTGGTAAGTCAACGCGATTTTAGCCTCTTCAACAGCCCCTAGCAGCAAGTGCCCACTTTCTTGGTCAATAAGATTCAACAAGCGCGAAAGTCTCTCGGGATCATGCGACTGCCCCAAATACTGGTAAATTTGCATACGGTTTTTTGGCGTATAGAGCGAGTTCACTTTACTCCATTCCGCCAAATCGTAGTAATACTTAAGTGGGACAGGCAAATGCTTGTCGCCATAAGTGCTTCGAAAGCCTAACTCAGGCATGAACGAAATCAAATTCAAATCTTTGTCAAAATCGTTTCCGCCAATCCGCACCCCTGTATTGGCCAAAATATCGTTGGCACGGTTGGTTCTATTCAAAAAATGCTGCGAAAGGCAAATCACTGTAAAATCGGACGTCCCCCCGCCGATGTCCACCACCAACGCCAATTTTTCGCCAGATACGTTTTTTTCGTGAGCAAAAGCTGCCGCAATGGGCTCGTACTGAAACTCAATGTGCTTGAACCCTACTTGCTGCGCAATCTTCCTTAGTTCTTCTTGGGCATTTTTATCACCTACTGAGTCGTTATCAATAAAATGCACAGGCCGCCCCATCACTACACTGTCGATTTCTTGCCCTGCTTCCAGTTCAGCTTGGTCTTTGAGGTTTTTGACAAACTGACCAATGATTCGACTAAAATACATGGGGCTACCGTTGACGAGCGTGCCTTGTTTCATAATCGTTGTTCCTAATATCCGCTTCAAACTGCGCATAAAGCGACCTTTGTTGCGTCCCAAAAACAACTGCACCGCATCGCGTCCGTAATGCGGCGTGTTGTCGATGCGTTCAAAAAAAATCGCACTAGGAATGGTGGTATTTGTCCCCTCAACGGGCACCAAGGTCAGTTGGTTATCTCGGTAAAATGCAATAGTAGAGTTTGACGTTCCGAAATCAACGCCGCATGAAATTTCAGACATTTGTGCTTGTTATTGTTCTCCAAAAACTTCCTTTACCAACACACTATCCAACCCGTATAAGTCACGGCGGAAGTTGAGTTGGCCCGTATTATCCACCCAAGTCGTGAAATAAACTATGTATACTGGAAGTGAGGGACGAACGGTTATCCATTTCTCGTTTTGTGTTTTCCAAACGGCATTTAGCTTCTCTTCGTTCCATTCTGGCGTATTTTTTAACACATGCAGTGCCAATTTTTCGGGTTCCGACACCCGAATACAGCCGTGGCTAAAGGCCCGCGCCGTCTCGCTAAAGAGGCTTTTAGAAGGTGTATCGTGTAAATAAATACTATAACTATTGGGGAATAAAAACTTAACTTTTCCCAACGAATTGCCTCGGCCTGGCTTTTGTCGAATGGTATATGGAATGTTTTTTGTGTAAGAACTCCACTCGATTGAATACGGATTCAGGACTTTATTGTCCGATACCACTTCCATGTTGTTTCCTTCCAAATAGCCTGGGTTACGTTTTAGTTTAGGCAAAATCTCATTGTTGATAATATTTTTGGGCACGACCCAGTACGGGTTTAGCACCACGTACGAAAGATTTCCTTTAAAAATACTTGTCTTGGTCGCTTCTTTTCCAACCACCACTTGGCACATCCACGACTGGGCTCCATTCTCAAAAACGTGTAATCGAAACTCAGGAATATTGACCAGCAGCATATTCGGTTCGATTTCGTCGGGTACCCACCGCAAGCGTTCCATGTTGAGCATCATTTGACGAATACGCTCTTCCACAGGTCGATTAACTTCTATCAACGTTTTTTCATCCAATTTTCCCGTTTCTGAAAGACCCATTCGGTACTGAAAGCGTTTTAAGGCCACGGCCACCGAGTCGTCAAACACCCTTGTCGAATCCAGTATTTTTAAGTCTCCCCAGCGGTGTAAGTTTTGTTTCAACACGAAAATCAACGAATCTTTATCCCCTTTTTTAGGAATTTTTCCCTCAAATTCCAGCTTAGGCCATCCACCCTGTTGCTGGAGGAGTCGATATTGACGCAGTTTTTCTTTCAACAGTGTATAATACCGATTAACGGGCTCACGAATAGGTTGCCCTTTTATCATGACAAGCGTATCGAGCAAGGCTTGAAAATTTTTCTTTTTGCGAGGAATAAACCATTCCAAATCCAATAAATCTTTGACCGTCCCCGTATATGCCTTATCGGCGTACTGAAAAAACGTCGTTGTCAAAAGTAGTTCAAGAAGTTGTACCTGCGATTTCTTGGCCAAAAACTTCGTTCCCTGCGTTTCGGCCTCGCTCACTAATCGGTCGATTTCGGCGTTGTACAAGCTGCTATCTGCAAAATCACTAATGTAGCTTTGCCGTAAGTTATTGAAGTTATTGGCGGCGTTGGCAAGGCGGTTTTCGCTAAACCACGCGTATTGATACCCTCGTCGTTGGTAAAACGAGCGTACATCGGCCTGAAGGCTATCGGCCAGTGAACGCGACGCAAAAAACGACGCCAGTACCGTACTATCAAGCACCAGAGTAGTATAATCTTGCTTGGAATAAACCGTTGAATCGGGGGCAAACGCTTGTTTAATAGGCTCTTTTTGGCGAAACTGATAGTAGACAACAGCCCCCACAAGGAGCAATACACCAACAGCAATGGCGATATAACGTTCGTTTTTGTTCATAGGAGGCCTGGGATTCCCGAAATAGTGTTGGAAGAAAACAATAAAAAGTCGTTCCACCTAGCTAGGGAGCGACTTTTTATTGAATTGTTAAGTAAATAAGTTTAATATTTTATCCGCAGAATAATACAAGCGCAGATTTTCGCAGAAAAAGGACTTAATGAGGCCATTATTTTGTGCCAATCTGCGGGTAATAGCTAATACTCTATTGGTTACAAAGTTTTAGAATAGTTCTTTCAAAAATTTCACTTCGCCCTACCACTAGGACGGGCGTTCTTACCTTCGCGTTTGGTAAGGTCATCACCCAAGTCATCGCGGGCTTCGTCGGCTACTTTTTGAAGCTCAGTTACAATCTCAGGATAAAGCTCTTTCACGTCATAGCGTTCCGACGGGTCGCGGCGAAGGTCGTACAAAGCCAACGGAAACGGATGGTTTTCGGGAGCTTTTCCTGGAAAACCATCGTTGCCAGGTAGTTGTCCTTCGTAAGTACGTCCTTCGTGGGGCAGTACGAGTTTCCAGTCATCGCGACGCACGGCCTCCAGGTTGTTGCGACGATAATAGTAGTAAAAATACTTCCGAGGCGTGGCGTCCATGTTGCCTTTGAGCAGTGGTAAAATATCCACACCATCAATTTTTTTCGTAGGGAGTTTAGTACCGCAGATGTTCGCGATGGTTGGCAGCAAATCAATCGTTGAGGTAAGTTTGTTACAAACGACTCCTTCGGGCGAGACCCCTTTCCAACGAATGATGCAAGGAACGCGCTGACCACCTTCAAAACTATTGCCTTTTCCTTCGCGCAAGCCGCCCGTTGAGCCTGCGTGGTTACCGTAGTTGAGCCACGGGCCGTTGTCGCTCGTAAAAATCACGACCGTATTTTTATCCAACCCATTTTCTCTCAAGGCTTTCATAATTTCTCCCACCGACCAGTCGATTTCAAGCAGTACATCGCCGTAAGTTCCTTGGTTGCTTTTGCCCTTAAACTTAACCGACGCTGCAATAGGTACGTGGGGCATCGAATGCGGTAAATAGATAAAAAACGGCTCTTTTTTGTGCTTTTTAATGAAGTTAACCGCTCGTTCGGTATAAATCCCCGTCAGTTTGGCTTGGTCTTCGAGGGTTTTTATTTCTTGAATCGTGTCGGTATTGCTTAACAGAGGTAAATACGGAAAATTCTTTTTGCGGTTGTCAGACTCGCTACTAATCGGCTTTCCATCGTAGTGAACGGGCCACATATCGTTAGAATAAGGCAAACCAACATACTCATCAAACCCCTGTTTTGTTGGTAAAAACTCAGGTCTATCGCCCAAATGCCATTTGCCAAACATACCTGTAGCGTAGCCTTTTTCTTTCAATAACTCAGCAATTGTGGTTTCGTCGGGGTTTAATCCTACTTTGGCATTAGGGAACAACGCCCCCGAAATGCCTACGCGGTTGGGGTAACAGCCCGTCATCAACGCCGCTCGAGAAGCACTACATACCGCTTGAGCTGCCAAAAAATTGGTAAAACGCACCCCTTCTCCCGCCAATTTATCGAGGTTAGGCGTGCGATATTGCAGCGCCCCGTAGCAACTCAAGTCGCCGTAGCCCAAATCATCCATAAAAATTAAAACGATGTTGGGCGAAGTGGCTTTGGGCGTTTGGTTGGTTGAAAAAATGGTAAAGGCCGAAATACCCACTACGACACACATTGCAAAAAAAACAGTCGAAAGCTTTTTCATAATTCTAAGTGGCAAGCCACTGTTATCTGTTAATCGTTAATTATAAAACACCGTATATCAAATAATTACGCAAACACATAAAATTAAACATGTCTAATATTCAGCACTGTTCACTACACCTACTTCTTCACTGCAAATTTTGGATCCACAAACTCCCATTCTTGCACGTGCGCGGGGCGGTGTTCGCGCTCTACGATTTCGTCAAACTCCTTGGCCAACTCGGGATGAGCAGTGGCCACATTGTTTCGCTCACCAATGTCAGTTTTTAAGTTATAAATCTCCCATGCGCCATTACGGTTTGCCTTTACGTTTCGTTTTACACCTTTCCAATCACCTTTCCGAATTGCCAACTGACCTCCATTTTCGGGATATTCAAAATACAAATAGGGATGTTGAATCTGCGCGGGTTTTCCCAAAAGCGTAGGCAAAAACGAAACTCCGTCGGTCGAAAGGGCAGGTTTTGTTCCCAACAAATCGGCACAAGTTGCCAACACGTCGTACTGCGTCGAAACATGATCAGTAACTTGCCCAGGCTTAATTTTTCCTTTCCAATACGCAATCATTGGTACTCGGATTCCGCCCTCGTACACGTCCATTTTTAATCCCCGAAACGGCCCTGCGCTTTCAAAAAACAACGCATCCACGTGTTTCACGAACGTGGCTCCGTTGTCACTCGAAAACATAATGATGGTGTTTTCTTCTATCCCGAGTTTTTTCACTAATTCCCAAATCTGCCCTACTTGTTTGTCCAAATACGAAATCATGGCCGCGTAGGTCGAGTACGGATAACGCGTAGAGGCATAACCCGTTTGTCCACGATACGGCTTTTCGTCAAACTTTCCAATGTACTCTTTGACCGCCTCAGCAGGAGCTTGCAGCGACAAGTGAGGCAAGGTGTAAGGCAAATACAGGAAGAAAGGACGGCTTTTATTATCATTGATAAAGCCCGTTGCTTCCTCCGTCATTTTATCAATCGCATAGTCTTTCCCTACGTAATACTCATAGTTTTCATCCCCCTCGGGCATGGGGCGGTGAACTTTAATGTAGGGGTTATTTAACGCCACTTTTTCCCCATTTTTCCACAAGTGAGTAGGGTAAAAATTGTGCGCTTGTTTTTGGCAAAGCAACCCGTAGAAGAAGTCAAAACCTTGTTGGTTAGGATTGCCAGTCGTATTAGCCATACCCATCCCCCATTTTCCAACCGCGCCCGTTTTGTAGCCCGATTTTTGGAACAAATGCCCAATGGTAAATGCTCCTTCGTTCAACGGCATTTGTCCGCCTTCTTTCTCGTCCTCAAAACCACCAAGTTCATAATTTCCTCGAATGTACGTATGGCCTGTATGGCGGCCTGTCATCAATCCACAACGCGAAGGCGCACACACAGGCGCCGACGAATAATGCTGCGTAAAGCGCATCCCTCCCGCCGCGAGTCGGTCGAGGTTGGGAGTTTTAATTTTTTTTTGTCCATACGCTCCTACTTCACCGTAGCCGAGGTCGTCGGCAAAGATATAGATGACATTAGGTTTAGAGACCCTTTTTTGGGCTAATGCCATTGTTCCCCAAAAAAGGAAAAGCAACAAAACAATTCGTTTCATATTCTGCTTCGGTTGATTAAACCAGCGGTAGGAACGCACTTAACGTCCTACCACTGCCTGTTTGTTTTAAAATAGAAATGGGGTTGGATACTACTGATGTATCAGGTCAAATTACCAGCCAGAATTTTGGGTAAGCTCGGGATTGAGTTCGCGTTCTTTCTGAGGAATAGGCCAGAGGTAGTGTTTGGCAGGATCAAAAACGCGGGTAAATGACGCAATCTGAATAGTTTTCAAATCGGCACCGTCTGCGTACGTCATTCCATAAACATCCCCTACCATTACTTTTTCGGCGGTTTTCCAGCGGCGAATGTCAAACAAACGAAGTCCCTCAAACGCCAATTCAAGCAAGCGCTCTTTACGGACAGCCTCACGCAACTGTGCTTGCGACAGCCCCGTCGCCAAGGCAGGCAATTTCACATCGGCGCGCTGACGAATCTGATTAATGGCGTCGTAAACGGTGACATCTATTTGATTAAGTTCAATTTTTGCTTCGGCGTACGTAAGAAGCACCTCGGCATACCGCAGCAAAACGATGTTGATTCCGCAGTTTCCACCCGTGGTTAAGTCTTCTTTGTTGATGTATTTTTTTAACACAAAACCCGTCGAGGTGGCTAAATAAGTATTGCCAATGGCATCGGCCGTTCCGCTCGTGGGACGAGGGTCAAATTTCTTCCCATCGGGCAAATCGTCGCCCTGTACAAAAATCGAGGCCCTCAAACGCGGGTCGCGGTTGGCATACGGGTTTTTAGGATCAAAACCGCTGGTAGGATCCGTAATTTCCTTGCCGTTAGCCATCGGGTAAACATCCACCAGCGCTTTGGTAGGCACGTAGGTGTTGTTGGCAGTGCGCTGACTATACGGCCCCATGCTCGCAAACACGTTGTTGGAGTACGTATCTTTGATAAACTGTTTGTCCAAAATCACTTCCGAATTATTTTCGGCGGCGTACGAGAAGAGATTGGCATAACTCGAATACAAAGCGTACGTTTTTGAATCCATTACCGCTTTGGCCGCATCGGCCGCTTCTTGGTAACGTCCCGCCCAGAGTGCAGCCCGTGCTTTCAAGGCCAAGGCCGCCCCTTTGGTGACACGCCCCTTGTCGGTTTGAGTTGCGGGTAAATCGTTAGCAGCTTCAGTAAGTTCTTTGAGCACAAAATCCCAAATTTGAGCCGAGGATGTCCGCTTGAGCGCCCGTCCTTCTTCAATACCAATGGTCGTCGTTACCAAAGGTACATCTCCAAAAAGCCCCACAAGCTTGGTATATTGATACGCTCTAAGCGTACGCGCTTCTCCTTTGAGACGGGCAATGAGGGCTGTATTAGTCGTTTGGATTTTGTCAATGTTGGCCAAAAAATCGTTGGCAAGGCGAATCCCACGGTAAGCAGCCGTCCACTCACTTTGAGGGCGCGAATTGAGCGCATCGTGGATGCCTTTTTCAATATTAGACTCTACTTGAAATACTTGGTTGACGTGCGAAATATCAGTAACACCTTCAATGGCAAAGATGTTGACACCATCCAATGCAGGATATAAACCATTGGAGGCAAGAATCGCGTCTTTTTCGGTTTTCCAGAAAATATCCGATGAAATACGGTCATTGGGCACGGTATCGAGCAGGTTTTGTTCGCAACCCGACAATACACCTAAGCCTACGACAAGAGGGAAAATATATTTAATTTTCATTGTTTTAAGCTTTCCTTAAAGGTTAAAATTGTACATTAATACCAACCGTTGTCAGCGACGTTTGAGGATAATAAGTCGCTCGTCCTGATTCCGCTTCGGGGTCGAGGTTCCATTCATTCAACTTCGAGAACGTAAGCAAGTTGGTCCCGCTCACATAAACCGTAGCCCGCCCCGCTTTGATACGCTCCAACAAGCCTTTTGGCAAACTGTATGACAATTGGATGGTTTTCATGCGGAAATACGACCCGTCGATAATCATGCGGTCAGACGTGGCTACGTTGCGCAAGTCCAATTTCACAGGACGAGGAAAACGCGCATTGGGGCGCTCGGGCGTCCAGTAGTTATCAGTATAAATTTTGTGCGTAAAACCTTCGTAGTTCCCCATTTCAGCCAGTGCCCCCGACAAGCGCGTGTCCACATCGGTCGCGCCTTGCCACTGGGTAAAGAGCGTAAAGTTTTTGTAGCTAAAATTGGTGTTTAGGCCAAAGGTATAACGCGGGAACGTTAAACCAATAAATGTCATGTCATCGCTGTTGATTTTTCCGTCGTTGTTCAAGTCCACGTACTTCACATCACCAGGTTTCATATTAGGCACCAACGTAGGATAGGCTTTGATTTCATCGGCCGTTTGGAACAAACCATCGGTTTTGTAGCCCCAGTGGGCATTGTACGGCAAACCTTCTTTGATGATGTAGCGCGGGTCGATGTCCGAACCCGAAATGTAAGGCCCTGTTTTAGCCAAATCAATTACTTTATTGTTGTTTTGGGCAAAGTTTCCACCAATTTCGTAAGAGAAACCACTTTTGGCTTTGTTGCGGTACGTCAAGCCCAATTCAATTCCTTTGTTGCCTACTTTTCCTGCGTTTTGGGGTGGGGCATTCAAACCTACTGTTGTTGGAATGGGTAGGTTTAGCAAAATGCCGTCGGTCAATTTATCGTAATAATCAAACGTAAAGCTCAAGCGATTGTTCCAAAGCTGCGCATCCAACCCGATGTCGGTTTGGGCAGTAGTTTCCCACGTCAAGTTCGGGTTAGCCAAGTTCGATTGAACGTAGCCTTGCACCACCGACCCACCAAACGTATAGGTAGAAGAGTTGAGGGTTTGGAAATAACTATACAAGCCTACTGCTTGGTTTCCAGTTCTTCCCCACGAACCACGTACTTTCAACTCACCCACCACCGTACGGAACGGTTCAAAAAACTTCTCCTCTGACAAACGCCAGCCTGCTGAAAATGATGGGAAGAAGCTATATACTTTGTCGCCCGTGAAACGCGATGAGCCGTCGTAACGCGCATTGGCTTCAAACAAATACTTGTCGGCCAAAGCGTAGTTGACCCGCCCAAAAAACGAGCGAAGCCCCCACTGAGAATCTACTCCACCGCTGTTTTTGTTGTTGTCAGAACCTGAGCCAATCGACTGTACATCGTTGTTGTAAAAATCTTCCCGATACGCGTTGATAGTGTTGTATTTGTTCTGAATTTCTGAGTACCCTACCAATGCTTTCACTTCATGTTGACCAAACGTATTGCTGTATCCCAACAAATTATTGAGGGTTGTTTCGCGCGTTACGCTACGGATTTCGGTCAAACTACTGCGCGGAATGGTTTTTCTGACCAACGACGGATTGTAATAATCTAAGACCGTATAAGCATTGGTGTAGTTTTTGTTTTGCTCTGCCGTGTAGCGAATGGCGTATTGGCTGCTAAATTTCAAGTTTGGAATAATTTCCCATTCTACTTTTCCACTTCCAAACAAATAGTCCTGAATATTCCGCGAAAGCCCCGCAATTTCGGCATACATCAAGGGGTTATTGCCTTGAGCGCTTACGCCGTAAGTACCATTGGGATACTTTGGAACAGCCCACAGTGATCCGTGAAACATGGTATTATATACATTGAACTCGCTCACGGGCGTTTGCCAGTTGTTATTGCGGTAATTGATGTCCACGCTGGCACTGAGTCGATTGGACACTTTAAAGTCGGTATTGGCGCGAATTTCTTTCACATCGCT
>JALQYJ010000084.1 GCA_023254175.1 Runella sp. | reverse complement strand
AGACAGCAAGTACGTGGGGCATGGGGGGGCGCTGGGGAGTGGCACCAATAAACGCAATTGCTGCGCCATCGCCAGTCAAAACAGGCGACCATTCCAACCCTGAACCTGGAGTAACGACTTGCATATCAGCGCGATCAACTGACACTTTCGCCACGTGGCGGCGGTCGATGTCGAGTGGGTCAGTACCTGCATTAGCCGTAAATAACAGCGTTTTTTTGTCAGAGCTCAACTGGATATGTTCGCACATAAAATTGCCAGGGGTGAGCAAAAGGGGCGTACCTCCTAGCTCGGCCAATGAGTACAAATGCGGCCAGCCGTCGTGGTACGATAAAAAGACAATGCGGTTGGCCGCCCAGTGTAAATTAGTAGTACCGTGAGTGGTGGGAAGAGTACCATTCAGGCGTTTGGGCGATGTCCAGATGGGCGTAGCTTTTCCCGTAGCTAAATCAAAAGTAAGAATCGACCACGGATTGGGGCGGCGGGCCAAAATCGAATCTGGTTTCCCGCCCAAACCATTGGTGCGAACAAACGCCAATTTCTGCCCATCGGGCGACCAGCGTGGTGATTGGTCACGTTTGAATTGCGGGTCTATCCATCGAATAGGCGTTTGAGTGTCGGTATAGACACCAATAAACTGGTGATCGGTGCGATTGGATTGGAAGGCGATTCGGCTACCATCAGGCGACCAAACGGGCGAATTATTGGTACCTCGGGCTGTAAAAAGTACCGTAGCGACCGCGGTACCATCGATGGGTACAGTATAAATTTGCCCGTTTCTACTGTACGCTACTTTATCACTTTTGGGAGAAATAACGGGGTTTTCCCCTTCGCCTAGAGATTTGGGTTCTCCTCCAGAAAAAGGGATAGTCCAGATCTGGACTTTAGTAGGCACGGGGCTAAAGCTAGGATTGACGGAGAGTTCGTCGTTCCAGTTGGAGCTGTGGTCGCCGCCGCGAACATAAATAACCCATTTACCATCAGGCGAAATCGCCACACTGCTCAGTTCTTGCCCATCGTCTTGAAGATAGTTAGTGAGGCGACGAGCAGTAAACGTAGGCCCTTCTGCAACGTAAATGTTGCGTTGGCCTTGTTCATTAAAAGCCCATGCAATACGAGATCCTGTAGCAGAGACCGTTAATTCATTGGGGAATGGATATGCTTTAAGAGCATCTATTTCAAGTTGTTGGGCAAAAAGGCTAATCCAGCTCCCCCAAAAAAAGCTAATGAAGAACGTGTAGAAAAGTTTCATACGATAAGGTTTGTGGTGTGTTCAAATGTACAAAATAAAGTGGTACGGCGAGAGGTCAGTTTGAGGCTTTAAGTGGTATTATGCGTAATGAACTAGCTATATATTAAAAATTAACCCGTATTTTTCGGACTTATATATTACCAAACTGATGAAAACGTTCCAAGTCATTTCTCCTGTAGACGGCGCGGTTTATGTTGAACGCGAGTACGTAACAGCTTCCCACATCGAAACAGTATTAACTACTGCCAAAGCTGCCCAAAAAGTATGGAAGGCCGTTCCTCTTTCGGAACGTATTACCATTTGCGAACGAGCAGTGGCTTATTTTATCGAACATGCCGACGCAATCGGTACTGAACTAACATGGCAAATGGGTCGTCCTATTGCTTACACTCCCAACGAAATTCGACGAGGTTTTCAAGAGCGGGCACGCTATATGATGCAAGCCGCAACAGGCGCGTTGGCGGATGTATCGGTGGCCGACAAAGAAGGATTTCAGCGTTTTATCCGCCGCGAGGCCCTTGGGACAGTCTTTGTCGTTGCTCCTTGGAATTATCCTTATTTGACGTCGGTCAACGTAGTGATTCCCGCATTGTTGGCAGGAAATACCGTTATCCTGAAACACGCACAACAAACGCCCCTTTGTGCCGAACGCTACGCCGAAGCCTTCAAAGCGGCGGGCTTACCAGAGGGTGTGTTCCAATACGTTCATACGACCCACGATTATGTAGCGCGAATCATCGCCGATTCGCGTATTGATTTTGTGGCATTTACGGGGTCGGTATTGGGGGGGCATGCCGTACAGCGAGCGGCGGCTGAGCGCTTCATCGCAACAGGTTTAGAGTTAGGAGGTAAAGACCCAGCTTATGTTCGTGCCGATGCTAATTTAGCGTTTGCGGTCGAAAACCTTGTAGACGGTGCTTTGTTCAACTCAGGACAATCGTGCTGCGGAATTGAGCGTATTTACGTCCACGAAAAGGTCTATGACGAGTTTGTACACGGCGCAGTAGACTTGGTCAGCAAATACATTTTAGGTAATCCATTTGACGCAGGCACGCACCTTGGCCCGATGGTTCGCACGTCGGCCGCTGAGTTTGTACGTGAGCAAATCCGCGAGGCAGTAAGCCAAGGAGCCGATGCATTGATTGATCCTACTTTGTTCCCAAGCAATCGGTTAGGGACTCCTTACCTAGCGCCTCAGTTGTTAGTCAACGTCAACCATTCGATGCGTATTATGACGGAAGAAACATTTGGGCCTGCGGTCGGAATCATGAAAGTAAGTAGCGACGAAGAAGCGATTACATTGATGAATGACAGCGATTACGGGCTTACGGCATCGGTATGGACGGGGGATGCCGAAGCAGCACTTTTCATTGGAAATCAAATCGAAACAGGTACGTGGTTTATGAACCGTTGCGATTACCTTGATCCCGAATTGGCGTGGACAGGCGTGAAAGATTCGGGACGTGGTTGTACGCTTTCAGTTTTGGGTTATGAGTCACTTACACGACCAAAGTCGTTTCATTTGCGCGTGGGAGGGTTTTAACGGTAGGTAGGTAAATGAGCAGGATGTCACGAGAGCGATTCCCAGTCTAAAGACATGGGGTTAAAATAGCATTAGTGATAAAATATCAAAGACAACTTCTATGAAGTACGTTTTGAGAACAGAAAAAGATTATGACGTCGAAATGGTCAAACTTTTGATGCAGCTCCAGGTACTTCAGAAGGGGACGAGGCTGAGTTATTTGTAGTTTTAATAAAAGATTATGAAAAGTGAAAAACACCATAAAAATCGGTCTTTTAGAGTGCGACCACGTTCGCGATGAATTTCGATACATTGCGGGAGACTATCGAAATATGTTTCCTGCTTTGTTTCTACCCCTTGCGCCCGAATGGGAGTTTACCTTTTATGACGTCTCCAACGGGCATTTTCCTGCATCAATCGACGAGTGCGATGCGTACTTGAGCACGGGGTCTAAGTTTTCGGTCTATGACGATGAGCCGTGGATTCATACCTTGAAAGCATTTGTAGCAGATTTGTACGCACACCAAAAAATCTACGTGGGCGTTTGTTTTGGACACCAACTTTTGGCCGAAGCCCTTGGAGGTAAGGTACAAAAATCGCAGGTGGGTTGGTGCGTGGGCGTGCATCGGTTTACGGTTTCGGGTGTACAGTTTACGGTTGACGGGGTACCTTTGGATGGGAGTTATCCACAATGGATACAACCTTTTCAACAAAACATAAATTTATTGATGATGTGCCAGGACCAAGTACAGGTGTTGCCTCCCAATGCGCAAGTGCTTGCTACGGCAGCCGATTGTCCCGTGGCGATGTTTCAAGTAGGCCAACGAATGCTCGGAATACAAGCACATCCCGAATTTACAATCTCGTACGAAGAAGCACTGATGCGGTCGCGGGTGGAGCGAATCGGAGAAACTAAAACCCAACAAGGATTAGAAAGCTTATCGCACTCCTTAGATAGTGTTTTGGTAGCGCGTTGGATTGTGGAGTTTGTGACGTCAAGGTTGTAAAAAAAGCACGAAAGCGCGTTATTTGCCGCTTTAATTTGTCATAACACCCCACTACATGGTTTTTGCACAATTTCAAGTCAGCGAGCTGGCAGAGTTTCTCAAGTATGGTATTTCAGGACTGAGCGCAATCGCGTTTATTTTATCGTTTTTTTTGCTCAATCGTGAAAGTAGCCGTCCTAAGCCGCGCCCCGAAATGCTGGGTTCGATTCGAATGTTTATGGGATTGACGTTGGTACTGGGACTGGTATCGGGGATTGCGGCCATTATGAACCCTGAAAGTTTGCCCAAACCAGAAAAAACAAAAACAACCAGCACCCCGACGAAAAAAGCTTCACTTATTAATAAAATTACTAGCCCACGAAAGGAGTGGGAAATAGAGATTTTTTATGACGCAAATGCAAAACCTTTGGCCAAGCAACTGGAAGAGGAACTGGGTGCTTACAAAGATTACAGCGTAAAAACGACACTATTGTCGGCCACGAAAAAAAAAGCATTTAAAATAACCCGTAGTCAAATCAGGCATGAACTGGTAGAAAAAGAGGCTGCTATGCAATTACAAAAACGTTTGACAAAGCTATTACCCCAAGACGTAAGCCTTAACCTTAAACAGATTACGTCATCATCCCCCGATTATTTAAGCATCTTTGTATGCGATTAATGTGCAGAGAACGTTAAAAAGACCAACCATTTGACTTTGTAGAAGACAACAGGTTGTTTGATTCGTAAAACTTTTAATTTTTTATACACCCATGATAAAAAAAACGCTCCTTACTGCGTCACTCGTCGCTTGTGCTGCTGCTGCTTTTGCACAAGGTTATCCAAGTACACCTCCTGCGGTTTCGCCAATGCCGATGAAACCTGAAATGACCGAAATTTGGGAGCCTGAGGTAGCGGTTGTTACTCCAGGTGCAAAAACAGGTGATGCACCTTCGGATGCTATCATCCTTTTCAACGGTAAAGACCTCTCTCAGTGGGTATCTGCAAAAGACGGCGGACCTGCTCCTTGGAAAATTATCAATGGCGATTATCTTGAAGTAGTTCCTAAAAGTGGTGATATCAAAACCAAAATGAAATTTGGTGATTGCCAATTACACCTTGAGTTTAGTGCTCCTGACAAAGTAGAAAGCGCAGGCCAAGGACGTGGAAACAGCGGGGTTTTCTTCCAAGATCGTTATGAATTGCAAATTTTGGATTCATACCAAAACCGTACGTACCGTAACGGACAAGCAGGAAGTATTTACAAAGACCACGCGCAAAGTAGATGTGGATGACTTCGGTCGAATAGGCGATGGCCAGGTGCATCTGCCCTGCCCTCGCCCACTCGCGGGCCTCGTAGCCGGTTTCCTCAAGCAGTTCACGCTGGCCGCACACCAGCGGGTCTTCGCCCGCATCAAGCTTGCCGGCGGGCAGTTCGACCATGACCCGGCCCACCGGGTAGCGGTATTGCCGCTCCAGGACAATGCGCAGCCGGCCGTCGGGCCCTTGCAGCAGCGGCACGACCACCACCGCGCCCGGGTGCACCACGTATTCACGCGTGGCCTCGCCGCCGTCGGGCAAGCGCACCGTGTCACGAAAAGCGTGGAGGAAACGGCCCTTGAACAGCTCCTGGCTGGCGAGTCGCTGCTCGATCAGGTGTGCGTCGGGCATGGCGGGCCTGTCAGGGCAAAAGGCCAGGTCAGTCGCGGCGCTGCGCGAGGTAGCGATAGACAAAGCCGGGGAAGGCCAAGGTCAGGAACATCGTCCCGGTGATGGCATAGAACTCCCAGCCTTGCGGGGCGATCTGGCCGGCGTTGTGTTCAAGCGCCAGACCGATGACACCGACCACAAAGTAAAGCAGCACCAGCTCCAGCAGGCGCCAGGCCAGCGACTTGGGCTGGCGCAAGGGCCCCAGCACCAGCAGGCGGTGGTTGACGAACGGCAGGTTGGCCGCCAGCAGCGCCAGCAGCACGAGAACACCCACCTGCAGGGTCTGGGACATGGTTTACAGGGCCAGCATGCTCTTGACGGCCTGCGCGCACAGGGCCATCAGGGCGCCTGGCACGATGCCCAGCACGAGCACCAGCAGACCGTTGACCGACAGCACCGCACGAACGTCGGCAGGGGCCGACACGGTGGTGGCCGTCACCGGCTCGTCAAAGTACATGACCTTGACGACGCGCAGGTAATAGAAAGCGCCAATCAGCGACATGAGCACCGCAAAGATGGCCAGGCCAATGTAGAAGCCCTGGCCCGAGGCGATCAGCGACTGCAGCACGGCCAGCTTGGCGTAGAAGCCCACCATGGGCGGGATGCCGGCCAGCGAGAACAGGCAGATCGCCATGACGCCGGCGTACAGGGGGCTGCGCTGGTTCAGGCCAGCCAGGTCGGCAATCTCTTCGCTCTCGAAGCCTTGGCGGGCGAGCAACATGATGATGCCGAAGCTGGCCAGTGTGGTCAGCACATAACCCACCACGTAGAACATGGCCGAGCTGTAGGCGTTGGCCGCCAACGTGGTCTGCCCGTTG
>JALQYJ010000039.1 GCA_023254175.1 Runella sp. | reverse complement strand
CAAATTAGCAGTTAAAATAATAGTTGCCATGTGAAGAATCCATGAACTTGCGCCATTTCCTAACTTACTTTCGCCCATTCCGTAGAAAAAAAATTGCAAAAACCAGGTAGTTCCTGCTAACGCCGAAAATAAATAATTTTTTGCTAGTGGGGTAGCAGCGTTCAAGTAGTCACCAAATGATTTATTACGATTATTAAGTATCATACACCAAATAAAGTTGGTAGTTAAACCACCCCAAAGCAAGACGACATAGATAACGTTATTTTGGTAAAGTGGATTTAATCCAGTTGCAACGGCTGCGTCAGCCATTGGTTTGCCAGCTTCGATGCCAAAATTAAAACAGGCACTTAACGTTCCTGAAACGATAGCAACAATCAAGCCTTTCCCAACATTAAATTCTGCGACACTTTTTTGTTTTTCTTCGGTTGATAGTTCGTTTTCCTTCATCATTCCTGCCTTTCCACAAATAAAAATCCCAAGCAAGCAAACAGCAATACCTAACAAAACTACTTGGCCACTGGGTGAATTAATCATATCTATTATTGATACTTTGCCTTGGGTTGGATATACTGCATAAAAAATGGCAGGTAACAACGAGCCAAAAGCAGAGCAAAATCCTAATGTGACAGAGTTGCCTAATGACATACCTAAATAGCGAACTCCTAAGCCGTAGGTGAGCCCACCGATTCCCCATAAAAGTCCAAAGAAAATAGTGTACTTAATGACTTCTGGCGAAGTTGATTTGATGATTTCGCTAAAACCTGGTATGGTGAGCCAAGCAGCTAAAGGAGGAACGATGAGCCACGAAAATAATCCACCAATAATCCAATAGCTTTCCCAAGACCATCCCTTGACTTTTTTGTAGGGCATATAAAAACTACCCGAGGCAAATCCACCTATTGAGTGAAAAATAACGCCTAAAATAGACTCCATGAGAAACGATTTTTGAGTTAGTAAAGAGTTGAAAATTGTATTAATACAATAAATTGTACAAATTTAGGGAGCTGTATAGCCCCAACTGTCCTTGACTGTCATGTAAAAGATTTTTTTTTGATCACTTTTACGCGTTATTTCTAGGTGCTTTTAAACTACTTTATAGCGTAAAAATGAGGAAGTTCTTGCATGAAGGGGATGAGCGGCGTAATTTTGGACTCTCAATTTTGTAAAAATTAACACGCATTGCGTATTACCTTCCAATGATTTTATATAGTACCAAAAATGCACAGCTCAAAGCCTCGTTAGAAGAAGCTGTTTTTCGTAGCCTTCCTGCCGATAATGGGTTGTATATGCCCGAATATATTCCAAGTATTTCATCCGATTTTTTAGCCAATATCGAACAACGTTCGTTTAATGAAATTGCGTTTGAAGTATCAAAAACGCTTCTGAGTGACGATATTCCTGAGGCCGATATTCAGCGAATTATAGAACAAGCGTTTAATTTTGATGCACCTGTTCTACCGATTGAGGATAAAACGTATTGTTTGGAGCTATTCCATGGGCCTTCAATGGCTTTCAAGGATTTTGGTGCGCGCTTTATGGCTTCGTTGATGTCCTATTTTTTGGTACGTTCGCAGCAAGAAATCCGAATTTTAGTAGCTACTTCAGGAGATACCGGCGGTGCGGTAGCACAAGGATTTTACAATGTACCAGGCATCAACGTAACGATTTTGTACCCAAGTGGAAAGGTCAGCGATATTCAAGAAAAACAGTTGACGACGTTGGGTAGCAATGTAAATGCCTTGGAGGTAGACGGTACGTTTGATGATTGCCAAGCACTTGTAAAAAAAGCGTTTTTAGACGATGAACTCAATAAAAAATACAACCTAGCTTCGGCCAACTCCATCAATATTTCGCGTCTCATTCCGCAGTCGTTCTATTATTTCCGTGCGTATGCGCAGACAAAGCATTTGGGGCTACCTGTTGTTTTTTCGGTACCTAGTGGAAACTTTGGAAATTTAAGTGCAGGGCTTCTAGCGTATCGTATGGGCTTGCCCGTGGAGCATTTTATTGCTACTACTAACCGTAATAACGTCGTTCCTAACTATTTATCGAACGGAAATTATGAGCCAGTGCCTTCGGTTGAAACAGTTTCAAATGCAATGGATGTAGGTAATCCAAGTAATTTTGTGCGGATGACTCGCTTTTTTGGGGATGAATGGGCCAAAGTGAAACAAGATATTTCGGGTTTTTGGTTTAATGATGATCAAACTAAAGCTGCTATGCGTGAAGTGTACGATAGAACGGGTTACTTGATGTGCCCACATACGGCAGTGGCTTATTTGGGGTTGAAAGAGTACACAAACCTAACCCAAAAAGAGGTGGCAGGTGTTTTTTTATCAACAGCACATTATGCTAAATTTTTGAATGTAGTAGAAGATGCGTTGGGTACTGGTGATGTCGAAATACCTACGCGTTTGTCGGATTTACTCAGTAAAGAAAAAGTAGCGACCCCTATGACCAAACATTTTGCTGATTTTAAAGCCTATTTGTTAGGATAAACTATGAATATCATCGTTGCTCGAACTTCTGAACACTACCATGAGGCTGTCGAACTTTTCAAAGAATACGCCGTTAGTCTTGGTATTGATTTGCAGTTTCAGAAGTTTGACAACGAACTTCACGTTCTTCCAACCATGTATGGCCCCCCTGTGGGCGAATTGTGGTTGGTGGAAGAAGATGGCAATTTTGTAGGCTGTGCCGCTTTGCGAAAATTAGAAGAAGGCATTTGTGAATTGAAACGAATGTATATCCGTCCGAGCTATCGAGGAAAGCGTTGGGGGCAGGAATTGATGGACGTTGCGCTCCAAACAGCCCAATCGTTGGGTTATTATACCATGCGTTTAGACAGCCTACAACGCTTGGAAGCTGCCGTAAAACTATACACGTCTTACGGCTTTCAGCAAATCTCTCCTTATAACTTCAACCCTGAAGCGGATGTCGTCTATTTTGAAAAAAAACTGACACTGTAGGCTTTCTTCTCATCCCCAAAATTTTCCATTCATTTTATTCTTTAACCGTTGGTCGTAAAAAATATTTTATTACCTTGTAATACATAGTACCTTTGAATCAACAATAAAATCGAAAGGTAAGCAAAACCATAAAGATTTCATCTTATAAATAATTATAGCCATGAATAATAAGCCATTACGTCGTATACAAAGTGAAGCCGTTTTAGGTGGTGTAGCTGCTGGGCTTGCCGATTATTTTGGAATGGACAAAGCCCTAATGCGTGTCATTCTCATCATATTAATGATTTTTTCGAAAGGATTTCTAATCGTTCTATTGTATATCATCCTTTGGGCAGCCTTGCCTGTAGGAGAATCTTCCACTCCTGCTGTTAGTATGGAAAACGACTGGCAGTATCCAGACGATATGGCGCCTACAAAAACCAGTAACCTTGGGATACAGGTTGTAGGGTATGGCCTACTTTTGATTGGTGGATTTATGCTTTTTGACCGTTTGTTCTATTGGATGCACTTGCAAAAGTTTATTCCTGCCGCAATTTTGATTGGAATTGGCTTATTTTTAATCTTTAGAAACATTAATAACTCTCAAAGCGGAACGCCAACTTCATCAGTGGATAATGACCGTGTAACGCCTTCATGGACTGATTCGGCTCCTATCTCTTCTTGGCAACCTCCTGCTTCTTCGGGTACTACAGAACCAACTGCTGCTGCTTCAGGCGAGCCTAAAGAGGACAAAAAGCCTGAAGGGCCTAACGCTTAATACTGATAAAAAATCTACTCTTTTAAACCTCTAAATCTTTGTTTTCCATGAATTATCGAAGCACTTTCTGGGGAGTTCTCCTCGTAATAATTGGCGGCCTTTTGTTGATGCGTGAATTATTTGATTGGTTTGACTTTGAGCGTTATTTCTTACCTATTATCCTGATTGTGGGTGGAGCTTTACTCATTTTCAAAGATAAAATCAAAAATCTATCTTAATCGTATAACATCATGAAACAATCGTCTAATGCCCTTGTTTGGGGCTCAATTCTCTTGGCTTTGGGACTGCTGCTTTTGGCTAAGTCTCTTGGTTGGTACCATATCGATTGGGGTATTACACTTCGTTTTTGGCCTGTTTTATTGATACTGGCAGGGGGAAGTTTGTTACTTAAGCAATCATGGTCGGGGGTAGTAGCTGCTATTTTGATAGCCTTAGCAATTCCTTCGGCAATCATCAACGGAGCAAACAAAAAAATCCGTCATTGGGATGAGAATGGCATTGAGTTCAATATAGATGATTTTGATGACGACGATGATAATCACTATAACGAGAACGAAGAGCGCTCAGAAACGCACTCAAAGGATGAAAAAACGCATTTTTCAGAACCATTTTCAGAAAATATTGCTGATGCGACACTGAAATTTGGTGCTGGAGCTGGGGAGTTTACTATTGAAGGGACTACTTCACAATTAATAGAAGCAGATGCTGAAACGGAGTTTGGTAATTATATTATGACGTCAAAACGAAATGAAAGTGCCAAAACAAGCGTGGTAGACTTCGAAATGGAAAGCAAAGATAGCACAGGCCGTAAGAAAATTCGTATTCGTGACTTTGACCAGATGAATAATCAGGTGGAGATGCGTTTGAGTGACAAACCTGTATGGACTTTTGATTTAGGGCTTGGTGCTGGAAAAGGTAATTTTGACCTGTCATCGTATAAGGTGAAAAAAGTGAAACTAGGAGCAGGTGCTGCTGAAGTGGGCTTGAAACTTGGTGAAAACGTCGAGAACGACGCTCAAATTGACATCGAAGCAGGGGTTGCATCCATCGAAATCAACATTCCAGAATCAGTAGGATGTGAATTTAAAATCGACGGAGCACTAAATTCAAAAGACCTCGACAATTTTGAAAAAATCAGCAGTGGTCTATACCGCACGCCTAACTATAATTCGGCGAAGAAAAAAATCAAAATTTCGTACGAAGGTGGTATCTCTTCGTTGGAAGTGAACCGATATTAAGCCGATATCTTACCTTTTTTATTAGTATACGAAAAAATGCTGCTTGTCAGAATGACTGGCAGCATTTTTGTACCTTTGTCAAACACGCAACAAAAGCGGTTTTTTTTCGTTTACTATTGGCAAACATTCGCACAACAATGAAACAACTATTGACTGCCTCGGCATTATTGGCGAGCCTTTCCCTTTTCGCCCAAAGCACGCCCAAAGATTTTACGATATCGGGGACTGCCAAAACCTTGCAAACCAACGATAAAGTATATCTCGAAATCCCTGGTACTCAGCCTTTGGTGGTACTAGACTCAATAACTGTAGGAAGTGATAAGCGTTTTACGTTTAAGCGGAAAGAACTTGACGAAGGAACTGTTTATCAGGTCAACATTGCCAAAAAACAGCGCTTTATTGTGTTGATTGAAGGTGGTGAAAATATTGAAGTTACTGCAGACGGAACGGAAAATGGAGCAGCCCTAATCAAAGGCTCAGCCAACAACGACTACTACCAGAAATTACTAGGAATGTACAAAGTGATGTCTGAAAAGTCGGTAAAGTGGCAAGATGAGTATGCCAAAGCGGAACAGAAAAAAGATACTAAGAAAATAGCCGAAATTCAGCAGGCATTTGAAACTGAAAGCAAGGACTTTACGGCCAAAGTAAAAGCAATGATTCCAGAAATGGGGACTTCGTTGGCGGCTTTGTTTGCTACTAATTTCCTCAATCCTGAGATGGAAATAAATACGATTTTCGAACTGGCAAAGAAGTTTGAAAAAGAACGCCCTACTATGAAGCAAGGACAGATTTTTGCTGGAAATGCCAAGCGTATGCGTGGAATTCAGATTGGGGATGCTGCCCCCGAAATTACGCTTAATACCACAAGTGATAAGCCACTAAACTTGTCGTCGCTTCGCGGAAAGGTAGTTTTGATTGACTTTTGGGCGTCGTGGTGCGGGCCTTGTCGCCAAGAAAACCCTAACGTTGTGAAAGCCTATAATCGCTTCAAAAACAAAGGCTTCGAGATTTTTAGCGTATCGCTCGATAAAGATAAAACCTCTTGGATTAAGGCTATCGAGAAAGATGGGCTAGTTTGGCCAAGTCATGTTTCTGATTTGAAGTATTGGCAATCGGCCGCGGCGCAAACGTATGGTGTGAACGCTATTCCTGCAACATTTTTGTTGGATAAAGACGGGAAAATTATCGGTAAAAACCTTCGTGGAGAGGCCCTTGAGAAAAAATTGGAAGAAGTGCTGAAAGTAAATAACTAGGCGAACTTCGCGTTTTTTTTTCCTAGAAAAATAAAACATGAAAACTTTTCAGGTGTTCGTCACTTGGAAAGTTTTTTATTTTGAGCCAATCCTCAATCTTTACAGTATTTTAAACCCTACTAACCTATGCGTCTTTTTTTTCTTTCAACGATTTTCACTACGTTATCAGGGTTCGGACTCCTTGCTCAAACCTCTGACTTTACCCGTGAACATGAGTTTACCAATAACTGTGAAGGTCCGTCGGTGGACGGAGATGGCAATGTTTATGCTGTCAATTACGCTATGGACGGAACTATTGCTCAAATCCCCAAACGCAACAAAACGTCGATTTTTTTGACCTTACCCAAAGGAAGCACAGGAAATGGAATACGTTTTGGAGATGCTACTACTTTTTATGTTGCTGATTTTACAGGTCATAAGGTGCTGAAAGTCAATCTTACCACAAAGCAAGTGAGCGTTCACTGCCACGAGCCACGTATGAACCAGCCCAATGACTTGTCGATTACGAGCAAAGGGCACATTTTTTGTTCGGACCCTAATTGGAAAGCGGGTACGGGACAGGTCTGGCACGTGTCGCCCGAAGGCAAAGCAAAGATTGTAGCTCCTTCAATGGGAACCACTAATGGCATTGATGTGAGCCCCGATGAGCGGACGTTGTACGTCAATGAAAGTGTACAACGTAATGTTTGGGCGTTCGATATTGGAGTGGATGGTAGCTTGTCTAACAAACGTTTATTGATACAATTTGCGGATGGAGGAATGGATGGGTTGCGTTGCGATGCCAACGGAAACTTGTATATCACGCGACATGGAAAGGGAGAAGTAGCGGTTGTAGCCCCTGATGGTAAAATCATTAAAACCATTAAAACAAAAGGTAAAAGTGTGTCTAATATTTGTTTTGGAGGTAAAAAAGGGCGAACTTGCTACATCACTTTACAGGACAGAGGTTGTTTAGAAACGTTTACAGCTGATGCTCCTGGCAGAGAGTGGACAATGATGCAAGCTTTTTTAGGCAAGAAGTAACCCACATTAACTCGTTTAGATGCAGAAGTTTAACGTACTTATCATTCTAATTTTAGGATTACTAGCGGCTCGTTCGGATGCCCCGCGCGAACAAATGATAACGTTGGGGATGGCTTTTCAGGATTTGAATATGCAGATTCGAGAGCAAACACTGTCACCAGATTCTGCTCAATTGCGTTTTCAGGCCATTTTGAGAGAATTGCGTCAGGTAACGCAACCTTACCGTCAGCAAAACTGCATGGATTCTATTCGATTTGTGTTTCCTTTGCGTGATTATGATGCCAGTAATATCGGAGGGTACGGCTCGGGTTTTCGTCCGAGGGGTTTTAATTTGTTTGATCATAAAGTACAAGGTAGCCATCCCGCACACGATATTTTTGTGTATGACCGTAACCAAGACAGTGTTGATGACCAAACTGATAAACCCGTGGATGTGTTGGCGATGCGTCCAGGAATTGTAGTGGCGACGGAAACCAACTGGGTCCCCGAAAGCTTGTACCGAGGTGGCAATTTTGTGTGGATTTATGACCCCTGTCTTGATGGCTTATTTTATTATGCTCACCACAGTAAAGTAATGGTAGAAGCAGGCGATGAAATAGCACTTGGACAAAAAATAGCGGAAGTAGGCCGTACTGGTCTCAACGCCGTCAAGGCGCGCTCAGGTACTCACCTTCACATGATGTATCTTCAATTGACGCCCGAAGCGCTTCCTCACCCTGTAAATACGTACGATTGGTTGGCTAGTGCTGAAATAATACGATAAAAAAAATCGCCGCATGGTTACCCTTAGCGGCGATTCTTTTCACGAAACCAATCACTTCTTTACCAATCCACTTAACTCTTTTTGAAGCGTTTTGTTATCAGGAAATTCTTGTGGAATCCAACGTTCGACAATCTTTCCTTGCGCATCTATCACTACGAACGGAAAGCCCATAGTGGTTGCGTAGGTTTCTTTTAATTTTTTGGCGTCTTCGTCGGAACCCCAAAGGTGAACAACATTCGGACGGTTTTCGGTCAACGATTGCCAAAGTTCAAACGAAGTACTGGGGGTAACATTGAGGTAAACAAACGTGAGACGACCTTTGTAAGCTTCTTCGAGTGGTTTAAAAATAAGCTCATGTTGCTTTAAATTAAAGCAAAAGGCGATACAAATTGGTTTGCCTTGGAGGCTTTGGAGAGTTACTTCTTTGCCTTCGCGGTCTTTGAGAGAGAAGTTAGGGGCCGCTTTTCCGACGTACATTCCTTCCTTGGCTGTAATACTTTGTTTGAAATACGGAATAAGCTCGGAAGAAGGGTAGGTTCGCTCAAATTTTTCTAACAAACTATGCGCCGCGGTCATATCGCTTCTAAAGGTCACGGCATAATCAACCCAATGCGAGAGCAAATAGGCCCGCTGTTTGGGATAGTCTCGTAGTTGTTCGTCGCTTTCTTGGTAGGCTAGTTGTAACGCTTCGCTCGACAAAATGTAGCGTTGTGCCGAATCAGTTGGGTATTTTTTTGTAATTGGAATAAGGATATAATTGGCCAATTCGCGGCGATATTGCTCACTCATAAGGGCTGCATCGGGCAAAATTTTGAAGTTTTGGAGCGTAAGATTTTCAATTTCTTGGCGCTGATTCGACTTCAACTGAACTCCCTGACTTTCACGAATTTTTTTATCCAACACCAATTGACGAGTCAAATACGCTTCGGTATTGATAGTCGCCGTGATGTACGCATCAAAGGCTTCAGTGATAGGCTGTTGGCTTTTTATGGTTTGCAAGCGTTGTAAACGGGCTTGTTGCAGGCTGTCTACCTTTGGTAAGATGCTACTGTTGTCGTTTTTGGTAGGTTTGTAGCCAAATACAGGTAAGTATTCGTACAGATTTTCTTTGAAGTAATCCCGCAAAAATTCTTGGTAATGGGCGTTTGTTCCCTCAAAGGTCAGCGACTTGTTGGGATGAATTGTCACCGTCAGCTTGTCGTTAGGACTAATAAACAATACCCGATTAAAACTCTGGTTGATAGGCTGGTAAGACATAGCTCCTGCAGCAGTCGGAATGATTTGAAGCCGAACCAACTGAGGTTCGCTAAGCTCCACTTCCGCATTGGCTACTTTTTGGTTTGTAATTTCAAAATAACCAATATTTAGAAACTCAACGTCGGCTAAACCAATGGCAGGCGAAGGTTGAAATTTTACTTTTTCTGTTACCAACGATACCGAAAAATTGGCCGCTTCGGGAGCCATTTTGAGGGTAATTTGGGCATTCTGTGCCTTTAAGTTTGGTGCAAATAAAAGCGCAAAAAGGCTGTAGAGAAGATATTTCATAATGCGTTTTTTTCTAATAAACGAAAAACTGCGGAAGTAATTGCCAATCAAGGCTGCGCTGTCATGATTGAAAGCGATGACAGCGCAGCGATTAATTGACTGAAAAATTAACTCCTCCCATCGCTCCAATTAGTTTAAAAAATTCGTTGGAGGGGGCTACTCGGTGCGTTCTTGATTGCAGTTTTACTTCGGTTCTACTTTCATGGTCTACCACTGAGACCGTAAGGGCACAGTGGCCAGGGTAGGCTTGTACAGCCTGATTGAGCTTCATTACCAGCCCACTATCTAGTAAATCTAAATCCAACTGTAGTTTGATTTCTTTCGTGAGCTTTTCGCGTACTTCGCTCAACAATTGCATGGAGGTAATTTTGAATTCGTACTGGTCTTCTTGTTTCCAGCGGTTTTGGATTTTGCCTTTGACAAATAAGAAATGCCCCATTTGGACGTAAGCCGAAAACTTTACAAAATCTTCTCCAAAGAGTGCCATTTCCATCGACCCCGCATAATCTTCGAGTTTGAAGATACAGAAAGGGTTGCCCGTTTTGGTAGTTCGAACTTGACTACTACTTACAATGCCTGCCACGGTAATATCTTTCCCAAACAAAAGTGGTCGCCCGCCGATTTCAACGTTGGCAACGGCAGGTGTATCGCTGTCTTCGTTGTCGCTGGTACCCGTCGATTCTGAGGTAAGCATCACTTTATCGAGGGTACAGGTACAGAAGTTGGTCAATTCCAAACGATACATATCAAGCGGGTGTCCTGAAATATAAAACCCAACTACGTCTTTCTCATATCGTAACCGCTCAATGTCACTCCATTGTGCGACGTTAGGTGCCTTAGGTTTGGCAATATCGGCGCCACTTCCACCAAAGCCGCCAAACAACGACGCTTGTGCATTGGATTTGTCGGCTTGAACGGCGTTGGCGTATTTGATTAATTTTTCAATTAAGTTTTGCTGTTCGCCATCAACCGCCGTAAAGTATTGAGCGCGATGGTATTCCTCAAACAAGTCGAAGGCGCCTGCGTACGCGAGCGATTCGATGGTTTTTTTATTGACAGTTCGTAGATTGACACGAGTAATAAAGTCAAAAAGGTCTTTGAAAGGGCCGTTTTTGGTTCGTTCTTCGATGATACTTTCTACGGCGGCGTCGCCTGTTCCTTTAATACCTCCCAATCCAAAACGAATTTCGCCGCGTTTGTTTACCCCAAAACGGCGTTCCGATTCGTTGACATCGGGGCCTAGTACAGGAACTCCGAGGGCTTTACATTCTTCGAGGAAGAATGTGATTTTTTCGATGTTTCCTAGTGAGCTCGTCAAGACCGCCGCCATGTATTCGGCAGGGTAATGAGCTTTGAGGTAAGCCGTTTGGTAGGCTACAAAGGCGTAGCAAGTTGAGTGTGATTTGTTGAAGGCATAAGAGGCAAAAGCTTCCCAGTCGGTCCAGACTTTATCGAGTTTTTTCTCGTCGAGTCCCTTCTTTTTTCCTCCCTCAATGAACTTACTTTTCATCTTGTTCAGTACCTCAATCTGCTTTTTCCCCATGGCCTTCCGCAAAACGTCAGCATCCCCTTTGGTAAAGCCTGCCATTTTCTGCGAAAGCAGCATAATTTGCTCTTGATACGTACAATTATGGAGAATGATGTTGTTTCCAACAAAATTGTGAATTCCTGCTACTGTAATATCATATACTTTTTCTTTACCAATGGCTTTGATTTCCACAATTTCGTCCCATCGGATTTTGGCTAGACGAGCGGATTGATTAAGTGGAAGTTTTTCTATTAATGGCAACACCGCTTTTAACGAAATACGGGGGTAGTTGCGAGCTTTTTGCGATAAAAGATGTTGACGGTCGAAGCTATATTTATCCATAAGCCCACGACCAGAGCCTTTCCAAACTTGGCCTAGTTCGTCTGAAAACAACGCACGGGAGATATTATCATGCACTTGGTGGCCTGATAGATGTGTGTTTTGTATTTTTTTAGCGACGAGGTGAGGGCCAATTAATTCGGCAAATGCCTTGAGGTTATAAACGTTGACCTGATAGGCCGTCATTTCTTGGTTCCGACGATTATTATGATAGGTTGATTGATAAGTCACCGAATAAATTCCTAAGCGAAGAAGTAAGGTTTTTACATCATTGGCTAATTGGGGAGAAATCGTTTTAAAATGATTCAAATCTTTGCCAATATACCCATCGCAGTCCCATAACGATGCAAGAAAGAAGGCGATGGCGTCTTCCGTTAATCCAAATATAAATTCTGGAACAAATTTTTCATCAGAGCGGCAGCCTCCCTTCATTGTTTTGAGTCCCCATTCTCTCAATTGTACCACCAGCGAATTGGTTTCATGGTAGTGCGTTTTCTCGGTTCCTGCTACCATTACTCTTGTTATGTCGCGAACTTGTTGTAAAGTTCGGGGTTCCAAACGTTCAAAATCTGCCGTATCATCAAAACCGCTCAACGAACTGTCGGCAAGAATGTAGGCTAAAACCCGTAATTTATCACGGTCATAGTCTTGTTCATTTTCAACGAATAACTTCCGAGGAGTTGCAATCACACTTCCTACTTGTAAACTACTCGCTTCTTGCCAGCCTGTTTCGGTTAATATTTTATGGTCAGGTGTAAGTTTTACCTTACTGCCATTACGTAGACGTATTTCGAGGACTTCTTTTTCACCATTGCATACCCAATGCGTAATAGGAGCTGATTCAGGTAATAAATCATCGTTGATGCCTTGTACCCAGAACTCTCCAACGCGATTGGCAAGGCTCTCAATCCGTACTCGTTCTCCCGTTTTTGCATCGTGAATAAGCGTATCGCCTGTCACACAAATTCCGTACGTATCAGCTAAATACTCCTCCATTTCGGGTAGGTCGTATTCTACTTTTTCACGGCCGTGTTTACGGTTGATAAAGTTAGGAATGTACGCAATCGGGCCTGGGCGATACAGGGCGTTCATGGCGATGAGGTCTTCAAAGCGGTCAGGTTTGAGTTCGCGCATGTACTTCTTCATTCCGTCGGATTCAAATTGAAATACGGCGTTGGTATCCCCTCGTTGGAAGAGTTCAAATACCTTGACATCGTCGAGTGGAATGTAGTCAATGTCAATTTTAACTCCGTGGTTGGCCTCAATCATCCGAAGGGCTTCCTTGATGATGGTCAAGTTACGAAGCCCCAAAAAGTCCATTTTGATGACTCCCGCATCTTCAATGATTTTTCCCTCGTATTGGGTAATCAATAACTCCGATTCTTTGGAGGTACTAACGGGAATCAGGTCGGTTAAATCAGAAGGGGCAATGATAATCCCTGCGGCGTGAATACCTACGTTTCGAACAGTCCCTTCCAGTTTTTGAGCTTCTTTAAGGACTTTGGCTGTCAGGTCGTTGCCCTTGAGCATTTCACGTAATTTCTTCAGGTTTTCTACCTCGTCGGTAGTCACGACTTCCGCCATTTTTTCGAGCGGTACTTTGAAAACCTTGTCGAGGTTCATGCCATAAGTTGGCTTATCGGGCACAAGTTTCACCACGGCATTGGCTTCTTGCAGCGGTAAGTCCATTACCCGCGCTACGTCTTTAATCGACGATTTAGCGGCCATTGTACCGTAGGTGATGATTTGAGCCACCTGATTTTTACCGTATTTCTGCACCACGTAATCAATCACCCGTTGGCGGCCTTCGTCGTCGAAGTCCGTATCAATATCAGGCATGGAGATACGGTCGGGGTTTAAGAAACGCTCAAAAAGCAGGTCGTATTTGATGGGGTCGATGTTGGTAATTCCGATGGCATACGCTACGGCGCTCCCTGCTGCCGACCCCCGTCCAGGGCCGATAAGCACGCCCATGTCTCGCCCTGCTTGGATAAAGTCGGCTACAATAAGAAAGTAGCCAGGAAAACCCATATTTTTAATGGTATTCAGCTCAAAGGTGAGTCGTTCTTCGATTTCGGGCGTAATTTCTTTGTATTTCTTCCGTGCACCTTCAAAGGTCCAGTGTTTGAGGTATTCCCATTGGTTGAGTACGTCGGCGGTGAGTTCTTTCATTTTGCCGTTGAACTCAATCATTTGCGAAATACTGTGCTTTTTGAACTCTTCAGGAATGGGGAAGTTGGGCAATAAAATATCCCGATTGAGCTTTAACAACTCTACTTTATCAACGATTTCTTGCGTATTGTCCAGCGATTCGGGCAGATCACTGAACGTTTTGAGCATTTCGTCTTTGGTTTTGAAATAAAACTCATCGTTGAAAAATGCAAAGCGCGTGCCTTTGGGCATCGGATTCTCGTCGTCAAAGTCCTTGTTGGTAGGCGTAGATTGTTTATCACCCGTATTGACGCACAACAAAATATCGTGGGCGTTGGCGTCGTCTTGCTCTACGTAGTGGCTATCGTTGGAGCATATCACCTTGACATTAAACTCTTTGGCATATTTTAGGAGTGCTTCGTTAGCGATATTTTGGTCGCGGATACCGTGTCGTTGGATTTCGACGTAATAATCTTCTCCAAACAAATCGAGCCACCACTTAAACTCTCGGCGGCCTGCTTCCTCACCTTTTTTGATGATTGCCTGTGGTACACTTGCCCCGATGCAACAAGTCGTAGCGATGAGTCCTTTGTGGTACTTGACCAGCAGTTCTTTGTCGATGCGTGGGTATTTGCCATACATACCTTCGATGAAGCCCAGCGAACAGAGTTTGGCCAAGTTGCGGTAGCCTTCGGCGTTTTTGGCCAACAATAACTGGTGGCGGCGAACGTCCTTTTGTTCTTTGGTAAACTGTTTTTTGTGGCGGTCTTCCACCAAATAAAACTCGCAACCCACGATGGGTTTGATGCCTTGTTTATGCCCTTCGGCCACAAACTCAAATACGCCAAACATATTGCCGTGGTCGGTAATGGCGATGGCGGGCATGTCGTCGGCTTTGGCCTTTTTAAACAGTTTTTTTATATCTGCCGCCCCGTCGAGTAGGGAATATTGGGTGTGGCAGTGGAGGTGGGAGAATTGCATAATTGGGGAGATTATTCAATGTTTTATAGTCAATATGAGTATAGTATTCACTATTTTGAGCGAGTTTGTATTCTTCTCTATCAAAATTACCATCTAACATTTCCACACGTATAATTTGTTCTAATTGGCGTTTCAATGTAGGTAACTCGTTTTGAAGAATGTCAAATGCAATAAATAATTCAATACTAATGTAGTTGTGACCTACTCGATTACGAAAACTCTTTATCTGAAGCCATGCTAAAATAAGTCTAAGTCATTTGCATCCTCTTCACGTTCTACTGAGCTAAAAATGCCAATTTTTCCCAAATTATAGGTTTGGAAAAATAGTGGGTTTTCTAAATATTGAACGATGGTTGTCAGAGATTGCATAGTAGAATCTAAATTTCTTATCCAAAGTTACGGTTTTCTATTTGAAAGCGGAAGCGGATAGGTGCTAAATGGGGTGTAACAGTAACGATATGGCCTGTTGGGTAAAACAGGAGCAGAATAAGCAGATAAGCATTACGTTAAAATTCATATTGTGAGCCAGTACTTAGGAGTTCGTCAAATTCGTTGCTAATTTGTGAGGATATATCGTCAAATAGCACGGCATCCACGCCCTTGAATTCGTAATCGTGATAATGGCCTTAAATTTTTTTATCAGTAGTTGTTCCATGAGCAATCGCTATTTTCAGGAAAGGTATATGTCTTTCTAAGTCCAAAATTAACGCAATCTTGCTCGGATGAGTGTGAAAATTCCTGAAAACTTGTTTGTAGGAGGCTTATGACTAGAGTAAGAAGCTTAAAAGTTGTACAATAGCGATGCACAATCAGCAATTAACTAAGATTTGGGTTGGGGAAATGAAGCACGTTCTGCTATATTTGCCCCACTTTTTGTATAAATATTCAACTAAACTTTCTAACTCTTAGCATGAATAGTATCGTTTACCTCGTCCCTGCGTTTGGGGCTATTGGGCTTCTGTACACAGCTTGGCGCTTTAACTGGGTTTCGAGCCAGCCAGCTGGAGATGACAACATGAAAAAGCTGTCGGGTTATATTGCCGATGGAGCCATTGCTTTCTTGAAAGCTGAATGGAAAATCTTGGCGTACTTCGCTATTCCGACCGCTTTAATTTTGGCGTATTTGGGTAGCCAAACTGAAGCCAATGGCATCGAAATTCACTCTTCTCCATTGATTGCAGTTGCATTTTTGATTGGAGCGGTGTTCTCAGCTACGGCAGGTTACATCGGTATGAAAGTGGCTACCAAAGCCAACGTTCGTACGGCACAGGCGGCACGTACCTCGCTTGCCAAAGCCCTCAACGTATCTTTTACGGGAGGCTCAGTAATGGGGATGGGAGTGGCAGGCTTAGCCGTTTTAGGGTTAAGTGGTTTATTTATTGTATTTTATCAAATGTTTGCCGCAGGCCAACCACTTACTTCTGTCGAAATGAAGAAAGTAATTGAGGTATTGGCGGGCTTCTCTTTGGGAGCCGAGTCTATCGCATTGTTTGCGCGAGTAGGTGGTGGTATCTACACCAAAGCCGCTGACGTAGGCGCTGACCTTGTAGGTAAAGTAGAAGCAGGAATTCCTGAAGACGACGTTCGTAACCCCGCGACTATTGCCGATAACGTAGGTGATAACGTAGGTGACGTAGCAGGGATGGGTGCTGATTTGTTCGGTTCGTACGTGGCTACTATTTTGGCTACGATGGTATTAGGACAAGAAATTGACGTAACCGATAACTACGGCGGATTCTCACCTGTTCTTCTTCCGATGTTGATTGCAGGGGTTGGTTTATTGGCGTCGTTGGTTTCTACTTTCTTCGTGCGTATTAGTAACGAAAATGCTTCTGTTCAAAACGCGTTGAACATCGGTAACTGGGCGTCGATTGGTATTACGTTTGTTGCGTCGTACTTCCTTGTGAAAAATATTTTGCCCGAAAGCCTTGTTCTCCGTGGATTTGAATTTACATCAAACGGAGTGTTCTATTCGATTGTAGTGGGCTTAATCGTGGGTGCGTTGATGTCGTACATTACAGAATACTATACCGCTATGGGTAAGCGTCCTGTAAATTCAATCATTGAAAAGTCAGGAACAGGTCACGCGACCAATATTATCGGAGGTTTGGCGGTAGGTATGGAATCAACCGTGTTGCCTATCATCGTATTGGCGGCGGGTATCATCTTGTCGTATAAGTTTGCTGGTTTGTATGGGGTGTCTATTGCAGCTGCAGGGATGATGGCCACTACTGCCATGCAGTTGGCGATTGATGCTTTCGGACCTATCGCTGATAATGCGGGTGGTATTGCAGAAATGTCACAGCTGCCTTCAGAAGTACGCGAACGTACCGATAACTTGGATGCCGTAGGTAATACAACCGCTGCAACGGGTAAAGGATTTGCGATTGCTTCAGCGGCGTTGACTTCGTTGGCGTTGTTTGCGGCTTTCGTAGGAATTGCAGGAATTTCTCAAATTGATATTTATAAAGCTGATGTGTTGGCGGGTCTGTTTGTAGGAGGTATGATTCCGTTTATTTTTAGTGCGTTGGCTATCTCAGCGGTAGGGAAAGCGGCTATGGAAATGGTAAACGAAGTACGTCGTCAGTTCCGCGAAATTCCAGGCATTATGGAATACAAGACAGAGCCAGAATATGAAAAATGCGTAGCGATTTCAACCGAAGCGTCAATCAAGCAAATGATTTTACCAGGAGCTATTGCCCTCGTTACACCTGTGCTTGTAGGCTTCACTATGGGGCCTGAAGTACTAGGAGGTTTGTTGGCAGGGGTAACTGTATCGGGTGTATTGATGGGGATGTTCCAATCAAACGCAGGGGGTGCTTGGGACAACGCTAAAAAATCGTTTGAAAAAGGTGTGGTAATCAACGGCGAGACTTTCTACAAAAAATCGGAGCCGCACAAAGCTTCGGTAACGGGTGATACCGTAGGTGACCCATTCAAGGATACCTCGGGTCCTTCCATGAACATCTTGATTAAGTTAATGTCTATTGTATCGTTGGTAATTGCTCCGTACATTGCCGTAAATGGTAATCACGAGCATAGCGCAACGAAAGAAAGCAACCAAGTAAGCTCAGTACATACAACCAAGGCGAGTGCATTTGTTAAAGCGGCATCGGTTGGTCAAATGGCTGCTAAATAGAGTTTTCGATTCTTTCAGAATACAACAAAGCCCCGCCTTAAAGCGGGGTTTTGTTGTTAAGTTTTTCCTTTATCTTTTAATTGCAACCATCATAGAATCACTAGACAGACGTAAATTTTTGAGACTAGGTACATTGATGTCAACAGGATTGACAATCCCGACCTTCGGGGCGTCTTTGTTGCATTTGGCGGCTACTGATAAGGTTTATTAACTAAATACCTTTGAAGGACTAGAGCAAAAATTTCAGGGTATTTGTTTTAATATGATTCGTTGGTGCTGAACGGGTAACAATTAACTCGTGCTTTAGCACTTAATACAGAAGAAACCAAAGTTACAAATTACTAACTTCAAGTCCCGTTTCTATCACTCAAAAAGACGGCATGTTTAGGGTCAACACATTATCATTCTATTTACTTAAAGAGGCTTTATTAAGGAATATCTAAAAAGAGTAGAGTAGGATTAAGCGTCTTCTAAATTTTGGTTAGTAGAGCCTTTTACAAATTCTTACTCATCATTTCCATCAATCATTAACGATTTGTAGTGCTATGACCATAGCCGAATTCTTTGGCCGTTTTCACCCTTTACTGGTTCATTTGCCAATTGGTATCCTTTTGTTTGCTTTTGGGCTAATGATATATGGCAAAATCCGAAAAGTAGAAGTAGGTACGGCGGTGACATTGGCCTGGTTAACGGGGGCAGTGGCTGCGTTGTTGTCGTGCGGGGCAGGATGGTTATTAGCGCATTCGGACGACTACGAGGCGGAGGCCGTGCAGGTACACCAATGGACGGGATTGGCAACGACAGCATTAAGTTTTTTGGCATACGCGTTTGCAAACTACCGTTGGTTATTGGCGTTAGTAACGGTGATTTTGCTGACCATCACGGGGCATTATGGCGGCAACCTGACGCACGGTGAAGGCTATTTGTCGTTTAGTAATCGAAGCACTGAGGCATCCGATACGACTGCGGTAGTCATTGCGCCTGAAGTGGTAAAACAAGATTCGTCGGTGGCGGCCAATCAGCCCCAAGTACGGCGCACGTTTTTGTACCGCGACCAAGTGGTGCCTATTTTAGAAAAAAACTGTTACAGTTGCCATTCGGCAAAGAAAAAGAAGGGAGGTTTACGACTTGATAACGAGGCGTTAATCCAAAAAGGGGGTAAAAATGGCTCCGTATTGGTCGCGGGAAATCCGCAAAAAAGTAAATTGTTTAGCTACTTGCTGCTGCCGCACGACGACGAAATGCACATGCCACCCAAAGGTAAACGCCAATTGACTTCCCAAGAAGTAGCGATTCTGCACCATTGGATTGCGAAGGGAGCCTCGTTTAAGGAAGAAGTGGAAGTTGTTCATAATCAGGTACTCTCAGCGGTGGAAGCTTTGCCTATTCTGCCCCTTACCTTACCTAACTTGGTTGCGGATAGTGCGATTTCTCTGCAAAAAGAAACGTCGGCTTTAGTAAGTGTTGAAACGTCGATATTGGCGAAACCAACCGACGCACCTACTGCATCGACAGTGGCGTATTTTCAGCAACAACAGGTGACGCTGACGCCCGTGCAGCAAGGAACGGGCTACGTAGCGGCTAATTTTGTGAATGTAAAAGCGTACCAGCCGTCGATGTTGAAAGAATTGAGCCGCGTGCAAGGTCAGTTGGTACGGTTACGCCTTTCCAACCAGCCCGTGCGTGACGATGAATTAAAACCCCTGAGCGCGTTGACTAATCTCAATCGACTCAATCTGGAAAATACACAAATCACGGATGCGGCGTTGGTCGAATTGAAGCAGTTGCCGAAATTAGAGCAGCTAAATTTATATGGTACGGCTGTGACCGATGAAGGTATTCAAAAATTAGCAACTTATCCACAATTAAAGGTGGTCTATCTGTGGAAAACCAAGGTAACACCACAAGGAATTGAACGGCTCAAACGCGCCAAACCAACGTTGAAAATAGAAGATGGACAGCAACGATTCACGTTGCCCGATACCAATAAAACCACGAAAACGCAATCATAGTCATGATGAGGTTTCTCCTTTTTTTCTTGGCCAGCGTGCCTTTTTGGTTTCCTCCCACCAAAACCATTGACGGCGTAAAAGTGCCCGAGGAGGTGGCCGCTGCTTATGACAAACTCCCCGCTGAATTGGATTACAACCAACACGTAAAGCCTGTGCTTTCGGACAAATGCTTTGCCTGCCATGGCCCCGACAAAGCCAAACAAAAGGCGGGTTTACGCCTCGACGTGGCACAAGCTGCCTACGGCGCCTTGCCCGAAAATCCTGGAAAAGTAGCCGTCAAGCCAGGTAGTTTGGCCAAAAGTGAGTTGGTGCACCGCATTTTGTCTAACGACCCTGAGTATCGAATGCCGACGCCGCAGTCGCACCTCACCCTGACGGCCGAAGAAAAAGCCGTTTTACTCAAATGGGTAAAAATGGGAGCGGTGTACAAGCCCCACTGGGCGTTTGTGAAACCTGAGAAAAAAGCCGTCCCTAGCCCGAACGCGTTCAGTGGCTACACGCCTGTTAATGAAATTGATTATTTTGTTGGACAACGTTTGGTACGTGAAGGATTGATGCCCTCGGTCGAAGCGCCCAAAGAGTTGTTGCTGCGGCGGGTGTCGTTGGATGTAACGGGATTGCCTCCAACCATTGCCGAAATCGACGCTTTTTTGGCCGATAAAAGTCCCAATGCTTACGAAAAACAAGTGGATCGACTGCTGGCATCGCTGCATTTTGGCGAGCGAATGGCCACCGATTGGCTGGACGTAGCCCGCTATGCTGATTCTCACGGCTATACCGTTGATCGGTTGCGTGATATGTCGCCTTACCGCGACTGGGTTATCAATGCTTTCAATCAAAACATGCGCTACGATGCGTTCATCCACCAGCAATTGGCGGGCGATTTGATGAAAGGGCCTACGGGAAATACCCCAAGTCGCGATAGACTGATTGCGACGGCCTTTAACCGAAACCACCAACAAAATATGGAAGGGGGGATTGTGGAAGAAGAATTCCAGACCGAATACGTCATGGACCGTACCAATACCTTAGGCGATGCGTTTATGGCGTTGTCGCTGGGTTGTGCGCGTTGCCACGACCATAAATATGATCCTATTTCTCAAAAAAACTACTACGAACTCTACAGCTTTTTCAACAACGTGCGCGAAGCGGGACAAATATCTTGGAATGACGATTTGCCCACGCCTACGCTGCTGCTGCCTACCGAAAAGCAAGAGGAGTTAATCCGTTTCATGCAGTCGTCGATAAAAGAACAGGAAGCCAAACTGGCCCAAACCGTAGATGCTTCCGAGGCTTCTTTTCAGGTGTGGTTGGGAAAGGGAGAGCCGCAAAAGCTGAGAACCCAAACCGTGCCACAGGTAGGGCTGCAAGGCTTTTTTACGTTTGAAGATTCGTTAAGAAATACGGTAAATCCTTCGCACAAAGGCAAAATGAAACGTGACGCGGGCGATGCCGATAAGCCTATTTTTTCTAAAACCGCCCGTGGACAAGTATTGGAACTCAACGGCGATTCGTACGCCGATTTGCGGCCTGTGGGTGTATTCCGAAAATCAGAGCCGTTTTCGGTTGGGATTTGGGCGTGGTTTCCCAAAGAGTTTAAAGAAGGTGTGATTTTTCACAAAAGCAATGCCGAGCGGTTGTACAATTTCAAGGGGTTTCATTTGTATGTCAAAAACAACCGTATTGAGATTTGCATGGCGCACACGGCGCCGTCCAATGCCATCACGCGACAAAGCAATCAACCCATTCCCCGCGACCGTTGGGTGCAGTTGACCATGACCTACGACGGTTCGTCCAAAGCCAATGGTTTTAAATTGTTTATGGATGGCACCGAACTGGCGATGGAAACGGTGATGGATCAGTTGTACAAAGACATTATTTTTTACGATGCCAAAAACGAAACGGGGCTACAAATCGGTGGCTGGTGGCGTGGATTAGGCTTCAAAGGAGGAAAAGTGGACGACGTGACGGTGTATAACCGAACGTTGACCCCTTTTGAAATAAAAATATTGGCCAACAAAGCTACTTGGCAAGTCATTGTGGATAAACCTGTTGTTGTGCTGTCGCAGGAAGAGCGGGCGGTGCTGAAAGACTATTACGTGTCGGCCGTGGATGCGGCAGTAGCTGCCGAACGGGCAATTCTCCAACAACAACGAACGGCTTTTAGCGATTCCACGCGACACATTGCTGAAATCATGGTAATGCAGGAAATGCCAACGCCCAAACGCTCGTACTTGCTACAACGCGGGCAATACGACGCGCCTGGCCCCGAAGTGTTTCCCAATACCCCCTCAGCGGTCTTGGCTTTCCCCGTCACCCTTCCCAAAAACCGCCTTGGATTGGCACAATGGTTGACCGACCTCAACCATCCGCTGACGGCACGCGTGGCGGTGAATCGTTATTGGCAAAATTTCTTTGGGACAGGCTTGGTAAAAACGACGGAAGACTTTGGAAATCAAGGTGAATTGCCTTCTCATCCTGAACTGCTGGATTGGTTGGCTGTCACATTCTGTCAGGATTACGGATGGGATGTTAAACGATTGGTAAAATTGATGGTGATGTCGGCTACCTACCGCCAAGATTCGCGCACAACGGCCGCCTTGCGAGAGCGTGATCCCGAAAATCGCTTATTGGCACGAGGCCCCGCCACTCGCCTAACTGCCGAAATGCTGCGCGACAATGCCTTGGTGGCTAGTGGGTTATTGAACAATAAAATTGGGGGTAAAAGTGTAAAACCGTACCAGCCCGATGGCTTGTGGGAAATCAACAGCATGACCTACAAAATGGATACAACCGATGCCATTTACCGCCGCAGCCTGTACGTGATTGTCAAACGCTCCGTACCTAATCCGACCTTGGGGACGTTTGATGCCCCCACGCGTAGTAGCTGCATCGTACGCCGACAACGCACCAATACACCCTTGCAAGCCTTGGTCACGCTCAACGACCCCACCTACGTGGAAGCCTCGCGGGTGATGGGCGAGCAAATGGCCCGCCAAAAACAGACTGCCGAAGCGATTGAATGGGCGTACCGACAATTGACGGGAAAAAAACCTAACGAAAAGGAAGTACAGTTGTTGGATAAATTATATGCGACTCAATACCAGAGCTTTAAAACAACCCCCGCCAAAACAAAGGGTTGGCTAAAAACAGGCTTAAAAAAAATAGATACCACGCTCGAACCTGCCCAAGTGGCAGCCTACGCCGTCGTGGCCAATACCATATTAAATTCCGATGCTACCATCACCAAACGCTAATGCCCATGACACCGCATCACGATGAACCTTTTCGATTGCATACCCCCGAATTTTCGGGTTTGAACCAACAACTCGACCGCCGCGATTTTCTCAAGCGAACGGCCTCGGGACTGGGGGCGTTGGCGTTGGGTAGTTTGTTAGGAACGCCAAGTTTTGGAGCAACGCCGATTTTGCCCAAAGCCAAACGGGTGGTTTACTTGTTTATGGCAGGTGGGCCTTCGCAGTTTGAAACCTTTGATTACAAGCCCAAATTGCAGTCGATGCTGGGGGCGGCTTTGCCTGATTCGGTTCGGAAGGGGCAACGCCTGACGGGAATGAGTGCCAACCAAGCTTCGTTGCCGATTGCCCCGAGTGTGTATGGTTTCAAACAACACGGAAGCACGCGCACGTGGGTAAGTGAGTTGCTACCTTACACGGCGCAGGTGGTGGACGAATTGTGTTTGATAAAGTCAGTTTATACCGAACAAATCAACCACGACCCCGCCATTACATTTTTTCAAACGGGTCATCAGTTGCCTGGACGTCCGTCGATTGGGTCGTGGGTAAGCTACGGCTTAGGCTCTGAAAATCAGAACTTGCCTGCTTTTATCGTATTGGTGTCCAAAGATGCATCCAAAGACCAGCCTTTGTATGCGCGGCTGTGGGGAAATGGCTTTTTGCCGTCCGAATACCAAGGTGTGCAGTTTCGGTCGGGAAAAGACCCCGTGTTGTTTCTCAATAACCCCGAAGGCTACGATGGCACCGACCGCGAGCAAATGTTGGGGTATTTGAGCCAACTCAACCGCTTGCAAAACGACGCTTGGAGCGACCCCGAAGTAAATGCCCGCATTGCGCAGTATGAAATGGCGTATCGGATGCAAACTTCCGTGCCCGAAGTGATGGATACCAGCCAAGAACCCGACGAGGTGTTTGACCTGTACGGCCCTGGCAGCCGCGACAAGGGAAGCTATGCGGCCAATTGTTTGTTGGCGCGTAAATTGTTGGAAAAAGACGTTCGCTTTGTGCAGCTTTACCACCAAGGCTGGGATCACCACGGGTCGTTGCCCAAAAGTATGGCCAAGCAGTGTAAACAAATTGACCAAGCCACGGCGGGGCTGTTGATTGACCTCAAGCGTCGAGGACTGCTCGAAGATACCTTAGTTGTGTGGGGAGGTGAATTTGGCCGAACGGTGTATTCACAAGGAAAATTGGCCGCCAACGATTACGGCCGCGACCACCACCCGCGTTGCTTTACGATGTGGATGGCAGGGGCAGGCGTGAAGTCAGGATTTTCGTACGGACAAACCGATGATTTTAGCTACAATATTGTCAAAGATCCCGTCCATGTCCATGATTTTCAAGCGACTTTGCTGCACTTGATGGGCGTTGACCACGAGCAGTTGATTTATAAATACCAAGGCCGTCGTTTTCGCCTTACAGACGTGCATGGGAAGTTGGTGAAGGGTATTTTGAGTTAAGACTCGCGTTGGAGACGTTAGGCTGTATAGGTTTCAATTACAAGTTGGGTCCAGCGTGCATCATTCGCTCGTTCGTACTTCGTCATTCCCTTTTATCTATCTGCGTGGGCTTTTTGGTACGAAAACGGACTCATACCTGTAATGTTCTTGAACTGCTTATAAAAACAAGTAAAGTTGTTGAAACCACTTTCAAAACAAATTTGCTTGATGGTCATGGGCGTGTTAATGAGTAACTTACAGGCGTTTCCTACCCGTATTTCGAGCAAAAACTGCGAATACGATTTGCCTGTTCGGTGTTTGAAATAGCGACAAAAAGAGTTGGGTGTGAGCCCTGCCAACGACGCAATTTCTTGCAGTTTTATCTTATTATGAAAATTCTGAAGAGTGAATTTATAAATACCGTGAAGGCGCTCATTCTCTAGATCGGAGGCATCGTATTGAAAACTAAGGGAGGATAAAAAATCGTTTTCGTCGCAGTGTTGGGCGAGCAATAAGCACTGAATTAGGGCGATGAGCTGGTAAGTGCCCTCCGTGGCGAAAATGACTTCTATTTGCTGAGCTACTTGTTGGCTAAGTTCTTCCGAAAAAGAGATGCCCCTTTTTGCCTTATCAAGCACATTTTTAAGCATTTTATTCTCGGGAAGTTGCAAAAATTGGCTTCCCCAAAAATCTTCTGTAAAATGAATGACCGACGAGAAAGGCTCATTTTCTTTGGAAAACTCGTCTTTCTCGGTAGGGTCAAAATGCCAATAGTGCGGTAAATTAGCCCCTACAAGCACCACATCGCCAGGCTTAAACCGTCGGATACTGTCTCCCACAAACTGAGTACCACTGCCACGGTGGAAATAGACAAGTTCCACTTCTTTATGGCAATGCCAACGGTTGTTGATGTTGGGAATGGCGTCGCGGCGAAGGCTAAAGGAGCGATTTGGACTAATGGTTACTTGTAGAAGCTGGGGTTTCATTTTGAAAAAAATTAACTACAGATAGAACATTATATAGGTATATGTAGCTAAAATAGCTTATAATCTTGATAATTTCCTAATTTATAGTAGATAAAAAATACCATTACTTTGTAGAGATAAAACGTATTTTTTGCTCACTATGAATCGGTTATTATCAACTCTATTTTTTTTGTCGTTTTCGGTATTTCATTCGCATGGACAAGCAACTCAACGCTTATGGTACGCTAAACCTGCCGAACACTGGGTAGAAGCGCTTCCTCTGGGCAATGGTCGTATCGGTGCGATGGTGTTTGGGGGAGTTAACGAAGAATTAATACAGTTGAACGAATCGACGCTGTGGTCGGGTGGGCCGCTCAAAAAAAACGTAAACCCCGACGCCCACCAATACCTCAGCGTCATTCGCGAGGCATTGCTGGAAAAAGAGGATTATTCGAAGGCCAATGAACTTACCAAAAAAATGCAGGGCCTGTATACGGAGTCGTATTTGCCTTTGGCTGATTTGATGATAAAACACCGTTTTACGAGCGGAACTCCAAGCGGATACTACCGCGACCTCGATATTTCAAAAGCCATTTCCACCACCCGTTTCTCTTTGGACGGGGTTACTTACGTACGGGAGGGTTTCATTTCGGCACCAGCTAACGTGTTTGTAGTACGTTTGAGCGCAAATAAATCGAAACAACTAAACCTCGATATTAGCACGCGCTCGCAGCTACGTATCCAAAAACAACCGCTGAATAACACCGAACTGGTAGTCAACGGAAAAGCCCCTGCGAAAGTAGACCCGTCCTATTATAACCCCAAAGGTCGCCAACCCATTATTTATGAAGACACTCAAGGCTGCAACGGAATGCGTTTTCAGTACCGAATCAAGGCCGTAGCTAAAGATGGTACGGTGAAAACCGATACCGCAGGTATTCACATTGACAAAGCCAGTGAAGTAGTTTTATATATCGTGGCTGCTACTAGTTTTAATGGGTATGATAAATGCCCTGATAAAGACGGGAAAGACGAAAAACAGCTGGCGGCGAGTTTCCTTACCAAAGCCTTATCACAGCCTTATACGACCTTATTGAAACAACATCAGAGCGAGTATCAATCGTATTTTAACCGTTGCCAACTGACGATTAAAGACACGTTGAATGCCAATACCTCTCCCGTTCCAACCGACGAACAACTCAAGCAATATACCGATGGGCGTTACAATCCTGCCTTGGAAGTGCTTTATTTTCAGTACGGTCGCTATTTGTTGATTTCATCGTCGCGCCCTGGTGGGCCTCCTGCCAACTTGCAAGGAATCTGGAACAAAGAGCTTCGCGCTCCTTGGAGTTCGAACTATACCATCAATATAAACACCGAAATGAATTACTGGCCTGCGGAGGTGACTAACTTGTCGGAGATGCATCAGCCACTGTTAGACTGGATTCAACATTTGGCCAAAACAGGTCACGAAACAGCCTACGATTATTACCGCGCCAAAGGATGGGTAGCGAACCATAATTCCGACATTTGGGCGTTGAGCAATGCCGTGGGCGACGTAGGTGCAGGTGACCCTGTCTGGGCCAACTGGCCCATGGGAGGGAATTGGTTATGCCAACATTTGTGGGAGCATTACAGGTTTACGGGCGACAAAAAGTTTTTGGCCGAAAAAGCGTACCCTGTCATGAAGGAAGCCGCTCTTTTTACTCTTGATTGGTTGGTGACAACCAAAGACGGCTACCTCGTAACGGCTCCTTCTACCACGCCTGAAAATAAGTTTTTTGATGCAGCTGGCAAGCAGCAAGGAGTATCAGTAGGAACTACGATGGATATGTCGATTATCTGGGATTTGTTTACCAACCTCATTGATGCCTCAACGGTGTTAGGCCAAGATAAAGAATTTAGAGAGTTACTGATTACCAAGCGAAACAAGCTGTTGCCGTTGCAGATTGGTAGCAAAGGTCAGTTGCTAGAGTGGTCGAAAGACTTCAAAGAGACAGACCCGTACCATCGTCACGTTTCGCATCTGTTTGGCTTACATCCTGGGCGTCAAATTACGAAAGAAACACCTGAGTTTTTCAATGCAGCTAAAAGGACTTTAGAATTACGAGGCGACGAAGGAACGGGCTGGAGTAAAGGCTGGAAAATCAACTTTTGGACTCGATTGCAGGACGGTAATCATGCCTATACATTGGTTCGGGAATTATTAAAATACACGAATGAAACAGGGACTATCATGAGTCGTGGCGGAGGAACATACCCTAACTTATTCGACGCTCACCCACCTTTTCAGATAGACGGTAATTTTGCAGGAACAGCGGGCATGGCCGAAATGCTTCTCCAAAGTCATCAAGATAAACTGCACCTATTGCCTGCGATACCTACCAATTGGCCATCGGGCAAAGTCAGTGGTTTACGTGGGCGCGGAGGGTTTGAAGTGTCGATGCAATGGGAAAAAAATACACTGACTCATGCCCAAATCAAATCGATAAATGGCGAAGAACTGCGTCTTCTTACTAATAAGCCTGTGACTGTACAGGGCACTAAAACCTCTTCCAAGAAAACTACCGATGGGTACGTGTTGCAATTAAAAACGCAGAAAAATAAAACGTATTTACTGAGCGTAAAATAAGGGTGTAACTATTTAAGGGGGACTTGGTCATTGTTATAAAAGTATCAATGACTAAGTCCTCTTTTCAATGCTTTGTACTTGGGTGCAAAGCCAACGCTAAAAGTTTTTTGCATATTTTAGAGACGGTACGTACGGGTTTTATATTTTTGCTATTACGTAATATGTAATAATTCGGAAATGCAACTAAAACCCATAAAGGGGCTTTTCTCCGCTCCATTTACCCCGCTTTTTCCCGACGGAAGTTTACATCTCGATTTAGTACCGGCTTTGGTTGATAATCTCATTGCTGATGGTGTAACGGGCGCGTTTGTGTGCGGCTCCAACGGCGAAGGCCCTAATCTCACCCTACAGGAGCGTATGATGGTGGCGGAGGCGTTTGTCAAAGCAGCCAACAAACGACTTCAAATATGGGTACACGTAGGGCATTCTAGCATTGCAGAGTCGAAGATATTGATGCAACACGCGTATGAAATTGGGGCTGATGCGGCGTCGGCAGTAGCAGCATTTTATTTCAAACCTTCGTCAGTTGAAAATTTAGTGGACTGCATGGCTGAGATTGCAGCAGCAGCGCCTACCCTCCCTTTTTACTATTACCATGTCCCAGTTTTGACAGGCATAGGAATGGATATGTTGAGATTTTTGGAGCTGGCAGAGGCACAAATTCCTAATTTGCACGGGATTAAATACACTGCCAACACGATTTGGGAGTACCAAGCCTGTGTTCATCATTTTGGACATCGCTTCAATATTTTGTTTGGATTCGACGAAATGTTACTTTCAGCCTTGGCTGCGGGTGCGAAAGCTGCAATTGGTAGTACTTACAATTTTGCAGCGCCTTTGTATTTGAGTGTGATGCGTGATTTTGAGCAAGGGCAACATGAAAAGGCTCGCGCCACTATGAATTTGCTGATTGACATGGTGCGTGCTTTTGTAAAGTACCCCCCCATTCCTGCTCAAAAAGCCATTATGAAAATGTTGGGGTATGAGGTAGGAGGATGCCGCTTACCGTTAATAACTCTGACTCAACATCAGTATGAAGCCCTACAAAATGACTTAGAAAATATAGGGTTTTGGGAAGCCCTTCGAAGTGCGAAATCGGATCGTTTTCCATTGACAGATGTACCTAGTAAAGCGTAGTTTCCTGTTTTTTATAGCCGTTTTTGTTACGGTAAATCTTCTGTTTGCGCAAAAACGTATGATAGTAGAAAACCTACCGCCCATTCCAGATAGAGATGGGTTTGCAGGGTCACTTGCAGGGGTTTCTAATGGAGGGTTGTTGGTGGCAGGAGGAAGTAATTTTCCCAACGGCGGCCGCCCTTGGACTGGGGCAGCCAAAACGTGGTACGACGCTATTTATTTACTTGAAACGCCTCAAAGTCAGTGGAAAAAAGTAGGTGTACTTCCTTGCCCGTTGGGATATGCCGTGACAGCATCGTGGCGCGATGCCGTGGTGTGCGTGGGTGGAAGCAATCAGTCGGGGCATACGGCAGAGGCGTTTCTGATGCGCTGGAAAAATAGTCAAATAGCATTCGAAGCATTACCCGATTTTCCATGTACAATAGCCAATGCCTGTGGAGCTTTGATAGGAGATGTAGTGTACGTTGCAGGAGGCTTAGAAATGCCTAATTCACCCGAAGCGCTCAAGAAATTTTATGCCTTGGACTTAGCCGCGTCACCGCGCGTTTGGAAAGCCTTGCCGACTTGGGAAGGAGAGGGACGAATGCTCAGTGTAGCAGCCATTGCGGAAGGGAAGTTTTATTTAATATCGGGAGCAGCATTGATTCACGACAAAGCTGCAGGTGTGGTTAGTCGGGTATATTTGAAAGAAATATACCGTTTTGACCCCGTAAAACGGCAATGGGAGCGTTTATCTGACTTACCTCGTGCCACCGTGGCGGCGGCTAGCCCAGCGCTAGTTGTGGGAAATAAAGTCGTAGTATTGGGAGGAGATACGGGCGAGTGGGTCAGCCAAACTCACGTCCTCAAAGACAAGCATCCAGGGTTTAGTACGGATGTATTGGAGTTTTCGATTGTAACAAATCGTTGGGAAACGCTGGCTTCTTTCCCCATCAATATTCGCTCAGATGCCAATACTCACCCCAACGAAAGTACGTATCTACCCGTAACCACCTCGTTGGTCCCTTGGAGGGGAAATTATGTCCTTCCTGGTGGAGAAGCACGCCCAGGTACTCGCACGCCACGGGTAATATGGTTAAAACGACCATTTTTATTATATCATGATTAATTTGTTAAAACGGCTAGGCATAAGCTTGGTAATTATGGTTTCTTTCTCAGCTTTTGGGCAAGAAGGAAACGCCCTTTTTAAAGCAGGCGACAACGGCTATCAATGCTTTCGTATTCCTGCTATGGTAACGACCCCAAAGGGAACGCTGCTAGCTTTTGCAGAAGCTCGTAGAAAGGGATGCAACGACGCGGGCGATATTGATTTGGTACTAAAACGCTCTAAGGATGGCGGTAAAACGTGGTCTGAAATGAGTATTGTTTGGGACGACGCCGATAATACGTGTGGAAATCCCGCTCCCGTGGTGGACCAAAAAACTGGAAACATCGTACTACTCTCAACGTGGAACCTGGGCAGCGACCACGAAAAGCAAATCATCGACCAAATCAGTAAAGATACGCGTCGTATTTTTGTGCTTTCGTCCAGCGACGATGGGGTAAGTTGGTCGAAAGCTAGTGAAATTACCTCAGATGTAAAACTTCCCAATTGGACGTGGTACGCAACAGGCCCTTGCAACGGGATTCAGATGCAGTCCAAAAAATACAGAGGACGATTGGTGATTCCTTGCGACCACATTGAGGCCAATACCAAAAAATATTTTTCGCACAGTATTTATTCCGACGATGGAGGGCAGACGTGGAAGTTGGGAGGAACTACGCCTTCCGACCAAGTAAATGAGTGCAGTGTGGCCGAGTTGCCCAAAGGAACGTTGATGCTTAATATGCGTAATTATACGTCGGTGCGGGTGCGCCAGGTTGCAATGAGCAAAGACGGTGGTGTAACGTGGTCAGAACTGCAACGAGACACTACCCTGATTGAACCTGTTTGCCAAGCAAGTTTGCTTTGGTACGGCAAAAAAGGGAGAAAACCTTTTTTAGCCTTTTCTAATCCTGCCCATCAAAAAACACGGGTCAATCTAACGGTGCGACTTTCGTACGACCAAGGAAAGTCGTGGAAGCAAAGCCAAGTAGTTTATGAAGGCCCTTCGGCTTATTCTAACTTAGCTATACTCCCCAATGGAAACTTAGCGTGTTTTTATGAAGCGGGAAAGAAAAGTCCCTACGAAAGCATCGTTTTTAAAGAGCTATCATTTGACGATTTTAAGTAACCGAGCTTAGCTACGTCCATTTGCTCAAAAAAACATTAAAGGCATCTTTGTACTGGTCACTGACGGGGATAGTTACGGTGCCAATTTGAATGCTGTTTCGGGTAAGGCTGGAGATTTTGTCCAATGAAACGATAAACGACCGATGTACCCGCATAAACTTGCGGGCAGGAAGTTTGTCTTCTAGTGCTTTAAGGCTCGTGAGCGACAAAATGGGTTTAGTGCTCCCCTGAAGATGAACTTTGACGTAGTCTTTCAGCCCTTCGATGTACAAAACGTCTTTAAAAGCTATCCGAACCAGCTGATATTCAACCTTTAGAAAGAGCGAATCTTCTTCAGGCTTGTCGGCAGGCGGAGTCGGTGCCGCGGCAGGGCGATTGATTAGTTCAAAATAGGCTTTAGCTTTGTTGGCTGCCCGAAGAAACTCTTCGTAATTGAAAGGTTTAAGCAAATAATCCAACGCATCTACTTTATAGCCTTCGATAGCAAAATTGTTGAAGGCTGTCGTAAAAATAATGCGAGGGCCGATGCTGCTTTGCTGGGCTTGTCCCAACACTCGTGCAAGCTCAATACCCGTTAAATCGGGCATTTGGATGTCCAAAAAAATGAGGTCAACTTTTTGGTCATGTAGCCCTTGAAGTGCTTCAACCGCACTGGAATATTTGCCTAAAAGGTTGAGAAAAGGGGTTTTTTCGATAAAGACACTGACCAATCCCAACGCGAGAGGTTCGTCATCAACGGCTATGCAGTTCAGGTTCATAATGAGGAGTTTGGGTAGATGACTTTATGTGGGGTGTTTGAAGTACCAATACCACCAAGTACTCGTTGGAAGGAGTTTGTTCGGTAATATTTAGGCGGTATTGATTCGGATAAAGTAAATCTAAACGGCGTCGCGTATTTACTAGCCCAATCCCGTTACTTTCGTCCAACGTAGGCCCTTTTCCCGAAAATAGGGTATTTTTTACTTCTACTCGTAAGGCAGCGCCTTCTTGTTTCAAACCTACAAAAATTTCGCTGGGTTGGGTAGCGCTGACGCCATGTTTGAACGCATTTTCTAAAAAAGGCAACAAAAGCATGGGGGCAATCGATACATCGTGGTACGGCTCAGGCTTTTCGAAAGTTACTTTTACTTTATCTGTTAAACGCAACTGCATGAGCTGGATGTAGTCCTGCAAAAATGCAATTTCTTGGCTCAACCGAACGGTTCCTTCTTGGGTCTCGTACAACACATACCGCATCATGCGCGAAAGCCGATGAAGGGCCTCACGGGCGTGTTCTACGTCGAGCATGGTCAACGCATAGATGTTATTGAGAGTGTTGAAAAAAAAGTGGGGGTTAATCTGAGCCTTCAAAAAAGATAACTCTGAAGTAAGTTTTTCTTGTTCGAGTTGTTCACGAATCCGCGCGTCTTTTTGCCACTTTTGAACCATCGTCAAGCTTGTACTTGCTCCCAGCGACAATAACGAATAAAGAAGCGTAAACGAATCAAAGCGACGCCCACGCCCACCGCCGTCCCATTTTTTGTCAGGGCGAACGGCTTTGTGCCACAATTCGGGCAGATGTAACCACGATTCTACCCCTTGGATGGTCCAGTAAATGACGAATACCACCGTCGCAATGGAAGCCACATACCACAAGGTGTGGTTCTTAAAAAGTAGTTTGGGAATGAGTACCTTGGCATTTAGATAAAAGCTTCCAATAAGCATTGCCAAAAGCACCCATTGTTTAATCCAGTATTCATCGGGGACCGTAATGCGCCCCCCAAACGGAGGCATCAATACTAATCCCGATATGAGTGCCCATGCCAATAAGTGAATGACAAGGGGCAGGTTTTTTCTATTCGGATTGAGTAACATGTAGTTCTTAACAGTATGATGGAGCAATCTTACTTAAAAATAAAAACAACCAAGGGGATAATCGGCAGTTTTTGAAAATTTACCGATAAAATACAAACCTGATTCTTTGGCAATCAACGGCTTGATGACGTGAGGTGTTAGCATAAAAAGAAAGTTCGGTAGCAGGAAAGAAGTATACTTTTCTAGAAAAAAGAAAGTTTAATCGTTATCCCTCTTCTCAACAAGTTGTTAAATTTGTGGCGGAGCGATTCACGCACGCGTGAAAACGCAAAGGCAACTAGCAAAAATCAGATGTATCATAACCCAGTTTTATTGGAAGAGTGTTTAGATGGATTAGACATACAGCCCGAAGGCGTGTATGTAGATGTGACGTTTGGCGGTGGAGGTCACTCAAAGGCTATCTTGGCGCGTTTGGGTGAAAAAGGCCGCTTGTTTGCCTTTGACCAAGACCCCGACGCCCGAGCCAATGCCGAGGCTATCAACGATAAGCGATTAACGTTTGTGGATGCTAATTTTCGTTACCTTCAAAAATACCTTCGTTTGCACGGCGTTAAGCAAGTAGATGGTATTTTGGGCGATTTAGGAGTGTCTTCGCACCAATTTGACACGCCAGAACGAGGTTTTTCGACGCGCTTCGAGGCTTCGTTGGATATGCGCATGAACCCTCGAACGGGTACTGCCGCTCGTGATGTTTTGGAAACGTACAGTATCGAACAGCTTCATCGGATTTTGGGGATGTACGGCGAATTGCAAAACGCCAAAACGGCAGCACAAGCTATCGTGGCTGCGCGTGCCAATCGGCCCATAGACACCGTCAGCGACTTGAAAGCGGCGTTGCAACGCTATGCTCCTCGCGGAAAAGAAAATAAGTATTTTGCTCAGGTGTTTCAGGCATTACGGATTGAAGTAAACGATGAAATGGGCGCTCTGCAAGAGTTTTTGACCCAATCGGCCGACGTACTTCGCTCTCAGGGGCGCTTGGTGGTGATGTCTTATCATTCGTTAGAAGACCGTTTAGTGAAAAACTTCATTGCCAAAGGGAAGTTTTTTGGCGAAGTAGAAAAAGACTTTTTTGGCAATGATCTCAAGCCACTCCAGTCGATTACCCGCAAGCCTATTGAAGCTACCCCCGAAGAAGTTGCTCAAAATTCGCGCGCGCGCAGTGCAAAATTGCGGGTGGCCGAAAAGCTATAAAACAAAAACTATTCTAATCCATCATGGCAGTTAACGTTATTAGTGACCAAAAAAAAGGCCCGCAAAAAAAGGTAAAAGTGGGCAATAGCAGGGTGCTGGGGTGGCTGAGCCAATGGTTCAACATTGAGCGCCTAACGGGCGAAAAGCAGTTTCCTATAAAGTACATCGACGGTTCGCTTTTTTTGTTGGTTTTGGGCTTGATAACGGTTTTCTTCCGTATCAATGCCGAACGCCAAATGCGCCAACTTCGCCGTGCCAACGAAGAGGTTAATAATTTACGCGCTGGTTATACTATCTTGAAGGCCAATTACATGAAGATGGGGAAACAATCGGAGTTGGCTCCAAAAGTAGAAAAGTTTGGCCTCAAAGAAAGCCGTAAAACTCCGCAGCGGATTGTCGTGGAGGAGTAAATTGAGGTTCTGAACTTCCCGTTTGTGGTTTCTTGTTTTGGGTTTGTGGTACCCAATTCTCACCTCCCAATTCCTAATTACTCCCCACTTTACCCTTTTAATAGATTAAATTATGCTTTCCCGACCCAAAAATATTCGTGATGATATATCTCGCCGCTCATGGGTAGTGGCATCCGTTCTGATTCTACTGGGAGCAGTGGTGATTTATCGTATTTTCTATATTCAGCACTTTGCTACTTATAAAGGTAAGCCGTGGATTGAGCATATGTCGAAAACGGTGCACATTGATACGATTCAGGCGATGCGCGGAAATATCTATTCTAACGATGGCAGTTTGATGGCGACTTCATTGCCTTACTTTGAGGTATCGATTGACCCTACTGTTTCGGACAGTACCTATTTTTACAGCCGTGTCGACTCTGTTGCGACGCTGTTGGCCAATTTTTTCAAACAACGAACCGCCGAAGACTACCGCCGAGAGATGGTTTTTGCGCGTCATGAGTTTGAAAAAAACGAGAAGAAAGGCAATCGTAATATTCGCCTTGTGAAACGGAAAATAACGTACCGCGAGTATAATATTATTCTGAATCAGTCTTTTACAGGGATGGTTTATGATAAAAAAACGAAGAAAAAAGTAAAAGGGACCTGGAAAGGCTGGCCGTTTTTTCGTCGATTTGCTACCACAGGGCGTAGCCGTGGCGGAAAACTTATGGTGGTTTATGAACGCTACAACCCGTTTGGGTCATTGGCCGAACGAACGGTAGGTGATTTAGATAAAAAGACCAGACACGGGTCGTTTGGGTTAGAGGCTAGTTTTGACCAACGCTTGGCAGGCACACCTGGGATTGGCCTGTATCGAGTACTGGACGACCAAACGTTTATGCCCAACGACGACGATGAAAAAGTACAGCCCGTCAATGGCTATGATTTACATACGACGATAGATGTCAATTTTCAAGACATTGCCGAAACTGCCCTTCGAAATACGTTGGAGCGCTACAATGCATCGTATGGATGTGTGATTGTGATGGAAGTGCAAACGGGCGAAATTCGAGCCATTGCCAACTTGTCGCGTTCGTCGGATTCGACTTACAGCGAAACCTATAATTATGCCCTTGCAGGACTTAGTAACCCAGGTTCTACGTTCAAGTTGCCTACAATGTTGGCGGCGTTTGAAGAGGGACTTCCACTGGGCAAGATGTACCACACGGGTAACGGAGTAGCTAAATATCGTTCGGCGGTGATTCGGGACACCAAAAAAATGGGTCACGGAAGTATTACGGCTCAGCAAGTGTTTGAAAAGTCATCAAACGTCGGAGTGCATCTTATTATGAAAGATTATTTCTACGCGCACGGCGATAAGTACGTAGGATACTTGAAACGCTTTCATTTGCGCGAACCTACGGGTATTCATATGAAAGGAGAGCCTGCGCCACGAATTCGAATTCCGTCAGATAAACGCTGGAGCAAAACCTCGTTGACGTACATGAGCTATGGCTACGAGTCAGAGTTGACCCCTCTTCAAATGTTATCTTTTTACAATGCCATTGCTAATGACGGTTATTGGGTACGCCCCATGATTGTGAAGCAAGTGAAAGACGCCGATAAAATTATTCAGGAATACCCTGTGTTTAAGAGCGAAGAACGGATTGCGTCCGAAACTTCCTTGAAAAAAGCTCGTACGATTTTGGAAGGGGTCGTTGATCACGGTACGGCCACAAACATCCGAAATGAGCATTACAAAATCGCGGGTAAAACAGGTACGGTGCAAAAGTTGGTGAATGGACGCTATTTGCCTGGTTTGTACAACACATCATTCATTGGTTATTTTCCTGCCGATGAGCCGCGTTATAGTTGTCTCATTGTGGTCGATAGTCCGCGTGGGTTTAGCATGGAGCAGTTGTACGCAGGAAGTGTGGCGGCGCCTGTGTTTAAAGAAGTGGCTGATCGCATTATTGGCTACGACATAAAAATGCACCCGCCGTTGACGAAGCAAAAAAACAAAACTTCAGAAATGCAGAAACAGCTGCGGGCGGGGCATTCGGATGATATTCGTATTGTGGCGGAGGAAATGGACATTGAGGCGCCCGTAAATGTTGATGGCTGGGTAGAGGCAAAAAAAGAAGGTGACAAAATTGCGTGGGCTAACCGTGATACAGACCCCGAAAAAGTGCCAAACTTAAAAGGGATGTCGCTACGAGATGCGTTGTACCTGCTCGAAAATCACGGATTTAAGGTTAAATACTCGGGGCGAGGGAAAGTGGTTTCGTATGCGCGCCAAGGCGGAGTGTATTCGCTGGTGCTGAGGTAGAAGGCGAATGACGAGGAACGAATGACGCTTTAAATAACAAAGCTTGGCGATGTTCTCGTCAAGCTTTGTTGTTATATTGAGCGTTTACGAGGTTTTTAGAAACCAAAAGCACCAAACCGAAAACTTATCCCCACTTCGCGGCTTGGATGTTGTCGATGCTGATTTTGATGCTTTCGAGTGGCGGACGCTGACACACGTCTTGTTCTACAAAATAGTGCTTTAAACCTGCTTTTTTTGCATTCTTGAAGAGTGCACCAAAGTCGATACTTCCTGAGCCTACTTCCGCAAACTCTTTCTTTTCGGTTTTAGCCATGTCTTTTAAGTGCCAAAGTGGGAAACGACCTGGGAATTTTGAAAAGTATTCGTTGGCATTTTCGCCTGCTTTGGCTACCCAATACAAGTCCACTTCCATGATGACGTTGGTGTTTTTTAACAACAAATCGTACGGTTTTTCGCCATCGATTTTTTGGGTAAATTCAAAATCGTGGTTGTGGTAGCCAAGGGTAAGTCCTGCTTTTTTTGCTACTTCCGAGCCTTTGTTCAACTGGTCGAAAAGTTGCTTATAGTCTTCTGGCTTGCGTTCGTTGTCAATCAAATACGCAATTACAGCGTATTCTTGTCCAACCACAGCGGCATCTTCTATTACTTTATCCCAGTTTCTGGTCAAGCCGTCCATCACCCCAAACGAGTTAGAACGTGCCGTCATGTAGTGGCCGCTGATGGCTTTAAGGCCATTATCATCAAGGAGTTTGCGGTATTCGGTAGGTGTTTTACCAAAAAATTTACCCTGATTATATCCGAAATTTTCGACTTTTTTATAACCAAGTTTGGCAACTTCGGCCAAAATTTTCTCAATTCCTTGCTTCTGAATGTCTTCGCGAAGGGTGTAGAGTTGTAATCCTACAGATTTGGCGTTGGGGTGGGCTTCTAACCCGAGCATGGAGAGAGCACTAAGTCCCGCTGTGCTTTGAAGAAAGGTTCTACGGTTCATTGGTTCAAAGGATAAATTGATAGGTTGAACTTTTTACAAAAGTAATCAGAATCGTATAATTACTTGAAAAAGTATTTATCAATTTGATACTAAGCTGTAAGTCAGTATATTGTGATAAAAAATTTGCCATTTTTTGTGCCACGACTTTGCGTACATAGTTAATTAGGACGCACAAGTGTGCACAAAACGGGAAAAATGGCAAAGTAGTATATCTTTCGAAAAATAACTTTGAGCTAAAATGCAACGTTGGGTCATTTTGGCACATCTTATTGAAAAATACCATACGAATCCGTTTTAAAAGTACTAATAATCACATGAAAACAATCTTCAGAAATCAATGGATGCTTGCGCTTGTAGCAAGTGCTTTTGTCATGATCGCTTGCTCATTTTCGTCGGAGCGTGCCACAGGGCAAGATGATAACCGAATCATGCGTAGGTACGACCTAAAAAACTTCGACCGCTTGTCGTTAGGGAGTGCGTTTGAAATATCGGTAATCAAAGGAAATTATTCGGTGAAAGTAGAAGGCCGTAAACAAGACCTTGAAGAGCTAGAGGCGGATGTAGCATCGGGTAAACTTCGCATTCGTTACAAAGACTCGTTTGGCTGGAACCGAAATCGTAAGCGAGTGGTAGTAACTATTTCGATGCCAACGCTGAAAGCTTTAGATTTGTCAGGAGCAACCACCTCGAAAGTAACAGGCTTTAACGATTTAGGCAACCTCGATTTAGATATTTCTGGGGCTTCGAAGTCGGACATTCAAGTAAAAGCGCAGAAGGTAGTTATGGATGTTTCGGGGGCTTCTAGCATTACCCTGACGGGGAGCGCCAGCCGCATCGAAGGCGATATTTCGGGGGCTACTTCGATTAGAGCGTATGATTTTACCGTAAAAGAAGCATTTTTGGATGTGTCAGGCGCAAGTAATGTACGTATCAATGTCAATGGAAAAATGGAGGTAGAAGCAAGTGGGGCAAGTAGTGTACGTTACCGCGGAACTGCCTCGGTTCGTTCTAATACCTCAGGTGCCAGCTCCGTAAAAAGCGAATCATAAGAGGTATTGAGGGATTGTTTTTCAACTTTAAGTATAATTTTTCTGTGCCCCCCCTTTGTATTTTTCGACGAATGAACCATTTTTCGGGTACTTATTTCGTGAATTTCAACAGGCAACTTCCGAGTTAGTAGAGTAGGTTTTGCAGAAATAGGCTTCCCTAGCCAAAATTTTGCTACTTTTGGGCTACATTAGTCAATAATATACGAGTCCTAACTATGGAAAAATTAGACTGTCTCAATCAAGTCGCGGAGTTTCATCGTACCTTCAAACACCCTATTCTTGCTACTCCCCAAATTCCTTCTGAAGACCGCTGTAAATTGCGTGTTGCGCTTATTGCAGAAGAACTCAAAGAATTGGAAGTGGCTATTTTGGAAAAAGACATTGTTGGAGTAGCCGATGCACTTGCCGATATTCAGTATGTATTGTCGGGAGCAGTACTTGAATTTGGTTTGGGAGAACAGTTCAAAGTATTGTTTGATGAAGTGCAACGCTCCAACATGAGCAAGGCTTGTAACACCGAAGAAGAAGCCAAGGCAACTGTACAACACTTCCAAGAAAAAGGCACGGAATGTTATTACGTTAAAGATGCAGACAAATATTTGGTGTACCGTACCTCCGACAACAAAACGCTTAAATCTATTTTTTACTCACCTGCCGATTTAGAAGGTGTCTTAAAGTACTAAATTATATCGCTGTGTGAATTTTGATAAAAATTAAATACAATAATAGAGTAGGGTAATTTGGTATTAGCCCCGTTTCATTGGAGCGGGGCCATGTTTTTTTATAGGGAAGGTTATTGGCCTTGTATTTCAATAAAAAAGGCCGAACCAGAGCTCGGCCTTTTCAGACATCAATCTCAATTTATAAAAAATTAACCTACCAGTTCTGGAGTTAATACTTCCTCGAGGGGGGTGTATTGTAAGCCCCAAGCATCGGCAACGGCTTTGTAAACAATCTTGCCATTAACGACGTTTAAGCCTTTTTTCAGTTCCTCGCTTTGCGCACAAGCTATTTGCCAGCCTTTGTTGGCTAACTGAATTGCGTAAGGCAGTGTTGCGTTAGTCAAAGCAAGGGTAGAGGTGTATGGTACGGCACCTGGCATGTTTGCTACGCAATAGTGAACGATACCTTCGATTTCGTACGTTGGATTTTCGTGTGTAGTTGGGGCACAAGTTTCAATACATCCGCCTTGGTCAACGGCTACGTCTACTAACACCGTCCCTTTTTTCATCAACGAGAGCATATCACGTGTGATGAGGTGAGGGGCTTTTGCACCAGGAATTAACACTGCTCCGACGATTAGGTCAGACTGTGAAACCAATTGACGAATATTATATTCGTTTGACATCACAGTATCAGCATTGGCAGGAAGTATATCTTCTAAGTAGCGTAAACGATTCAAGCTCACATCCACAATTGTTACATTGGCACCCAATCCTGTCGCCATTTTGGCGGCCTGAGTCCCTACAATTCCACCGCCCAAAATCAAGACATTGGCAGGTTTTACGCCTGCAACACCGCCGAGTAGAATTCCGCGCCCACCCATTGGTTTTTCCAAATACTTGGCACCTTCTTGAATCGCCATCCGCCCTGCTACTTCCGACATTGGCACCAAAAGTGGCAACGAACGATCTGCTTTTTCTACGGTTTCGTAAGCCAAACATACTGCGTTACGCTCAATCATGGCATGGGTCAGAGGTTCTGATGATGCAAAGTGAAAGTACGTAAACAACAATTGATTTTCTTTAATTAATGCGTATTCTGACGCAATCGGCTCTTTTACTTTTACAATCATTTCGGCGATTGCGTACACCGCTTCAATCGCTGGAAGAATCGTAGCACCTGCTTTTTCGTATTCTGCATCTTCAAATCCACTTCCTACCCCTGCCGTCGACTGTACGTAAACAGTGTGGCCGTTTTTACGAAATTCTGCTACTCCTGCGGGAGTCAACGCTACGCGGTTTTCGTTGTTTTTGATTTCTTTGGGTACGCCGATAATCATTGTCGTAAATGGTTTAGAATTGATGTTAGAAAGTTGATTTTTGGAATACGACACAAAACTACGGCTAACGAAAATATTTTCTGTTATTGAAAAATAAATAAGAAAATAAAACTTATTTATAGAAAAAAAGATAAAATTTTTCTATTATTGAAGTATATTTTAATTGAAAGACGAAAAATGTTCTCCCCCCTTTATTATGGTTTATCTTGACGACACCGATTTGCAGATTTTGAGGCTGTTGCAAACCAATGCCCAGCTCACCATAAAAGAAATTGCGAGGCAGATTAACCTTTCCATTACGCCAGTTCACGACCGTATCAAGAAGTTAGAACGAGAAGGGGTCATTGAAAAATACGTAACTCTGCTGAACCGTAAGAAACTAAACAAAGGCTTGGTGGTTTACTGTAATGTAACCCTCGATAAACAACAGCACGAAAACTTTCGCGAGTTCAACGAAGCTATGCTTCAAATGCCCGAGGTGGTAGAATGTTGCGTCGTGTCGGGGACGTTTGATTACCTCATCAAAATCGTAGCAACGGACGTGGAGAGTTACCACGCGTTTTACCAAGAAAAATTAGCCAGTTTTAAGGCCATTTCGCACATAAGCAGTTTTTTTGTGATGTCGGAAGTGAAAAGCACGACGGCGATACCTATATGATACTTCAGTCCATCAACAACATAGCCGAACTCTGCGCTCGTAAAGGAGTACAACAAGTAGTGATTTCGCCAGGGTCGAGGAGTGCAGCGCTTACCTTGGCGTTTGCGCGCCACCGTGGCATAAAAACAAAAGTGATTCCCGACGAACGAGTAGCGGCTTTTGTAGGAATGGGAATGGCTCAGTACAGCGGCCAAACGGTAGCCTTGGTATGTACCTCAGGTAGTGCGGCTTATGACCTTGCCCCTGCGGTAGTGGAGGCGTTTTTTCAAGAAATTCCATTACTGATTTTGACCGCCGACCGACCCAAAGAATGGATACATCAACAAGATGGTCAGACGATTTACCAAAATGAGTTGTATGGTAAGCATGTTAAAAAGTCGTTTGAACTTCCTGCGGATTATACCCATCCTGATACTAATTGGTATATCGAACGAGTGCTCAATGAAGCAATAAATCTCTCCCAAGCGTACCCCAAAGGGCCAGTGCACATCAATGTGCCGATTCGCGAACCGTTTTATCCTACGGCTGATGAAAAAATTACCTACGACCGAAATGTGCGTTTGATTGAGCGCCTTGAAACGCAGTCGACCCTTTCAACGGAAACGTGGCACCGTTTGCAAAACGAATTTGAAAATACCCCTCGCGTACTGATTGCGGTGGGCCAGCTTCCACCTCAATCGGCTTTGTGGAAGGTATTGAAGGAGTTTAGCGAAGAAATGGGCGTACCTGTTTTGGGAGATATTATTTCAAATATCCCTGCCGACGAAGATTTTGTACGTCACCATGATGTGTTTTTACGGGTAAAGAACTATGAACAATTGGCTGATTTACAGCCCGATTTATTGATTACCATAGGCGACTCGTTTATTTCTAAAAACCTGAAGCTGTTTCTACGCAAGTTGGCTCCTGCGCGTCATTGGCACATCAAACCGACTGAGCAACTGATAGATACTTTTCAAACTTTGTCGTTGCAGGTGCCTGTGGAGCCAGCTTACTTTTTTCAAAAATTGCTGGAGGATATGGATTATCAGCAGTTTGTTCATCAAGACGATGACAGCGAAGAACGAGCTCAGTACCGCGAAAAATGGTTGCAAGCTGAGCGCCATGCCCAGCGGAAACTTGCTCAGTTTTTTCGTCAAGAAACCCGTTGGAACGAGTTCACATTGGTTGATTCTATCATGCGTTCGTTGCCCCAAAATTGCGTCCTGCATTTGGCGAATAGTATGCCTGTACGCTACGCAAACTTAGTTGGAGCGAGTACCCAAGTCGAAGTGTTTGCTAATCGTGGTACGAGTGGGATTGATGGTTGCACAAGCACGGCCGTGGGTTCGGCGATGATGACCGATAAGTTGGTGTTTTTGTTGACGGGCGATGTTTCGTTTTTCTACGACCGTAATGCACTTTGGCATCCTCACCTTCCTAAAAACCTGCGTATTGTACTTTTTAACAACAACGGAGGGAATATTTTCAGGCTGATAGATGGGCCGTCGGCTCAACCTGAATTGGAGCAATATTTTGAAACGCGACATCATACCTCTGCCCGTCATACAGCCGAAGATGCTGGCTTGAGGTATTTGACATTGAGAGACGATTCGCAAAATTCATTTTCGGAGGTATGGGCTGCGTTTTTAAAAGAAGACAGTGCGCCCAAACTATTAGAAATTTGTACCAATCCTATTCAGAACGGCGACGTGTTTCAAAGCTATCGTAACTGGGACGTATAGAGTAAGCAAAGGTGGAGAAAGTCTTTATGTAACAGTACCAATGATTTCATAACCCGACTTTCTGCTCATGTATAATCTTCACCTCAATCGCCGTCGATTTCTTCAAGGTGCTTCTGCTTCGATAGCCCTATCCACCCTAGATGCCAATGGTTTTAATTTGATTAATCCTGCCAAAACCTACCGTGTTGGGTTGATTGGAACGGGATGGTACGGAAAAAGTGACTTGTTTCGCCTTATTCAAGTGGCTTCGGTAGAGGTAGTGGCTCTTTGTGACGTTGACAAAAATATGCTCGACGCCGCTGGAAAATTGGTAAGCCAACGCCAAAAATCAGGGAAAGTGCCTCTTTTGTATGGAGATTATCGCAAGATGCTCGCTGAAAACAAGCTTGATATTGTGCTGATTGGCAGTCCAGACCACTGGCATGCCATGCAAGCGATTGATGCCGTTAAAGCGGGAGCGCACGTTTACGTACAAAAACCAATTAGCGTGGATGTAATGGAAGGCGAAGCGATGGTAGCCGCCGCTCGCAAGTACAACCGTGTGGTGCAAGTAGGAACACAACGTAAGAGTACGCCACACTTGATTGAAGCCAAAAAGAACATCGTAGATGCGGGATTATTGGGAAAAATATCGCACGTTGAAATGTGCTGCTATTACCACATGCGTAACAACGGAAATCCGCCCGTGCAAGCTGTGCCCGACTTTTTTGACTATGAAATGTGGACAGGCCCTGCGCCGATGCGCCCGTATGATGGATTGCCGCATATTCGTTGGTGGAGAACTTTTAAAGAATATGGCAATGGCATCATGGGTGATATGTGTATCCATATGTTTGATACGGTACGATGGATGTTGAAATTGGGCTGGCCTAAGCGTATTACGTCGTCGGGAGGTATTTATGTGCAAAAAGAAGGGAAGTCAAACATATCGGATACGCAGTCGGCGATTTTTGAATACGACGAATTGAACTGTGTTTGGCAACATCGGACGTGGGGAACCCCCAATAATCCAGACTATCCGTGGTCGTTTACGCTCTATGGCGAAAAAGGTACTCTTTGGGGAAGCACCATGGCCTACGATTTTATCCCTAATGGCAAAGGAGAAAAAATTCACAAAGGCGTGGTTTATGAAAAAGAAAAATACCCCGAAGACCTTACTGAAGAAAGAATCGAACTCAATGCTGCCCCTGCGACGCGTTTGCACATGCTAGATTTTATTGCGGCTATTGAAAACAACTCTCGCCCAGTGGCCGATATTGAAGAAGGGCATATTTCAACTGCTAGCTGTATACTTGCAAATATGTCGATGGAGCTAGGACGTTCATTGGTATATGATCCTAAAAAGAGGATTATTATTGGTGATGAGGAAGCAACCAAACGCTTAGCCCGCCCGTATCGAGGGCCTTGGACACACCCTGCTCCAAACCGAGTTTAGTAGTCTGTACAAGAGTTTAGTAGTAGGCTGTAAGGGTCTTTTTTTAATGCTTTTTGAGGCTTAAACTACATAAAACGTTTCTAACCTTAGGTTTAAAATATCGCATGTACACTGGGTTTAGAAGTGAGAATTCAAAAATTTTGTGTTTATTTAGGGGAATTTTTAATACTCTTTTAATATAGCAGCGTTACTTTACCCCATTATGCCCCAGTTGATTGAGCTAAGTACCTTTGGTAAGGAAGAAGGTAGGTTAACCGTTTTTGAAAAAATGTTACCAGGAGATATAAAAAGAGCGTTTTATATCTATGGAGTTCCTAGTGATCAAGAACGTGCAAAACACGGTCATCTAAATGCTTGGAATGCGCTCGTTGCAGTGGCAGGAAGCTGTCGAGTTAGGGTAACTCATGGTGGGCAAGAAGATACTTTTATTCTTAACTCTCCTTCACAAACCCTCATTTTACAACCTGGTGATTGGCACATTATGGATGAATTTACGCCAGATGCGGTCTTGTTGGTGATGTCAAATCAATACTACGATAAGAACGACTATTTCTTTGAAAAACCATGATACTTCATCTCGATCTTAAACGTACAAATCAGCCCTATCAGGCTGAAATAGCGGAAGCGATGCAACGCGTGGCGGAGTCGGGATGGTATGTGTTGGGAAAAGAAGTAACGTCGTTTGAAGAAAATTGGGCCGAATATTGTGGAACTTCCTATTGCTTGGGAGTCGCCAATGGACTTAACGCCCTAGAACTCATTTTTAAAGCTTTTGATTTTCCCGAAGGAAGTGAAGTGATTGTTCCTGCCAATACGTATATCGCTTCGATTCTGTCGGTGACGACCTTGGGACTGACCCCGATTTGGGTGGAACCAGACCCCAAAACGTTCAACATTGACCCTCGCAAGATTGAAGAAAAAATTACCCCACGTACCAAGGCAATTCTCGCAGTACACCTCTATGGAAAATGTTGTGATATGAAGCCCCTTTGGGATATCGCGCGTAAATACGGCCTCAAAATCGTGGAAGATGCCGCGCAAGCTCATGGGGCAACGTACCAAGGATATAAAGCAGGTAACCTGTCGGATGCCGCAGCGTTTAGTTTTTATCCTACCAAAAATCTTGGGGCACTTGGCGATGCGGGAGCGATTACGACCAACGATGCCGATTTGGCTCGTAAAATTGTCAGTTTGCGTAATTATGGCTCGACTATCAAGTACTACAACGATTATGTAGGAACCAACAGCCGTTTGGACGAATTACAAGCGGCGATTTTAAATGTAAAACTGAAGTACTTAGAAACCGAAAATAAGCGCCGCCGCGAATTGGCGCGCTTTTATTTGTCTGAAATAAAGCATCCTGATTTGGTGCTGCCAACTCTCAAAACGCTCTACGAAGATGCGTGGCATTTGTTTGTGGTTCGTCACCCCAAACGCGAGCAATTTATTGATTATTTGATGGATAATGGCATTCAAGCCACCGTGCATTATCCAGTGCCTCCGCACAAGCAAAAAGCGTATTCGGAATACAATCATTTGAGCTTGTCAATTACAGAGCAGATTCATAATGAGGTGATTAGCCTTCCTTTGAACCCTGCACTTACCGACGAAGAGGCACGCCATATTGTTCAAATCATCAACCAATCTGTCTATCAACCCCATGCTGCTGTCGGTTATCATTCCCGTGTATAACAGTGAGCAAACGATTAATCGACTCGTTGAGCATGTACTGGAAACGTTAGATCGAACTACCCTCGAAGTTGTGTTGGTCAACGACGGCAGTCGCGACTGTTCAGAAGAAGTATGCACCGAATTAGCAAAGCGTTTGGCGGAGGTAAAGTTTATATCGCTGCGTCGTAATTCGGGCGAGTTCAATGCCGTTATGTGTGGCTTGAACCATGCTTCGGGTGATTATTGTGTGATAATCGACGACGATTTTCAGAATCCTCCTACCGAAATTTTAAAACTCGTTGAAACGGCCCAACAAGGAAGCTACGACGTGGTGTATTCATTCTACGCTACCAAAAAACATTCATGGTTTCGGAATTTTGGCAGTTGGTTGGTCAATCGGGTGACGACTTGGCTACTCGAAAAACCCAACGATTTGTACTTGTCGAGTTTCAAGTTGATTAATCAAGCTGTCGTTCAAGAAATTATCAACTACAAAGGCCCGTATCCGTACATCGATGGCCTGATTTTTAGAGTCACCCGTAACGTGGGACGAGTGCAGGTGTCGCACAATGCCCGCGAAGAAGGGCAGTCGGGATACACTTTGCGTAAACTTACCTCGCTCTTTATGACAATTTTGTTTGGGTATTCGCTCAAACCTTTGCGTTTGTTAACGGCTACGGGATTGGCGTTTTCAGGAGTTTCTCTGTTGGCTGTAATGACGGACTTAATTCTGTACGCCATACATTCCGAATTTTTCATTCTCAATTCGGTACTCATTCTGCTTACTTTTTTTAGTGGATTGATTTTGACGAGTTTGGGGATTGTGGGCGAGTACATCGGCCGTATTTTTATGACCCAAAGCGGCTTGCCACAGTACGTGGAGAAAATGGTAGTTACTAAGGAGTCGTAGATAAAAAAATAAGCATTTTTAACGCGATTGCGATGATAGGTAAACAGGACGAATACGAACGGATGTTCAACGCTGAACGCCAATTGTGGTGGTACAAAGTGCTGCACCAAAAGGCAACCGAGCGTATCAAACAACATTTTACGAATCCAATAAATCTTACAATTTTGGACGCAGGATGCGGAACGGGCGGAATGTTGATTCATTTAAAAGAACAAGGTTTTAAAGCCATTGAAGGGTTTGATTATTCGGAAGATGGCGTCAAGTTTTCGCAGTCGAGAGGCTTGGACGTGACGTACTTTGACCTAACCAAACTTGTGGCTTATAAACCCGAAAAAAAATTTGACGTTATTATCTGCAATGATGTTTTTACGTACTTTTCTGACGAAGTCATTGTGGATGTTTTAACCGCAATTAAGGCTAAATTGACCCCAAATGGCATTTTTATTACTAACAATAACGCCCATGCTGCTTTTGCGGGAGTGCATGATGTAGTGGTGGGAGGGCAAAAAAGATTTGTCAAGGAAGACATGCAAAGGTTGGCAAAAGCCGCTGATTTGGAAGTGACCTACGCCACCTACTGGAGTTTCTTTTTATCGCCACTCATTATGGCAGTACGGGCATGGCAACGGTTTCAGATGAAGCGGGGGTGGATTGACCTCAGTAAAGAGTCGTCTGATGTGGCAGTTCCGCCGTCTTTCATCAATAATACGCTGTATTGGTTGGTAAAAATCGAAGAACGTATCATGGGCAAAGGCCCTTTTGGAAGTTCGGTTTTTGTGATAATGGTTCCTAAGAACGTATGAGGTTAAAAGGCGCTGATAATTGGTGGAATGTGCTCTTCGTCAGCAGTTTACTTGTATTCATAGCTTTTAGATGGTTTTACCAAATTTCTACCGAATTAGATGTAGATACGAGTACGTGGATTAGTTCGGCCATTAGTACAGCGCATTCTGATCGTCCGCTGTGGACTTTACTCAATTATTCCGACAGCCGCCCACTCACGGTACTCCCTTTGGCGTTGGCCGAAATGGCAGGTATCAAAGTCGATTGGGCACTGGCCGACGGGATTGGAGTCATGCTGTGGGTCCCGACGTTGACGTTTGTTTTTCTGATGTTTAAACATTGGTTTTCCTCCGCCCGGTCATTTCTTTTTACCGCTCCTCTGCTTTTTTTCCAAGCGTTTCATTTATGGCCTAGTTTTATGACCTACAATTCAGAACACGTTTGTATTCTGATGTTGACGGTGGGTTTCTGGGCGGTTATCAAACTGAAAGACAACGTTTATCCTTCGTGGTGCTATTTCCTTTTGGGGGTGTGGTTGGGTCTTTTGCCATTTGCCAAGTTTCAAACCATTCCAATGGGGCTGATTTTGGCGCTTTTCCTTGCTTTTTTTCTACTCAAAACCCAACAACGGAAACGTCTTTTGGCGTTGATAGGGGGAGGTATTTTACCTCTTTCGCTGGTAAATGGGTACTATTATTACTACGACCAACTGGAGACATTCTGGAATGATTATTTCTGGAACTATTATTATTACTCTTTTTCTACTGTTCATTCAAAACTAGAAACCAGCCACCGTTTTAGTCCACTTACCGTTGGGCGATTTGTGTTTCAGCCTGCCGCTACCCGTGTTTTTTGGATAGTTCAACTTGTATTCATCACGACAGGGATTGTTCAGTTTTTACGATGTCCTTCGCGGCGCGTGGCGGTTTCCCGCTCCGTGATTGGCCTTGCGGTGGGAGTGGCCTTGGTAAGTTTATACGCCGTTTTACAAGCAGGAAATCCGTTTGACCATTATTTATTGTTTTTGTTTGTCCCTGCGGTTATTTTGGCGAGTTTTTGCTCTTTGTATTTTTCCCAAAAAATGTTTTCTAGCTTGTGGACAGTTGCCCTCTTAGCAATCGCCTTAGAAGGTGCCAGAAATGTGGTCGAATTTCCTTTGGGAACGATTCCCCTACTGCCTGAGTCAGACAAAATGATAAGCAAGGCAATACGCGCAAATATTTTTGCCAACGAAACAATGACGATTTGGGGGTATGCCGATCGTTTTTTTGTGTACGAACACTTGCCTGCGGGTAATCGCCTCCCTCACTCGTACTGGATTTATACCGAGAGCCCCTTGCAAACGCATCGTCAACGCGAATTGATTGATGATTTAGACCAAAATAAACCTGCGTTGTTTATGGACGCGATGACCACGAATGTGTCAACCATTTATGTTCCTGACAATGTGAACTATCGCCACGAAAAATTTCCAATCATTGCAAAATACGTTCGGGCGCATTATACGTTGGTAGAAGAAGTGGAAGGCGTTCGCCTTTACCGACGAAAAAAAGCGTAAATTTTGGTTCTGAGTAGAATATCAGCAGGAGCTTATCATGCGCTTCATTAAATTTGTATTCATAAAAATGAGTAGTGAGTTAAATAGCAAAAACATCATGTCAGACAAAAGCACCGAATTTCTTTATAATTACTTAAATAACGCTTCTCCGACGGGTTTTGAATCGTCGGGGCAACAAATTTGGCTAGATTACTTGAAGCCTTACATTGACGATTACCTCGTGGACACGTACGGAACGGCCGTGGGTATCATCAATCCCGAACAGCCGTACAAAGTGGTGATTGAAGCTCACTCGGACGAGATTTCTTGGTTTGTAAATTACATCTCCGAAGATGGCTACATCTACGTTATCCGCAACGGTGGCTCTGACGCGCTGATTGCGCCGTCGATGCGGGTCAATTTGCACACAAAAAAGGGTACGGTTAAGGGAGTTTTTGGGTGGCCTGCCATTCACGTGCGTGACCTCGCCAAAGACACTGCCCCCAAAGTGGCTGATTTGACGATTGATGTAGGGGCCAGCAGCAAAAAAGAAGTGGAAGAAATGGGTATCCACGTGGGTACGGTCGCTACGTTTTCGGATGGGTTGTTTGAAATGAATAATCGTTATTACGTAGGACGTGCGTTGGATAACCGCATGGGTGGGTTTATGATTGCAGAAGTGGCGCGTCGTTTGAAAGAAAATAATGTTCAACTTCCGTTTACGCTCTACATTGTCAATGCCGTTCAGGAAGAGATTGGACTGCGCGGAGCCGAGATGATTGTGCGTCGCCTGAAACCCGATTTGGCTATTTGTACCGACGTAACGCACGATACGCAATCGCCGATGTACAAGAAAAAAGAACAAGGAGACATGAAGTGTGGCAGTGGGCCTGTATTGTGTTACGGCCCTGCGGTGCAAAACAATGTGTTGGACATGATGATTGGGGTAGCGGAAGACAAAAAGATTCCGTTCCAACGCCAAGCCGTAAGTCGCTCGACGGGCACGGATACCGACGCTTTTGCCTATGCGACCGAAGGAGTTGCTTCAGCCTTAATTTCATTGTCATTGAAATACATGCATACCACCGTGGAAACCGTCCACAAAGACGACGTGCAAAATGTAATCAACCTCATGTACGAGGTGCTGGTTCAACTCAAAGGAAACGAGGATTTTAGATATATTAAATAAGAAGTATGCTGCGGTTACTTATAACCGTAGGCTCGCCAAGCGCCTCTGCCCCTGAATCACAGTTCGGGGGCAATACGTCCTAGCGTTTTCGACGCGTATTTTTCAATAACAGGTTTTGAGAAACCCTGCTGCGGTTGGGAGTAACTGCAGGTACGGCGTTTGCCTATAAAGATGTCAAATTAGCAATCACTTTTTGTGTCAAGCGTACTTTCGATTCTTCCGTAAAACCTGCCGAACGCGGGTAAAGCAAAACATTTTTGAGATCCGAAAATAGCTGATAATGAGTGCCTATTCCATCCGAATTAAAAATGTTAAAAGAAGTAGGGTCGTTTTGTAGCCAAGCAAAGTAGGCCAGTACATCGAAGATAGGGTCTAAAATGCAGCGCCGTGCGCAATAGTATGAAGAATTTGGCCTAAATTCACACATTCATTCACAAACTTGCCCTTTTCTATGCTCCAACTTAGACCTATGTTGCTGAGTGTGTCGTTGTTGTTAAGTACCAGTGTAATCGTACTGGCACAACCCGCTCCTCTCTCTTCTTTGTACAAACAAACGAGCGACGTGCATCATTTAATGGCCAATTACGCCGCCGACCGAGGAAGCCTAATCCGTTTTTACGTTATCGAAAACTCTCCCGAGCGCCGACAGCGTCTGGAACGGCTTTCGACCGATTACCTCCAACAACTAAAAAAACTGGATTTTGATAAATTACCCGTTGATAGTCAGGTTGATTACCTGTTATTTCAGCGCAATTTGCAGGTGGACTTACGGGAGCTGGCCAAAGAAGCTAGTGAAGTTTCGCAGACTCAGGCGTGGTTCCCGTTTGCCGACCGTATTTATGCCCTAGAAAAATCGCGCCGTCGTGGGACTTCGGTGGAGGGTGAAAAAATAGCTATTGAGTTGAATGCCTTGGCACGTGAGGTGACTGAAGCACGAAAAATGGTTGAAAAACTCGATAAGATTGACCCAATTTTGGCCGACCGAGCCTCAGGAACGGCCACGGGGCTAAAGTCTGCGATGAAAAGTGTGTTTGAATTTTATAATGCCTACGACCCCGATTTTACGTGGTGGGTGCCACAGCCGTACCAAAAACTTGATAGCACATTGACGTCGTATGCGTCATTTTTTGCTAAAAAAGCCAAACCGGTGGCTCAAACAAAAGATGATGGAAGTGGTATCAATGGCGTGGCCGTGGGACGCGATGAACTCATCCGACAGCTCGAATTTGAATTTATTTCTTACACGCCCGAAGAACTCATTGATATTGCCAACAAAGAATTTGCGTGGTGCGACCGTGAGTTGCTCAAAGCATCGCGCGAAATGGGTTTTGGCGATGATTGGAAAAAAGCCCAAGAAAAAGTAAAAAACTCGATGGTACCCGTGGGCGAACAACCTGCCATGATTTTGAGACTTTATAATGAGTCAGTTGATTTTCTTAAAAAGAATGATTTGATTACGATTCCGCCAATTGCGGAAGAAACCTGGCGGATGGCGATGATGTCGGCAGAGCGTCAGAAGTTTAGTCCGTTCTTCTTGGGAGGAGAAACGATTCTGATTTCGTACCCTACGGCTGCCATGTCGCACGAAGATAAATTAATGAGTATGCGGGGAAATAACCCTCACTTTTCGCGTGCCACCGTTCATCACGAACTGATTGCGGGACACCATTTACAAGGGTTTATGAACAATCGCTACAAAACATACCGTCGTTTCCGTACGCCGTTTTGGACCGAAGGCTGGGCTTTGTATTGGGAAATGATTTTGTGGGATATGAACTTCCCACAGTCGCCCGAAGATCGCGTAGGGATGTTATTTTGGCGAATGCACCGTTGCGCTCGGATTATCTTCTCGCTCAATTACCACTTGGGAAAATGGACGCCGCAGCAGTGTATTGACTTTTTGGTGGATAGGGTAGGGCACGAGCGTGCCAATGCCGAGGGAGAGGTGCGCCGTTCGTTTGTGGGTGGGTACGAGCCGCTCTATCAGTTGGCGTATATGACGGGAGCGTTCCAGTTTTATGCCCTTAAAAAAGAGCTAGTTGATTCCAAAAAGATGACTTACAAACAGTTTCACGATGCCATCATGCAGCAAAATTCATTGCCCGTGGACATGGTACGCGCCGTGATGACCAACAAAAAGCTTTCGCCCGATTATAAGTCTTCGTGGAAGTTTTATGTGCCTCCTGTGATGAAGTAGATTTTTTGAACCATATTAAGACATTATTAGCCTTATATTTTCTTACTATGTCTTATATGGTTCAAATAGATATGATTACTTCGGTGCTGTCAATTCTTGGTTGGTAGAAACAGGCGAACCAAAGGAGGGCGTGCCGTCTTTCAAAAACGTAAATGATTGGATTCGAGGCGAACGCTTACCGCCGCATCCCTGACCTGCTTCGCTGTTAGCGTGGTAAAGAATCCAGTTTTGACGCCTATCGGGCGATTCGAAGAAACTATTGTGGCCAGCTGCGTGCGTACCTTTGGTATTTTCGGCCCAAAACACGGGCGTTGGGTGTTTTTTCCACGAGGTAAGTTTCATCAAATCATCGTTGGGAGAAGCGTAGATCATCCCTAACGAATAGAAGTCTGTCCAACAGCCGCTGGCAGAAAAAATGATATTGACCCGACCGTTAGGGCTTTTCAAAAACTGAGGGCCTTCGTTGACCAACACCAGCGGCTTATCGTCGGGGCCAGGACGGCTGATAGTACCGTGTTTTTCCCACGAAAACTGAGGTTCAGAGATTTTGATTCGTTCGCCTAGGCAGGTCCACGGGTTGCTCATTTTGCACAAATAAATCGACTGTTGGCCGTTTTCGTCGCCTTCCCACCCCGACCACGTCAGGTAAAACTGCCCTTTGTGCTCAAATACCGAGCCATCAATCGCCCATTTATCCTGTGGTGTTTTAAGTTGGCCTTTCATGTTCCATGTTCCCTGCGTTGGGTCTGCCGAGGTATTTTCAAGTACAAATAATCGGTGGTTGCGGTTGTGGCCATCATCGGCCGCGAAATAGATGTACCACTTGTTTTGGAGAAAATGCAACTCAGGTGCCCAAATTTCCTTGGAATAAGGCCCCGTCGCAGGTGGTGTCCAAACCACCGTCGGTGAGGCAGAAGCAAGTTCGGTCAAGTTTTTTACTTTCCAAATGCTCAGATTTTTGCCTGTGGTGTGCATGTAGTAGTAAAACCCATCTTTGTAAATCGACCACGGGTCTGCTCCAGCCGGTAACAACGGATTTTTGAACGTTTGGGCGTGGATAAGGAGTGGTAAAAGAATCAGAAATACGATTTTTTTCATTGGATAAAAAGCCCCCTAACCCAATGGGGAGTTTTGTTTATGTTGGTCGCAGCTGCAAGTTGTTTGGCTGTTATACCTTAGGGAATTTCATTGATTAACAGGTTAAACACATTAAAATAAAAAATCACTATTTATTGCTTCTCCGAGGCTGTTTTTTAATACGTTTAACCTGATTGATTAAGAATGATTTTATAAATTCAAATTACACTCTTGGATATTCCCAGCCTTTGCGGTAGGGGCGTTCGAGGAGTTTATTGGCTTCGGGGTCGTTTTTGATGAGCCCTTTTTCACCATCCCACTCAATACTTCGCCCTGCTTTCATCGAAAGCATTCCGAGCAACGCCATGTTGGTAGAGCGGTAGCCCAGCTCAATGTCACATACCGACGGTTGATTTTTTTCAATTGACATCAAAAAATCGGCCCACAGGTTAGCAATATTTTGCTGGTCGGGCATGTCAAGTTTGGCATCTTCGTGAATGATAGGCTTCTTTGAGTCGGTCGGGTAAAACGTCCAGCCGTCGAGCCAGCCCATGTGAAAAGTACCTTCTGTTCCGTAAAAATAGCAGCCTACGGCCTGTTGTGGGTGCGTTTTTTCAGCGTTGTTTCCCGCAAATTGACGGTGTTCCCAAGTTGCTGTGAAATTCTCAAATTCATACACTGCCACTTGGTGGTCGGGAGAATCAGTATTATCGGTTTTGATGGCGCGTCCACCCGTTGAAAAGACTTTTCGGGGGTATTTTTCTTCCATAATCCAAAGCATTTGGTCGAGCCAGTGAATGCCCCAATCGCCCAACTGTCCGTTGGCATAATCTAAGAACTGACGAAATCCACGGGGGTGAATTTTGGCATTAAAAGGTCGCAATGGAGCAGGGCCACACCACATGTCCCAATCAAGCCCTTGGGGTGTTTCGGAGTCGGGTGTTACTTGGCCTGGGCCGCCGCCGTAATGTACAAACGTCCGAACCATCCCTATTTTGCCCACTTTTCCCGAACGGATGAAATCGCGCCCCGAGAGGTTGTGGGGCGATACCCGACGGTGTGTACCTACTTGAACAATCTTACCTGTTTTTCGAGCGGCTGCTACCATGGCTTTGCCTTCGTTGATGGTATGGCTAATCGGTTTTTCGACATAGACGTTCGCTCCTGCCTGCACGGCTGCAATGCAAATCAGCGGATGCCAATGGTCGGGCGTAGCGACGATGACGATTTCGGGTTTTTCGTTTGCCAAAAGCTCGCGGAAGTCACGGTAGAGTTTAGGCTTATCGCCGCTGAGCTTTTCTACTTCGGCGGCGGTTTTAGTAAGCTGATTTTGATCCACGTCGCACAAGGCAACAACTTTAGATTGACCTGCCGCCATGGCTACCCGAAGAATATTTCCTCCCCACCAGCCTGTGCCGATGAGGGCGGTACGGTATTTAGAAGCACGGGGCGCGGCAATGACGTAAGGCGAAAAAAGCGTGGTAGTAGCGCCAACGGCGGAACTTTGGATAAAGGTGCGACGATTCATGGGGATGTTGAGAGGGTGTTAAAATGAATGTTGGACGAAAGTATAAAGTCGGAAAATCGGTTTGGTTACTGAATGCTTACTACCTTTGCGGTATGAATTACCTATCTGCAGAAAATATATCGAAGTCCTTTGGCGATAAGTGGCTGTTCAAAGGCATGACGTTGGGGCTAAGTCGAGGCGATAAAGTGGCGCTTATTGGAGCCAATGGTACGGGAAAAACGACGTTGATGACCATTTTGGCGGGACTCACTCCGCCAGACGAAGGGGTGGTGAGTGTTCGAAAAGACATTCGAGTGGGATACCTCGACCAAGCGCCTGATTTTGACGGTCAGCTACCTATTATGGAAGTACTTTTTTCGGGAAAAAACCCTGTAGCTACGGCAGTCAAAGAATATGAACGCGCGCTGATACTAGGCGACGATGCGGTGTTGGCACGTGCCATTGAACAAGTTGATTCGCTGCAAGGCTGGGATTTTGAGGCAAAGGTTAAGGAAATTTTGGGGAAATTAGGCATTTATGACGTTGAGGCAAAAATTGGGACACTGTCGGGCGGGCAGCGCAAGCGCGTTGCATTGGCCAAAGTGCTTATTGAAAGTCCTGATTTGGTGATTCTGGATGAACCTACCAACCACCTCGACTTGAGCATGGTGGAGTGGCTCGAAAATTACCTTAATACCCAAAACACCACGCTTCTGTTGGTAACGCACGACCGTTATTTTTTGGATACGGTGTGCAACGTCATTGTCGAACTCGATAACGGAAGTTTATATACTTACAAAGGCAATTACGCGTACTTTTTGGAGAAAAAAGCGGAGCGTGAAGCCGTAGAAGCCGCCGAAATCGACAAAGCGCGAAATTTATACCGCAAAGAACTCGACTGGATTCGTCGTCAACCCAAAGCCCGAGGAACCAAAGCCAAGTACCGCGTCGATGCCTTTGAAGACACCAAAGAAAAGGCACACCAACGTAAATACGACAACCAAATTGAGCTAAATATCAAATCGACGCGTTTGGGAAGTAAGATTGTAGAATTACATAGCGTCGGTAAAAAATACGGTGATAAAACCATCATCCACAATTTTTTATATACCTTCAAAAAAGGCGACCGTATCGGTATTGTGGGGAAAAATGGTGCAGGAAAGTCAACGTTGCTCAACATGATTACGGGCGAACTTCGTCCCGACAACGGCCAAGTGGTACGCGGCGATACTGTGCAGTTTGGCTATTACACACAATCGGATTTGGAATACAAAGATGGCCAACGGGTGGTGGATTGGGTCAAAGACGTGGCCGAGGTGATTCGCTTAGGGACGGGACAAACTGTGACGGCTTCGCAGTATTTACAGGCATTTTTGTTCCCGCCCAATAAGCAAGGAACAATGATTGAAAAATTGAGCGGGGGCGAAAAACGTCGCTTGCAGCTTTTGCGTGTCATGATGCATGAGCCTAATTTTTTGATTCTCGATGAGCCCACCAACGATCTTGACATCACAACGCTGAATGTGCTCGAAGAGTTTTTGATGAATTTTCCAGGGTGTCTGGTCATCGTTTCCCACGACCGCTACTTCCTTGACCGTTTGGTGGATCACTTGTTTGTGTTTGAAGACAACGGCCACATCCGTGATTTTCCAGGAAACTATACCGACTACCGCAACTTCTTGGCCGAAAATAAAGAGCAAGCCGCCGCCGCTAAACCTTCATCAGTCCCTCGTCTGCAAGCTGCTGAGACCACGCCTGCCCCAACAACCGCTAAGCGCAAACTATCGTTTAAAGAACAACGTGAATTTGAGACGTTGGAAAGCGACATGGTGAAGTTGGAAAGTCAAAAAGCGGATTTTGTTGAAAAAATGAACGGTGGCGTTGGCTCGCACGAGGATTTTGCCGTGTGGGCCAAAGCAGTGGAGCGCATTACCGAAGAGTTGGAAGAGAAAGAAATGCGCTGGCTAGAGCTGAGTGAGTTTATGTAGGAAACGAGAAGCAAAATCTCTCCCAGGCACAAAAGGCAACGTTACTTGCAGGACGCCGTTTTGGTATTCGGCTTTGATACCTTCCGACTCAATGGTGTCGTCGACCATAAAGGTGCGTTCAAACGAAGCCTTGGTAAACTCGTTGAGAATCCACTGTTGGTTTTCTTGAATGTTTTCTTTGGCCTGATACGCAATCGTCAATTTGTTGCCTTTGAGGCTGATTTTCAAATCTTCTTTGGCACGATCGGGGGCGATAACGAAGATTTCGTAGCTGTTTTCGGTTCTTAATACATTGACAGGTACTTGGTATTGATCACCTCTAAGGTGTCTGTGCCCACATTTTCCGTGATGATGATACATGGATATCAAACTCCATAAGTTGTTGCCAAAATAGCTCCCGGAGGTAGTTGCTTTCGGGAATGCCATCGTTGGTGAGTAGCAAATCTTTGAAAACGATTTTGCCTTCTTCATTTTCGTAGTCGTAATCGTCGAGGGTTTCGGGGCGCTGCTTGCAATTATCTACAATGTGATTCCGAGCCACTCGATACAGTCAACTTCCTACTTGTTCAATGGTTCCTACTTCGGGCTGACTGCTCAGTTGGTACCAAACGTCCTGTAAAATATCTTCGGCATCTTCGTCGCTGCTGACGCGCTGACGGATGAAGCCAAAAAGTTGCTTGCTGTACTTTTTGATGGCCTGAACAATAGTTTGCCGTGCCGTTGCTAATGTTGAATGTAAGTGGTTAATTGGGTAGACGAACAACTCAAAAAAATACTTTAAACTACATAGATTTTTTTTGAATAGACGTTTCTGGCAGTTTTGTCGTCATGAATGTATTGGGAAAGACCTTAAAATTACTTTTTATTGTGAAAAGTCATACCTAAAACTTCTTCGCTCTAACTTCGTTTATATCTTTGTAGTATACAATTTTTTCTAAACATCAACCTAAAATCTGAATGGCTGTTACTAGAGATACTCACCCGTGGCTAAAATTTTACCCAGCGGGAATGCCCTTTGAAATTAATCCAGATGTCTATTCTTCGTTGTTAGAAATGATTGACGAAGGGTTTACAAAATATGCCTCGCGCAAGGCGTACTCTTGCATGGGCAAAGAAATTACCTATGCCGAGCTTGACAAGCAGTCGCGCAATTTTGCCGCCTATTTGCAGAGCATTGGACTTCAAAAAGGCGACCGCCTTGCGATTCAGATGCCTAATGTTTTGCAGTATCCTATCGCTATGTTTGGGGCGTTGCGGGCAGGCCTCACGGTGGTCAATACCAATCCGCTTTATACGCCCCGTGAAATGGAGCATCAGTTTAAAGATTCGGGGGCAAAAGCCATTGTAATTTTGGCCAACTTCGCTTTTAACCTAGAAAAAGTGCTTCCACATACCAATATTGAGCATGTGCTGGTCACTGAAATTGGTGATTTATTGGGCTTTGGTCAAAAACAACTTGTCAACTTTGTGGTGAAAAATGTCAAGAAAATGGTGCCAACGTATCACCTCCCAACGGCAAAGTCGTTTACGGATGCGTTGAGTAAAGGTGCCGCTGCCGAATACCAAAAACCTGATTTACGAAGCTCGGACTTGGCTTTTATTCAATACACAGGTGGGACAACGGGCGTCTCAAAAGGAGCTATGTTGACTCACCGAAACATCATCGCCAACGTAGAAGCCAACTGCGTTTACTTGAGCCCAATGCTGAATACGATTCCTGAAGGACAAACCAACGTTATCGTAGCGGCTTTGCCGTTGTATCACGTGTATGCGCTAACATGCAACGCTCTTTCTGCCCTCAAAAATGGTGGAATGAACTTGCTTATCACCAATCCTCGTGATATGGAGGCGTTTATCAAAGACCTTAAAAAATACAAAGTAACCACCTTTACGGGCGTGAACACCCTGTACAACGGCTTGATGAATCACCCAAAAATTGGCGAAGTGGATTTTAGTGGTTTAAAAATTACTTCGGCGGGCGGAATGGCACTTCAAAAAGTAGTGGCCGAACGTTGGTATAAACTAACAGGTAACTTGCCCACTGAAGGTTACGGCTTGTCGGAAACGTCGCCTGTACTTTCTGCTAATCCGTTGAAAACAACCGACAACCGAGTCGGAACCATTGGAGTTCCGTTTCCAAGTACGGAAATGCGTATCATGCGGGAAGATGGTTCGTGGGCAGATGTAGGCGAAGCCGGTGAAATTTGTGCGTATGGGCCGCAAGTGATGCCAGGTTACTATAATCGCCCTGATGAAACTGCTAAAGTAATGTACACCGACCCCGTAGACGGTCGTAAATGGTTCAAAACAGGAGATGTGGGAGTGATGGATACCGACGGCTATTTTAAAATCGTAGACCGTAAGAAAGACATGGTTCTTGTGTCGGGCTTCAATGTGTACCCCAACGAAATCGAAGACGTTGTATCACAATGCTCAGGGGTATTGGAAGTAGCCTGTATTGGTGTTCCTGACGAAAAAACAACCGAAGCAGTGAAGATTTTTGTCGTAAAAAAAGACGAGAATCTTACCAAGGAGCAAATTATGGCCTATTGCCGCGAAAACTTGACGGCTTACAAATGTCCTAAACACATTGAGTTCCGTACTGAGTTGCCTAAAACCAACGTAGGTAAAATTCTGCGGAAAGCCTTACGGGATGAAGCAAAATCGTAAAGCTATCCATTACTCGGTAGTCAAGAATGTCGGTCGTTGGGCCGACTTTCTTTTTGTCATTTAACCACAAATCTGATTATTTTCGCTGTATGTTTTTCTCAAAACGCGACCTTCAGTTTAACCTATATCAGCTCCTTAATGTAGAGCAGTTGGCAAAATATCCGTATTTCCAGGACCACAATCGGGAGTCGTTTGACATGGTACTGGATGCTGCCGAGCAAATCGCTGATAAAATGCTGCGCCCCTTGTTGACCGAGATGGACCGAAACGAACCCCAACTGGTTGATGGAAAAATCCGTGTTCACGAAGGGATGAAAGCCATCATGCGGCGGTTTGGGGAAGATGGCTGGATAAATGCCACGTTTCGTTACGAAGAAGGCGGGCAGCAACTCCCCGTGACGGTTCATAACGCGGCAGCGTTTATTTTTCAAGCCGCCAATTATTCGGCTAGTGTGTACCCATTTTTGACTACGGGGGCCGCCAACTTGATTCGGAGTTTTGGCTCTTCTGAACTCATTGATACTTATACACCCAACATGTACAACGGTCGGTGGCAAGGAACCATGGCCTTGACTGAGCCCAACGCAGGAAGCTCGTTGTCAGATATTTCTACCAGCGCCGAGCCTACCGAAACCGCAGGTATCTACAAAATACAAGGGCAGAAAATCTTTATCTCATGCGGTGACCATGACGCGTGCGAAAATGTGGTTCATTTATTATTGGCCAAAATAAAAGGAGGGCCTGCGGGAACCAAAGGAATCTCGTTGTTCGTGGTGCCTCAGCAACGCGTCACGACTGAAGGGCTGGTGCCTAACGATGTCACTACGGCGGGGGTATATCATAAAATGGGCTACAAAGGGGCGCCTATTGCGCACTTGATGTTTGGTTCGGATGCAGAATGTTTTGGCTATTTGGTGGGAGAGGAGCATAAAGGACTGAGTTATATGTTCCAGATGATGAACGAAGCCCGTGTGGGGGTAGGTACCAACGCGGCGGCTATCGGTACGGCGGCCTACCACGCTTCGTTGGCGTATGCCAAAGAACGCCCGCAAGGCAGACCCATCGTGGCCAAAGACCCTACGCAACCTCAGACGTTGATTATCCATCACGCGGATGTCAAACGAATGTTGTTATTTCAAAAGTCGGTGGTAGAAGGTTCATTGTCGTTGCTGTTGCAGTGTGGCCTTTGGTCAGATATTGCCCAACCTGCCTTGAATGGGCTTCATCCAACTACCGTATTTCCATCTTGGCTTCATCCCTCTTTCCTTAGATGTGTGTGGGTGTTCACAGTGCTTTTTAAATGCATTTCAGCCCGTGATTACGGCAAGGTGCTATCGACGCAGCCCTTGGCGGCCTGACGAGATC
>JALQYJ010000013.1 GCA_023254175.1 Runella sp. | reverse complement strand
CCCTTTCCAGAACCAATCCAAATCCACGCCCGAAGCATCTTCCATTGTACGGAAGAAATCCGCAGGGGTTGGGTGTTTAAACTTCCAACGGTTGGCGTATTCTTTGAAGGCATAATCAAACAATTCACGTCCCATAATCGTCTCGCGCAAAATGTTTAAGCCCGTTGCAGGTTTGGTGTAGGCATTTGGACCAAAGCCCATGATGTTATCAGAACTTGACATGATAGGTACTTGCTTGCTTTGCTCGGTACGCATGTATTCGGTGATATTTTGAGGCTCAGCCACGTCTCCACCGAGGTTGCGATCCCATTCTTTGGTCGTCAAATACTCCATGAACGAGTTCAAGCCTTCGTCCATCCACGACCATTGGCGCTCGTCAGAGTTCACAATCATTGGAAACCAGTTGTGCCCTACTTCGTGGATAACCACCTGAATCAAAAAGTTTTTGATACCTTCCGAATACGTTCCGTCAGCATCGGGGCGAGCTCCGTTGAACGAAATCATCGGGTATTCCATTCCCCCCACGGGGCCGTGTACCGACTGCGCTACTGGATAGGGGTAGTCGAAGGTGAATTTTGAGTAGGTTTTTACCGTATGCGCCACCAACATGGTTGAATATTGTCCCCAAAGCGGATTGGCTTCTTTAGGATAAAACGACATGGCAAGTACTTTTTTGCCGTTGAGTTCTACGTTCATGGCATCCCAAATAAACTTACGGCTACTAGCGAATGCAAAATCACGGACATTGTCAGCTTTGAATACCCAAGTCTTTTTACCATTGGGTTTGTTGGCTTCGTTTTTAGTTGCTTCGTCTTGGTTGACAATCAAAACAGGCTTATCGAACGTAGCGCGGGCTTTTTCTAAACGTTTCAATTGTTCCGAAGAAAGGATTTGCGAAGCGTTTTGAAGCTCTCCACTCGCACCTACGATGTGGTCGTTGGGGACAGTGATAGCTACTTTATAATTTCCGAATGGTAATGTAAACTCGCCTTGGCCCAGAAACTGCTTGTTTTGCCAGCCGTTGACGTCGTCATATACGCAAGCACGCGGAAACCACTGAGCGATTTCGTAAATGAAGTTACCATCTTTGGCAAAAAACTCAGCACCACCGCGAGCGCCTTGGGCAAAGCGGAAGTCGGTGATATTGAAATTCCAATCAATTTGAAAACTTACTGATTGACCCGAACGAATAGGAGCGTTGAGATCAATACGCATCATGGTTTCATTGATACGATAACGGAGGGCTTGCCCCGTCTTAGGGTCTTTTACAGCCGTAACTTTATGGCCATAGTCCTTGTCAACCATCGAACGAGTCATAGACGCAGCAGGCATTCCTTTTTCGTTGATGGAGCTAGTACGTGTCTGATTTGCCATTGAGTTTTTAGCAAAAAGATTTTGGTCAAGCTGAATCCACAAATACCGTAGCTCGTCGGGAGAGTTGTTGAAATACGTTACAACTTCCGAGCCCGTAAGGCGTTGTTTTTCATCGTCAATTTCGGCTTTGATGTCATAATCAACGCGGTTTTGCCAATATTCTTTGCCTGGTGCTCCTGATGCAGTGCGGTAAGTATTGGGCGTTGGTAGGGCAGTTCCCATTTGCTCAAAACGAGAATTAGCGTGGTAGTTGGCAGCGGGGGGCTGGGCAATCAGCGGTGAAAATGCGCCGAGTAGGCAGCAAAAGAGAGGGAGAAAAAACCTAGTCATTTGGGTTTGTTGATTGAGTTAAGTCGAATAATGATTTCTCTTTTTGAAATGGTAGTTTGTTCACTTTTATCATAAATACTGAGTAAATAATCAGCTTCGCCTATGATTTTAACGTATGTGATGGCTCGCACCTCTGCGCTTTTACCTTTGTTTTTGGATTTGATAGGAATACGAATCGTATAGCAATCTTTACCAAAAGTATGAAAATATTTTTCACCTCGGTAATGTCTTGTACAACACAAAACCAATCGCTGCAAAAATGATGTTAGGCAGCCATACCGCCACGATAGCGGGAATCGTACCCGATTCGGCAATCCCTTTGGCCAACATAAAAAACAACAGATAGACGAAGGCTAAGATAAACCCAAACGCAATCTGTAAACCTGAACCACGGCGGCTTTTTCGGGCAGATACGACCACCCCTATAATGGTTAGGATGATGAAGGCAAAGGGGTGGGTAAAACGGGTATATTTTTCGAGCAAATAGGTTTCGACCCCGTCGGCTCCGCGAAGTTTTAGCAAATCAATATAGTCATTGAGCTGCGTCAGCGTTAGCTCTTCGAAGCGATTCTTGTCATTTTCAAAGTCTTTGGGACTGAGGTTGAGGGTAGTATCTATCTGTGTCCCTTGGGTAATGGTCTCAGTAAGTCCGTCAATTTTGCGGATTCGATAATCAAAAACCGTCCATTTTTTCTTTTTAGGCTCCCAAACAATGCGGTCAGAAGTAAGCTTTTCTTTCAATTGATTGCCTTCGATGCGTTCGAGTGTAAACTTATAGCCTGTCAGTGAGGCGTTATTGTAGCTTTCAAGGTAAGCGTAAAGCTTAGGAGCTACTTTAATGTGAAAATTGCGCTGATTGAAATAATATTGGTCTTCGATGTATTTGTATTCAAAACCCAATCGGATTTTGTTGGCTCTGGGAATTACCCACCCTACCATGTAAAAGGTAAATAAAGCCAACATCGCCGAACCAATAAAATAAGGAACTAGCATCCGAAAAAAACTCATGCCACTACTAAAAATGGCAATGATTTCGCTGCGAGCCGCCATCCGAGCCGTAAAGAACACGGTAGCAATAAATACCAACAGTGGACTAAGGTAGTTGGCGTAATAGGGAATGAGGTTGGCGTAGTAGTCAAGTAGAATCTCGCTCGCGGGTGGGTTGAACTTACGGAAGTTGTCGATTTTTTCGGTGAAGTCAATTACGCAGATAATAAGCAACGTGATGAGTACCGTAAAAACGTAAGTAATGAGAAAGTTTTTAAGAATATAGCGATCTAATAGTTTCATGCAATCGAAGCTTACGAAGTTGGGTGATGAATAAATAGGCACCAACACCAAATTCTCATCAATTTAAGGCTTACTTAGACAAAGTTCTCGCTTTTTTAGGATTTTTAACAAAAAAATAGGTTAAACGCACTTAGAAAGTGCAATTATAGACAAAAATGGAGAAACAGGGGGATAAGTAGTATTTTTGTGGATGGACTGGAAAGAAATTTTTGCGGAACTGCCCGATTTTAAGCGGAATCACGTCTTTAAGAAATATTTATTAAATGGTATTTTACTTCTATGACGAAAATTATACATATTCTCTTGTTTGAATCATAGAAATCCCGTGCGGTCGCTGATTCACCGTGTTTTTTCTTGTGTCCTTCGAAAGGAAAAATATAAAGATTTTTATACGC
>JALQYJ010000004.1 GCA_023254175.1 Runella sp. | reverse complement strand
AAAGCACGAGCCATGCTCGTAACTCGTTCGAGACTTCACGCAGTAAGATTCAAGCGTAAGTTTGACGATATTATGCGAGAAATGAAGCTACCGTATGGTGCTTTGGTAGCATTTAGCGGTACTGTCACAGATGCCGAAACCAACGAAGACTACACCAAAGAAAACATGAATAATTTGGGTGGTAAAGTTGATATTCCTGATGCCCTTAAGCTCCCTCAATTCAGAATCTTAATTGTTGCTAACATGTATCAAACAGGTTTTGATGAACCGTTGCTGCATACCATGTTTGTTGATAAGAAATTAGGAGGAACAAGCACCGTACAAACCCTAAGTCGTTTAAATCGTACGACACAAGGCAAGGATAGCACAATGGTACTTGACTTTGTAAACGACCCCGAAAAAGTACAAGCCGACTTTCAGATGTACTACGGGAGTAACTACATGGAGCTCGATGACCAAACCGACCCTAATAGTTTATACGATGTTCAGCAGAGAGTTGAGGCATTTAATCTTATTTATCAGAATGATTTGGAAGCCTATGCTCAACTATTTTTTGTAAAGGGCGATAATAAAGAAAAACTCCAACCTATTCTGAATGAAGTTGTAAAAAGATATAACGCTCAACTTGATGATGAACAGAAAGTGGAGTTTAAGGCCAATATTAAGACATTCGTTCGGCTTTATCGCTTTCTTTCTCAAATTATAACTTTTACAGATGTTGAGTTAGAAAAATACTATGTGTTTTTATCAGATTTATATAAAAAACTACCAGTATCAAATAGCTCATTGCCCACAGAAGTATTGGAAGAAATAGATTTGGATAGTTATAAACTCCAACATCAATTTACAACAGATTTGGCTCTTGAAAGCACTAATAATGCCATGAAGGGTATGACTGCGGGCGGAGCTGGACAAACCAACGAAGACGAATTTGAGTGGCTGACTCAAATAATTAAAGTATTGAATGAAACTTACGGCTTAGATTTGAAAGAAGAGGATAAAGTTGAGTTTGAGCGTATGAAAAATAATATCTATGCCAATACTGAATTGATGAGCTATTTCAATGACCGAAATAGCAAGGACAATATACAGGATAAATTCAATGAAGAGATTGATAATGAGTTGCTTAATTTTATAAATACAAAACTCGACCTCTACAATAAATTGACTGAAGACAAAGTAAATCAGATGTTCAAACGAGTTTGGTTCAACGATATTTATGATATTAAAGTTAGAGGAATAGTAAAATAAGCGATTCTGTAAGGTTGAAGAAACGTTGTTAAATAATTAATTTCACTTGTAGATAGCTAAATTTTGCATAAATAACGACTTTAGTGATACTCAAACAAACCTGAAATATTTGAGCAGAAACAAAAAAGAGTTACGATTGTAGTCGTAACTCTTTGATTTTCAGGGTGGAGAAGATGGGATTCGAACCCACGACCTCTTGCATGCCATGCAAGCGCTCTAGCCAGCTGAGCTACATCCCCAAACGGGATGCAAATATGACCCTTCTATTCGATTTTTGCAACAACTTTCTCAAAATACTTTAGTACGAAATGTCCGTTTTGTTTTGGGTTAAGGTCTCCATTACGGGCCTTGAGCGACTTAGCAACATAGGGTAGGGACTTCCGTAAAAGGTAAATGAAGGTAAAATACTAAATTGATTATGATTCAAATCTAAAATAGTCAATTGTTTGAGTCGTTTTAGGCGAGGTGGGAGACTCGAGAAAGCTTATTGTGATGCGCATAAATCGCTTGAAGCCGTCGCAATTTGCGGAAGGGAGAGAATAAGGCAAGTGAGCTAATGAAGAAAATAGATGATAAAAAAATAGTTTCATAGTTAGAGAGTTTTGCTCTTACGACTACGAAACTAGAAATAGTAATTTATAAAAGAAAATTTTATATAAAACGTGTCTATCGAGAAAGTTTGCCTGAACTATCGCCAGCAGCCAAACGCTCTACTTCATCGATTGAAACAAGGTTAAAATCACCCTCAACAGTATGCTTTAGGGAGGCTGCAGCAGTGGCAAATTCTAGGGCGTGTTGAACACTTTGGTCGAAATAATCATATCCGAATAAAAAACCTGCAATAAAAGCATCTCCACTTCCTATACGGTCAACGATGTGGTGTATATCGTAGGTCGTCGTTTTGTAAAACTTCTCACCGTTCCACGCTTTACCCTTCAATTGGTTATGAGAAGCACTGATAGAATCACGTTTTGTATCCAAAATCAATTTAATAGAAGGGTAGCGTTCCATGATTTGTCTCGACGTGGATACCCATTTATTTTTATCTTCGGTTAGGGGTTTAATCCCAAACAAATCGTCGGCATTGCTATTTCCGCAAACAATCAAATCGCAATAAGAAACGAGCTCGGGCATGACCTCCTGCGGAGTTTTTCCCCAATTCCATAACCCTTTGCGGTAATTAACATCTGCCGAAATTTTAACGCCCAATTGCCGAGCGGTTTTTACGGCGTCCAAACAGGCTTGGGCGGCGCTTTCGGAAAGGGCAGGGGTGATACCTGTAAAATGGAACCAATCGGCTCCTGTCAGGATGCGTTCCCAATCAAACTGGTCGGGAGTAAGTGTACAAAATGAATCATTAAGACGGTCATAAATAACCTGACTTGCCCGCGCATTGGCACCGTTTTCTACAAAATAGATTCCCATTCTGTCACCACCTAATTGAATTTCGGAGGTGTCGAGGCCATATTTGCGTAGGTACATGATGGCAGCTTTCCCAATGTCATTGTTGGGAAAACGAGTTACGTGGACGGCTTGAACGTCCCACTGAGCAGTAGCAATAGCGACGTTGGCTTCACCTCCCGCATAAGTAATATCGAAACTATGGGCTTGGCTAAAACGCGCAAAAGCGGGCGGCGATAACCGCATCATGATTTGACCGAAAGTGACAATCTTTTTCATGTTGCGAATAAGTCAAAAAAATGGCTATTTTCCCTGCCTCTCTTTACGTTTTTTTATTGTTTTTTTTGCCCAATGGTAAGAATCAGTAAAAACTTCACTTTCCACGGTAAACCCTATACTGTAATAGGGCCCGTTGTAATTGGTTGGCAAATTTTGTTGGTACAAGGCATATCTATACCCTCCTTGTGCACTAAACCCAGCCCATCGAGTGGCTTTCCATTTCAAATATAAACCGACTTGTGCGGGCATAAAAAAGTCGTTTCTTTTCCAAATCATTAAATCATTAAGCAGTTTATTGCTTGAACTTTGGGTAGCACCAACCCCAAGCTCTACGGGTATACTAAACCGCCAACGTTTATTTTCAATGATTTTGGGAACATACATGAGGCTAAAAAAGTAGAGGTCGGTTCGGGTATAGTAGCCTAAATTAATCAGTTTTGAGGCGTTTTTTCTAAAGTCAATGAGCCTAAGAAACGAATTAAAGGTAAGCCAATAATAGCCAACGGTAAGTTCATGCCTTTTACGCCCAAATTTTATTCCAGTATTAACTCCCCAAATATTTACGTATTTTTTATCAATAAAAGAACTCCTTGCATCCCAGTTGAGGGTATACGTGAGGTTGGGGCCTCGTCTTAAACTATCTTCACTACTTGAGAATATTTCTTTGAGCCAACCTAAGGTTTTGGCACGATGAAAGGCCTCTACTTTGCCAACTTGCGTAGTATCGTTTTCAAACGCATTGGCGAGTGTAGACAAGGGAATGAAGAAAATCGAGAGATAGAGGATGTATTTCAAAAACATGGGCTGACTGTCACTGCAACGATTATTTGCAATAACGTAAGTGAAGCAAGTTTTAGTTTTTAATTTTTATCGTTGGAACAAAAATTCGTGCAGGTTTGTATTATTTTTGTAGAGCCTCTTTGCTAGAGAGGTTCTCAATTATCGAATATAAAATACAAAATCGATAGTTTATAAGTAAAAATAGATTGTTCCACCAAAAACTCTTTTTTTATGTCACTCAGATTAGGCGATATTGCTCCTGATTTTCAGGCTGATACAACTCAAGGCTCCATCAGTTTTCACGAATGGTTAGGCGATTCATGGGGATTGTTATTTTCGCATCCTGCTGACTTTACTCCAGTTTGTACTACCGAACTTGGAAAAACAGCTCTTTTGAGGGGTGAATTTGCAAAAAGAAATGTAAAGGTGATTGCAGTGAGTGTCGATGATTTGGATTCGCATTCACGGTGGGTGCCCGATATTAACGAGGTAAATAATACCGAGGTCAATTTTCCAATCATTGCTGATGAAAGCCGTAATGTGGCAACCCTTTATGACATGATTCACCCCAATGCCAGTGAAAAAGCAACGGTTCGTTCGGTATTTGTGATTGGACCTGACAAAAAAATAAAGCTTACCCTTACGTACCCTGCCTCCACAGGCCGCAACTTTAATGAAATTCTTCGAGTGATTGATTCGCTTCAATTGACGGCGTATAATCAAGTTGCTACTCCTGCCGACTGGAAACCAGGGGAAGATGTGATTGTGGTTCCTGCGGTATCAACTGAGGACGCTCAGAAAAAATACAGTGATTTGCGAATTGTGAAACCTTATTTGCGTTATACAGCTCAGCCTAATAAATAAATGGGCAAACTTGCAAGTGAGGCAAAAAAGCAAAACATTTAACATCATCAGACGATAGTCTGATGATATAAAAACAGGGTATCGAGAATTCGATACCCTGTTTTTTGCCTTTCAAAGAAATAAAC